>JAJDTE010000144.1:0-55292 GCA_022827325.1 Gammaproteobacteria bacterium | reverse complement strand
CCTGGAAAAGCCCCTCGCCGAAAAGGCGGGACTTGGCTGGATCGGGAAACATACCAACCTGCTCTCACGGGACGCCGGGTCATGGTTCTTCCTCGGGGAACTGTACGTGAACCTGCCGTTGCCGGTGGATGAACCCGTCAGTTCCCATTGCGGCAGTTGCACCGCCTGTATCGACATATGCCCGACCCGGGCAATCGTCGCCCCCTGGGTGCTGGACGCCCGCCGCTGCATCTCCTACCTGACCATAGAACTGCCGGGCGCCATCCCGGAGGAATTCCGCCCGGCGATCGGCAACCGCGTCTTCGGCTGTGATGACTGCCAGCTTGTCTGCCCCTGGAACCGCTATGCCCGGGTGACGGCGGAGACGGATTTTCTCGCCCGGCACCCGTTACATGATCGCGGGCTCGGCGAACTCTTCTCCTGGGACGAGGCCACGTTCCTGAACCGGACCGAGGGATCCGCCATCCGACGCATCGGGTTCATTCGCTGGCTGCGGAACATTGCCGTGGCGCTTGGCAATGCACCGCGCAGCGATTCCGTGATCTCCGCGCTGCGGCACCGGGCAGCCCATCCCTCGTCACTGGTTCGCGAACACGTCCATTGGGCGCTGGCACGGCATTCGGAGCGCTCAGACTAACCCGAGACGTCCTGCCTCTTCCCGCGCAACCAGGGATGCGGTCGCGGTCCTGCTGTTCCAGACCAGCACCGTCAATCCCGCTTCCAGCTGTTCGCGGGCGCGCATCCGCTTGTGCGCGGTGGACTTCTCCACCGCGCCGTAGTCGGTACCGTCCCGGGTGACGATTTCCTCCAGCAGCAAATCCAGGGTTTCCGGCGAAAGGGACTTCCAGGGGATGGCGATCATGGGCGGTCGGACCAGCAGTTGCACTCTGGATGATATCGGGAACCGGGACCTGACGGAAAGGTACGGGCTGAGTCGGACCAGCGTTTATCGGCTGTTGTAGTCGATCGGCCAAGCCGGATTGGCCGCCTCCAATTCCGGGGTAGAGCGTTTTCCCTGACCCCTGCTGAAGTTCGTCAGGAAACTACGGACCTGTGGCTATGCGTGATCCTGGGCGTCCACAGGATCGGATAGCGGGTTTACACGGGCTCGAACCGGATACGCAGCCGGGTTCCCGTTGCCTTCGCAACCTTCTCCATTGTGCGTGTGGATGGCGGTATCCGCCCGCTCTCCAGACGCGCAACCGCCGATTGCGTAGTCTTCATCCGTGCGGCCAACTCCGCCTGGGTGAATCCGGCGCACCGGCGGGCCTCAATGAGTGCGCGGGCCACCTCGAACTCCGGTTCCAGGCGCTCATAGGCTTTGCGATAGTCCGCGTCCCGGCTCCACCGCTCGTGCAGTTCTTCAAGTGTGCTCATTGCGATACCTCCTGGGCGCGTCGCAGCGCCAACACGATTTCCCGGTGCGGTGTGCGCCGGGTTTTCATGACAAACGCCCGCACCACCACGACCTGCTGGTCCGTCGCGGTAACGTACAGCGCCCGCGCGATGCCGTCCCGGCCACCAAGGCGCATTTCCCATAACGGACCGTCCAGGTGCCTGACATGCGGCATTCCAACGCGCTCAAGGCCGACTGTAGCGATCAATCTGGCGATGCGAACGAACCGTGCCCGCATGTCCGCGGGGAGCGCGTCGAGTTCCCGTCCACGGTTGCATTCAGGGTTCTGACGCGCCAGGTCATACAGCCACTTTTTATAGCATGTGTGCTATGTAGCCAAGTACCTTTAGGACTCCTTCAGCCCCCCTTTGGGTCGAAATCCAAGGGAGCAACACACCCATAAACCCTGTTCAGCACGCTCATTTTGTCGCCGACCTCGACGGAATCGGCCAGCGAGCACCAAAATCGACCTCTCGACAACAGGGCGCTACGGAGAGCCGTAGTCTGCAGACGCAGATGACGGTGTCACGGTCCGCGTCACCGTACAACGTCCATTTTCGCAAGGGCGATCGCGTCCTCCTCAATGTTACGCCGAGAGAAGGCGTTTGCGGGCCGTCCGTGGCGGTCCCGGATTCCGCCGGTGTCCCGGCACTGCCGGATCAGCCGGCTGCTGAAGCCGGCCGATTGGGCCGGATGCCGCAAACCCGGGTTCCCGACTGCCCCTTAGTGATTTTTAGTCGGTGGGAACTATAGGCGAACTCAGATTCTTTTTTCTGAGAAAGTGGGATATTCTGTATACATTTTCTGCTCTAATAAGCTTCTATATCTTATAAAGTGGGGAATCAGGTTATTTCCGGACTTGAAATCGCTCCGTTTTTACCCTGTTAGGCCATTCGGCAAGGGTGAATCCCGTAACAGGCCGCTGTGCGGCTCGGTAGCAAGGACAAGATCAGGGCGCGGTGGCCGCTGCCTGGTCGATTCGTTTCACCGGACGGGACCGGCCCGGCTCCGCGGAAGCCCGGGACTGTTCGGGAGATATTCCCAGTTCCCGGCAGACCTCGATTGTCAGTTCGGACCGGTTCAGCGTGTAGAAATGGAATTCCCTCACCCCCAGCGCGATGAGCTGGCGGCACTGTTCCACGGCGATAGACACCGAAATGGCCTGGTGCAATTCCACGCTTTGCTCGAGATCCCGGTACATCACGTGATACCAGCGGGGAATCCGCGTCTGACATTTTTCGCGAAAGCGACCGCCTTCGGGAAATCGACGATTGGCAGGATTCCGGGCAACACGGGCACGTCGATGCCGGCGCTCCGGATACGCTCCAGGAACACCGCAAACACTTCGGTATCGAAGAAGAACTGGGTGATGATCCGGTCCGCGCCTGCATCCACCTTGCGCTTGAGGTAGGCGGTTTCCTCCTCCTGGCTGACGGCTTCCGGGTGGCCTTCGGGATAGGCTGCCACGGAAATGCTGCAGTTTAGGTATTCCTCCCTGGCCCGCATGGCGCGGACGAGATCAAGGGCGGACTGGTACCCTTGCGGGTCCGGTGCCGTGCCCACGGGAAGGTCTCCCCGCAAGGCGACCACGTGACGGATTCCCGAATCCATGACCGCATCCAGTTCCCCATGAACCTCCTGCCGGGACTTGCCGATGGATGTGAGGTGGGCGGCGAATGGAATGTCGCAGCCGTCCTTGGCTTTGACAATGGTTTCCAGGGTTTTCCGGCTCCCGCCTCCACCCGCTCCGCTGGTGACGGAAACGAATTCCGGACCAAGCAGCGACAATTGTTCCAGGTTCCTCCGAAAACCCCACCAGCCGGATTCGGTTCCCGGGGGAAACATTTCCATGGATACCGAGAGCGGTTCTTCCCGAACCGGCCTGTCCAGATATGCGGTGGGGTTGGCACTCCATTGGCTGATCATCATGAAGGGTCATGTCTGAATGAGATATTATATAAACATATCTTTATATTTTTATCAATACAGGATGCTTATGCATTTCATCAACCTGATGCCTCCATGTCGGCAGGCCCTGTCACGCACAGTGCCGAAGCGGGGCCGTCAGACGGTTTCTTGCAGAATCCACAGAAGCACCAGATACCTGGCAGCTTTCCCAACCGCGATCATCAGAGCGCTGGGCCAGAAACGCAGGCCGAGGAAGCCGGCGGCAAGACAAAGCGGATCCCCCACCACGGGCATCCAGGAAAAGAGCAGCGCTGGCGATCCGAAACGCCTGATCCTGCCGAGGGCTTTGTTTTCCACGCTGAACCAGCGCTCAAGCCGGGGATGCGGTCTTCCGTACCTGAGGCCCCCGGCAAGCAGCACCCCGATGAGAAATGTAATGATTCCGCCTAGGGTATTGCCGGTGGAGGCGACCAGGAACAGTGCCGCCATGTCATGTAGTTGCTGTTGCACCATCACCAGCAACAGGCCCTCGACCCCCCCGGGCACCAGCGTGGATGCCAGAATTGAGCCGATGAACAGGGAGACCAGGCCGGGATCCAACGACCCTACCCCGTCCCCTGCTGGGCAGTCCGCCCCCGGGACCGATCGTAGCCATTGTCGGTACCGGGCAGCACCCGCTCACACCCGGAGCCGGTCAACTCGTGCGCCCGGCACATTCCGCGCGCACCATGGGCGGATCGGGGAATTTTCCACGGGGGCATTCCCCCGTGACCGCCGGCACGCGTCACCAGGGATGCCCTAGGCGGGATACAGGGGGATGTGCATGCCTACCATGTGGCGCATCACCCGAAGCACCTGCACCGTGTACCCGAATTCGTTGTCGTACCAGACATAGACAACGCAGCTGTTGCCCTGCACGATGGTGGCCACCGAATCGAAGATCGCCGGCTCCGGTGTGCCCACCATGTCACTGGAGACCGCCTCCGTGGACGCGGAATAGGAAATCTGTTCGCTGAGGGGAGAATGATATGCCACGTCCCTCATGTAGGCGTTCAGTTCATCCCTCGTCGGAGCCTCGGACAGGTTCAGGTTCATGACCGCCAGGGATACGTTCGGCGTGGGCACCCGGATGGCATTGCCGGTGAGTTTTCCCGCCAGTTCCGGCAAGGCCTTGGCCACCGCCCCGGCTGCCCCCGTGGTGGTCAGCACCATGTTCAGGGGGGCGCTTCGGCCCCGTCGCTCCGCCGAATGATAGTTGTCGATCAGGTTCTGGTCGTTCGTGTAGGAGTGCACGGTTTCCACGTGACCGTTGACTATGTCGTAGCGGTCATTGATGGCTTTCAGAACAGGCGTGATGGCGTTGGTGGTACAGGATGCGGCACAGACGATTGGCTGGTCGTCGAGCATGTGATGGTTCACGCCATAGACGATGTTCCGGACATCCCCCTTGGCCGGCGCGGTCAGCAGTACCTTGGCAGCGCCCTGGGGAACAAGGTGGCGGGACAGCGACTTCTCGTCCTTGAAGACTCCGGCATTGTCGACGACCAGCGCATCGCGGATTCCGTACTTCGTGTAATCGATGTCCTCCGGCTGATTGGCATAGATCACGTTGATATAGTTGCCGTTGGCAATGATGGCGCTGTTCTCGACATCCACCGTGACCGAACCGTTGAACGGCCCGTGAATGGAATCCCGCCTGAGCAGGCTGGCACGTTTTTCCAGGTCTCCATCCCGGCCGCCCCGGACCACGATGGCACGCAGGCGGAGCCTGTTGTGCCTGGCGGTACTCCGTTCGATCAGGAGGCGGGCAAGCACCCTGCCGATACGTCCGAAACCATACAACACCACGTCCTGGGGATCTTCCGGCGCATGGTCACCGTTCGCGGCGGCGGGGGCCAGTTCCCTGGCCAGGAACCCGTCCAGGCTCTCGCTGCTGCCGTTTTCATGGTAGAAGCGGTGCGCCAGTTTGCCGATGTCGATCCGGCAAATCCCAAGATCCATCCTGGCCAGGGCCTTGAGCACCTCGCTGGTCTGCTCCAGGGAGGGATCCTTGCCCGCTATGCGCCTGCCGAAACGGTGCGCCTTGATGATGTCGATCACCGACGCATTCATCAGTTTCCGTCCGAAGACGAGTACGATAATGCCGTTTTCACGGTACAGGTGGCCGACCGCGGGAATCATCAGTTCCGCGAGATTCTGGTCCTTGGTGTAGGCCGCCAGATGAGCCTTGCTGCTTTCTATAGTCACGGGTAACTTACGGGAAAAATAAAAAATTGAGCGCTTATTATCGCGCAATTGATCGCCGTCGCTACCGCCCCAATTGGGTAACCTGCCCGGGGAAACGGCATACCGGCGATTTCATGCCGCGGCAGCGATATAATGTACCGGCACCTGAAAACCGGACGCTGTCCGGACCCCGCATTCCGTGACCCGGTACCAATCCCCATGAACGCAGAAGCAGTCATATCCCATATTGTCAGCTGGCTCAACGAGCACGCCGCCGCCGCGGGCACGGGGGGCTTCGTTGTCGGTGTCTCCGGCGGGATCGATTCCGCGGTGACATCCGGCCTGGCGGCCCGGACCGGGCAACGGGTGATTTGCTGCGAAATGCCGATCCACCAGTCCGACACCCAGGTTTCCAGGGCCAGGAAACATATCTCGCAACTGGAAGGGGAATATCCCGATGTCACCTCCGTGCGCACCGAACTTTCGTCCGTGTTCGACCAGTTTGTCACTGCCATGCCCCCCGTGGCGAACGAGGAGGCGCGTTTTCTCATGCTGGCCAATGCCCGGGCGAGGATCCGCATGACCACCCTCTACTACTTCGCGGGCCTGCACGGCTATCTGGTGGCCGGCACCGGCAACAAGGTGGAGGATTTCGGAGTCGGGTTCTTTACCAAGTACGGCGACGGGGGGGTCGACCTGAGTCCCATCGCGGACCTGGTCAAGTCCGAGGTGTACGAGCTCGGCAGGGCGCTGTGCGTGAACCGGGAGATCATGGAGGCCGCCCCGACGGACGGGCTCTGGGGAGACAACCGCTCCGACGAGGACCAGATCGGCGCCTCGTATCCCGAACTGGAATGGGCCATGGACCATGACCCCGGGGCTGCCCCGGAACCGCTGACCCCGAGACAGGAGGAAGTACTCGCGATCTACCGCAGGCTGCATGCCGCCAACCGGCACAAGATGGACCCGATACCGGTCTGCACCGTTCCGGACGCGGTCAAGCACCGTTGAATTCGCCCCTTTCGCATCGATTCACTGCCCACCATACGACACCCCTGCCGATGAGCTGATGACGGACCTGTGCCTGCCATTGGTCCCGGCCCGGCAGGATTGACCGGGCCACAGGGAAGGCAACTCGTGTGCGGGCAGCCGCGCATTTCCCGCATCAGCCCGCGTCGGACATCAGCACGAGGTGTCCCGGTCCGGCCTCTTCATAGACGGAAGGCCCGGGTTCATGCCCCACCGGAAAAATCGGCGAGGGAACCGGCCTGAACCGGACGTCATCGAGGCTCCCGCGCCGGCGCGGGTCGGCCACCGGCACGGCCGACAGGAGGGATTTCGTGTATGCATGTCGCGGGCTCCCGAAGACGGCCTCCCGTGGCCCGATCTCCACGATGCGCCCCAGGTACATGACCGCCGTGTGATGGCTGATGCGTTCGACCACGGCCATGTCGTGACTGATGAAAAGAAGGGCGATTCCCAGTTCGGCCTGCAGTCCCATCATGAGGTTCAGGACCTGGGCCTGCACCGAGACATCCAGTGCCGAGACCGCCTCGTCCGCCACGATGAGCCAGGGATTCAGCGCCAGGGCGCGGGCGATGGCGATCCGCTGGCGCTGCCCCCCGGAAAGCTCGTGCGGATACCGGTTCATGAAACTGCGGGGCAGTTCAACCCGGTCGAAAAGGGTCGCCACGCGATCGACCAGCTCATCCCCCCGTGCCAGGCCGTAGTTTCGCAGGGGTTCCGACACCTGGTCGATCAGCCGCACCTGCGGGTTGAGCGAAGCGAACGGGTCCTGGAATACCATCTGCATGTTGCGCCGGGCGGCACGAAGGCCCTGTTCGTCCATCGCAATGATATCGTCGCCGCCAAGCCGTACCTTGCCGCGCAGGGGTTCCACCAATCTCAGGATCGAGCGCCCGCAGGAGGACTTTCCGCAGCCGGATTCGCCCACGAGCCCCAGGGTCTCCCCCCTGCGTATCGTGAACGAAACATCCTCGACGGAATGGACATTGGCCACCACCCGGCGGAACAGTCCCTTGCGCACGGGGAATCGCGTAGTCAGGCCTTCGACCTCCAGCAATACCGGGCGCTCCGCGATGTCGGTATCCGGGGTCCTCGCGGATTCGGCGGCACCCATGACCTTCATCGGCTCCGGGGCGGGCCGGCCGCGCATGTCGCCGAGTTTCGGCACGGCGGCCAGCAGGGCCCGTGTGTAATCGTGTTGCGGATTTTCAAAAATCTCGAACACGGTCCCCTCCTCCACCTGCAGACCGCGATACATGACACTTACCCGGTCCGCGATCTGGGCGACTACCGCCATGTCGTGGGTGATGAACATGACCGCCGTGCCGTATTCCCGTTTCAGCCGGTTGATCAGGGCAAGAATCTCGGCCTGGACGGTCACGTCAAGGGCAGTGGTGGGCTCGTCGCAGATCAGCAGCCGCGGCTCGCAGGCCATAGCCATGGCGATGACCACCCGTTGGCGCATGCCCCCCGACAATTCGTGCGGATACTGGTTCAGCCGCTGCTCGGGTTCCGGTATCTGAACATTCCGGAGCAGCTCAAGCGCTCGCTCCCTTGCCTGTTCCCCGTTCATTCCCAGGTGAACCTTGAGACCCTCCGTCAACTGGCGCTCCACCGTGAACACCGGGTTCAGGGCGGTCATCGGCTCCTGAAAGATCATCCCGATGCGATGGCCGCGGATCCGGCGCATCGTCGCATCGCCCGCCCCGCCGAGGTCAACACTGCCCTCACGATCCTGGTAGAGGAGCGATCCGGATGCAATCTCCCCGCCGCCGAACTCCACGAGGCGCATCATGCTGAGCGCCGATACCGACTTGCCCGATCCGGATTCGCCCACCACGCACAGTGTTTCGCCGGGCATGATCCGGAACGACACGTTCTCGACCCCCACGACGACGCCAGGACCGGAACCGAATTCCACGCGCAGGTTCCTCACATCGACGAGCGGCTGAACGGACATGACTTCCTCCGAAACTTCACCCGATGTAATCAGGGATCATTCCCAAGATCAACCCCGGAACCGGGTACGGTCCGCTGCACCGGCGGGCGCTTGCATCCGGAATGGATTCAACCAATAATATTTCGCGACCGCTGCCACTCCCCGGGTCGGAGCAAAAAGCCATGTCTGCAGCGTGGCTGCCTGCTTCCGGGTACTGAAGCGGACCCAATCAATCACTGACCGAAGACAAGCCATGAAGCTCCTTACCCTTGGCCTCGCCACCGCCGCGCTGGCCCTGACTCCCATGGCCATGGCCCAGCAGGGCCGTGACGGACATGTCAATATCATCTACTGGCAGGCGCCATCCACCCTGAACCCGTTCCTGTCGGGCGGTACGAAAGACATTGAAAGCGCCAGCCTGATCATCGAGCCCCTGGCACGATATGATGAAGGCGGCAACATGATGCCCTGGCTTGCAACCGAAATCCCGACCGTCTCGAACGGCGGCGTCAGCGAGGATCTGACCTCGATCACCTGGAAGCTGCGCGATGACATCCGCTGGTCCGACGGCACGCCCTTCACCTCGGCCGACGTCAAGTTCACCGCGGACTACTGCATGCACCCCGAGGGCGGCTGCGCCCAACTGGCCAAGTTCTCGGGAGTCAGCAATGTCGAGGCAACCGACACGCATACGGTGAAGGTCACTTTCGAGGGACCCACCCCGTTTCCCTATGGCCCGTTCGTGGGCGCCGAGAGTCCGATCATCCAGGCCGCACAGTTCGCCGACTGCCTGGGCGCGTCAGCCCCGAACTGCACCGAGCAGAATTTCAATCCCTTCGGCACCGGCCCGTTCAGGGTGGTGGAATTCCGCCCCAATGACGTGATCACCATGGAAGCGAACCCGAACTACCGGGATCCGGACAAGCCGGCCTTCGCGACGCTGACCTTCAAGGGTGGCGGCGATGCCACCGCGGCGGGCCGCGCCGTGATGGAGACCGGCGAGTTCGACTATGCCTGGAACCTGCAACTGGCACCGGACGTCATCGCCGAGATGGAGAAAGGCGGCATGGGCGTGCCGGTCGCGGGCTTCGGCACCCTGGTCGAAAGAATCATGGTCAACCTCACCAACCCCGACCCGGGATTGCCCGATGCCGAGCGCTCCACGGCAAGCCATCCGCACCCGTTCCTTTCGGACATCAATGTCCGCAAGGCGCTGTCCATGGCAATCGACCGGGACCTGCTCGTGGAAATCGGCTACGGCAAGGCCGGCAAGCCGACCTGCAACGTCGTCCCGGCACCCGACATCTACACATCGACGGCCAACGACGGCTGCCTGGTCCAGGACATCCCCGGGGCGAATGCGCTGCTTGACCAGGCCGGCTGGATCGATTCGAACGGCGACGGCATCCGCGACCGGGATGGCGTGGAACTGAGCGTTCTCTACCAGACCTCCACCAATGCGGTGCGCCAGGACTTCCAGGTACTGATCAAGCAGTGGTGGTCCGAAATCGGCGTGGCGGCCGAACTTCGCAACATCGATGCATCGGTCTTCTTCGGCAGTGATCCGGGCTCGCCCGACACCTACCAGAAATTCTATGCCGACCTCGAGATGTACGCGAACAACTTCAGCGGCACCGACCCGCAGTCCTATCTGGCGAACTGGCTCTGCTCGGACAGCCCGCGCCCCGATACCCAGTGGCAGGGGGCCAACATTCCACGCTACTGCAACCCCGCGTACGACGCCCGCCACAAGGAGCTGACCCAGACGGCGGAACTCAGCGAACGGGCGCGCATCGCGCGGGAACTCAACGACATGCTGATGCAGGAAGTCGTGATGATTCCGCTGGTCCACCGGGGACGCCTTTCCGCCCATGCCAGCAGCCTCGGCGGCGTCAGGCTCAATGTCTGGGACAGCGAACTGTGGAACGTGGCCGACTGGTATCGGATCCGATAGTGTCAGGGCTCCGCAGGCTGTTCGCGCCCGGAGCCATGGCGTAACCTGAAGCCGGTTGCCCGCGCGCTCCGGGAATCCGCACCGGCCGCCGCGGCAGGACCAGGCCCGAGATGCTGACCTATACCATCAGACGCCTGGTCCTGGCCGTCCCGACGCTGCTGTTCATCAGCCTGGTCATTTTCCTTCTGCTGGAACTCGCCCCCGGCGATCCCATGGCACAGGTTCCGCTGACCGTGCCGCCGGAAGTCAAGGAGAAGATGCGCGAGGCGCTCGGCCTCGGACAGCCCGTGCACATACGCTTCACCAAGTGGCTGCACCAGTTTTTCGTGGTCGAACCGATGGTTCTCGCGGATTCGCTCTTCGGGACCGCCTTCGCCGAGGGCGACCAGCGCGTGATCTCGTGGCAGACCCGTTCACCGGTCATGGACATCGTGATACAGCGTATCCCGCAGACACTCTGGGTGGTTGGCGTGGCCTACGTGGTGGCGGTGCTGATCGCCCTGCCGGTCGGCATCTATTCGGCCTATCGCCAGTATTCGGTCTTTGACCAGGCCGGAACCTTCATCACGATGGTCGGGTTCGCGATTCCGCCGTTCTTCTCCGGGGTGCTTGCCATCGTGATCTTTTCGGTCCAGCTCGGCTGGTTTCCCTCGATCTACAACACCACCCATGTCGTGAACGACTGGGACAGCTTCCTGGTCCAGCTGAAACAGATGATCCTCCCCGTCATGGTGCTTGCCCTGCAGATCACATCGCAGCTCAGCCGCTTCATGCGGGCCTCGATGCTGGACAATCTCAGCGAGGACTACGTGCGCACCGCCCGGGCCAAGGGACTGTCCGAGCGCACGGTGGTGCTGGTACATGTCCTGCGCAATTCCCTGATCCCGGTTGTCACCGTCATCGCCCTCGGCGTCCCCGCCATCTTCGGCGGGGCGATCATCACCGAACAGGTGTTCAAGGTGAATGGCATCGGTCATCTTCTGATCACGGCCATCCAGGCCAACGACCTCCCCATGGTCCAGACACTGACCTTCATCTTCGCCGTGCTGATCGTGCTGTTCAACCTGGTTGCCGACATCCTCTACGGCATCCTTGATCCGCGGATCCGTTATGACTGAGATCCGGGAACAGGACGCTGGCGGCAAGGGAGTCGCAGAAGCCGGCCGCTCTCAATGGTGGGATGTCTGGCGCCAGTTCCGGATACACCGCGGTGCGCTGGTGGGCATGATGGTCTTCGCGCTGATCATGCTTGGGGTCCTCGCCGGCCCACTGGTCTACTGGAACGACCCCCAATTCGTGCCCACGGGCCGCGATTTCATCAAGCTGAGGGATCTGCGCCCTGTCTACGTCACGCTCTGGGATACGGGTGCAAAGATGAGCTGGGCACACCCGCTCGGTACCGATAACCTGGGACGCGATATCCTGGCGCGCCTCCTTTCGGGCGGACAGGTGTCCATTGCCGTGGGGCTCACGGCCATGCTCCTCAGCCTGGTCATCGGTACCGTCATCGGGGTGCTGGCGGGATATTTCCAGCGGCTTGACGGGCTGCTGATGCGCCTGACCGATCTCTTTCTCGCACTGCCCCTGCTGCCACTGTTGCTGGTTGCCGTCCTCCTCTTCCGCGCGCCGCTGTCCGCCGCCTTCGGACCCGAGGGCGGTATATTCGTCCTGATCGTGACACTCGTGGGGATTACCTCCTGGATGCAGACCGCCCGCATTGTCCGCGGGGATGTCCTGGCGCTCAAGGAGCGTGAATTCGTGCTGGCAGCACGGTCCATCGGCACTTCACCCCCGAAGATGATCCTGCGGCATGTCCTGCCGAACGTGCTTTCGCCGATCATGGTGTCCGCCACGCTCGGCATCGCCACGGCGATCATCACGGAGTCGGCCCTTTCCTTCCTCGGCTTCGGCTTTCCGCCGGATTTCCCGACGTGGGGAAAACTCCTGTTCGATGCGGTCGACCGGATGGAACTCTATCCCGAGCGCGTGGTCTGGCCCGGGCTTGCCATCTCGCTGACCGTGCTGTCGGTAAACTACATCGGCGACGGCTTGCGGGACGCCCTGGACCCGAGAATCCGAAGCCACTGAAAACCAGGCTTCCCGATGCCATGCCGGTTGCAGGAACAGGTTGCATGGAATTCCGGGACTGGCAGACCCGGTACAGTTTGAGTACAGTGTGCCATTGATCCGTCGATTCACATGCCAACCATTTCCCGTCTCCTGCCCCATCACGCCAGATTTCGTGGCGACGCCCCGGCACTGGATTTCGAGGGCCGGACCTGGGATTTCGCGTCGCTGAACGAAGAGGTCAACCGGCTGGCCAATGCCCTGCTGGGCCTTGGCCTTGAGAAGGGGGACCGTTTCGCAACCGTCCTGCCGAACAGCCTTGAACTGATGGCGGCCTACTGGGCGGCAGCGGTCAGCGGGCTGGTGATTGTGCCGTGCAGCGTTCTGCTGCAGCCCGGCGGGCTCCGTACCCTCCTCGGGGATGCCGGGGCCAGGGTGGTGCTGGCCTCGGAGGACCAGGCGGCCAACCTGGAAGCGATCCGCGGTGACCTGCCGGACCTGATACCGGACGGATTGATCATTGCCGGGGGTCAGTCCGCCGGATTTTCCTCCTATACGGACCTCGTGGCCTCGGCCTCGATCCGGGACCCCGGCGTCCCGGTGGAGCCGGATGATGTGTACAACATCATGTATTCCAGCGGCACGACCGGACTGCCCAAGGGCATCCTCCACACCCACCGCATCCGCAGCATGTACTGCACCCTGTTCGCAAATGCCTGGCGGATGACCCCGGAAAGCGTCTGCCTGCATGCCGGGGCCATCGTCTTCAACGGGGCCATGCTCGATCTCATGCCCTGGATGCTACTCGGCTGCCGCTACATCATGCACCGGCGTTTCGATGCCGACGCGGTGATCCGCGACATCGAACGCTACCGGGTCACCCACGTCGTGATGGTCCCCGCCCAGATCATTTCGATCCTGGGCAGCCCCGAGTACCATCCCGACAGGCTGGCCTCCCTCGAGATGCTCCACAACGTGGGTGCGCCGCTGCACCTGCGCTACAAGCAGATCATCAACGAACAGCTCCCGGACCGGTTCTACGAACTGTACGGCGTCACCGAGGGTTTCATGACCATACTCGACCGCAACGAGTCCGTGCGCAAGGCCGGGTCGGTGGGCAGACCCGCGTTTTTCAACGACATCGCCATCCTGGACGAATCGGGCAATCCGCTGCCAACGGGCGGGATTGGGGAAATCTGCGGCACCGGACCCATGGTGATGCCCGGCTACCACAACCGCCCCGATCTCACGGAAAAGGCATTCCACGGCCGCTGGCTCCGCTCCGGCGACCTCGGCTACCTTGACGAGGACGGCTATCTGTACCTGGTCGACCGCGCCAAGGACATGATCATCAGCGGCGGCGTCAACGTCTACCCCAAGGACATCGAGGAAATCGTCATCCGGCATCCCGCGGTCAATGAAGTGGCGGTGTTCGGGGTGGAGGACAGCAAATGGGGCGAGGCGCCGGTTGCGGCCGTCACGGTCACAGGGACCGTATCCCCCGGAGAACTGGTGGAATGGGTCAACCAGCGGGTTGATGCCAGGTTCCAGAGAATTGTGGACGCATTGATCCTGGACGAGTTTCCCCGCAACGTGGCGGGGAAGATCCTGAAGCGCGAACTCCGGGAAACCTATGCAGGGCCGGACAACTGAACCACGCCGGAAACTCCCGCCCGGTCACCTTTGACAGCGGCACCCCGGATTCCGTAAGCCGCACGCAAGACCTGGGCCGGGGCTTGTGCGCGTAGGATGTCCGCGAAGCAGGAGGCCGGACCGCAATCTCAATGGATTTCCCGGCCCCCCGGAGGCGGTTGGCCCCGGCGTTTCGCCATCCGGTTCACCGCGGGGCGCCCGAAGTTGCGATTGGCGTAGTCCAGCAGGTTCCGCTGCCGGATTTCCATGTTCGCCGCCTTCGCCCAGCCCAACGTATGGGTGAGCATGATATCCGCCATGGTAAACCGGTCACCGACAATGAACTCGTTGTCGCCAAGCCCCTTCGCCAGGACCTCGGCCGCGCGCTGGAACTCCCAGGCAACGGTGTCTTCGAGACCCTTGACCCGCCACTCCCTGGGCAGGGCGAACTTGTGCTTGGCCTTGGTCCAGAGCGGCTGCTCCAGTTCACTTTGCGCAAAGAACATCCACTGGTCGTACCTCGCCCTGTCCGGCGAACCGGGGCTTGGCGTCAGGCCCGACGCCGGATGCCGGTCTCCGAGATAATTGCAGATCGCCCCGGATTCCGTGATCACCAGGTCACCGTCCGTGAGCACGGGAATCTTCCCGCCGGGATTGAGACTGCGAAAAGCCGGAGAGTCGGTGTCGCCCGCGGAAAAATCAACCTGATAGTAGGTGTAGGGCACCTCGAGTTCCTCCAGCGCCCAGTGCGCGCGGTTGGAGCGCGAGGGAAACCGTCCGTAGAGTGTCAGCATGGATATTCGGGATGGGCAGGTAGAAAACGGAACGGGATTTCAATGCCTCCGGCGGGGTCCCGTCAAGTATCCGGGTCCCCCCCTCGGGACGGCGCCGGCCTCCACCCGCGGAGCCAGCGATCCCGACACCGGGATCAGGGCCGGACCGGCAGGATTCCCGAACGGTTCAACCGGTCTTGCTGAACGCCCGGCAGGCCGCATCCAGACCCCTCAGGGAATCCTCAAGGTCCTCCCCGGCATGCACACAGGACACGAACCGGCGCACGCCCGGAAGCACATACTGGCCCTGTTTCATGAGTTCGGAGTCCAGCCGGCGCATGGCGGCCTGGTCGCCGGCGAGCATGTCCGACTGGTTCCGGGGCACCCGGTCGGTGAAAAGGATCTGCCACAGGGAGCCGGTGTTGCAGGCAATGGCCCCGATCCCGTAGCGGTCAAGGACCTTCTGGCTTTCCCGGCACAGTTCGGCGGCATATTCGTTCAACCGGCGGTAGGTATCCGGTTGCGACAGTTCGTCCAGCATGGCCAGGGTGGCGGCGGCGGCCACGGGATTGCCGTGGAGCGTGCCGTTGAAATAGGTGAAGCCCTGCCTGCCCTTGCGGCGGGGGTCGGCCAGATCGATGATCTCGGCGGGGCCGGCGATGCAGGACAGGGGGCCGCCGCCGCCCACCACCTTGCCGTAGGTGGCGAGATCCGGTTTCACATCGTACCATTCCTGGGCGCCGCCATAGCCGAGCCGGAATCCTGTCACCACCTCGTCGAGTATGAACAGGATGTCGTGCTCATCGCAGATGCGGCGGACGCCGCGGAGGAATTCCGGACTTGCCGGGATGATCCGCTGCACACCCTCGGCGATGATCGCGGCTATATCCCGGCCCTGCTCCGACACGATCCTGGCCAGGGTTTCGAGGTCGTTGTAGGGACTGACCAGCATGGTTTCCACCGTTGCCCTGGGCTGACCGTGGGAATCCGCCACGCCTTCGGGATAGTGACCCGTCTCCCGCGGAAACGTCGACACGATGGCATAGTCGTGGTTGCCGTGGTAGGCACCCTCGAACTTGAGAATCTTGTCCCGGCCGGTATGGGCACGCGCCAGCCGCATGGCGTAGGCGGTGGCTTCCGAGCCGGTGGTGGCGTAAGCAATCTTTTCCGCACAGGGAATGTCCCGCACGAGCCTGTGGGCCAGGCGAACGGCGACGTCGTTCAACGAGCCGAACATGTGCGCGCCCCGCTCGACCTGGTCGCACATCGCCCGGACCACCGCCGGATGGGAATGTCCCAGAATCAGCGCACCGGCACCCCCGACATAGTCGATGTACTCCCGCCCGTCCACGTCCCACAGGCGTGATCCCTTCCCATGGGCGAACACCAGGCGGATGTCGTCAGCCAGCGAATAGCTTCCGAGCCCCGCGCCAGGCAGGGAATCTTCCGCAATTGCGAACAATTCCGGGGAGGCGGACGGGGAGTTCTCCGGGGCAGCTTTCATGTCGGGGCTCGGGTTGGGCCGGATTTTCCGTCCACCGCCTCGCGCAGCCATCGATGCAGGCAGGCAATGGACAGTTCATTGTCGATCCCTCCGCCGGGACTGATGATCAGGGGCCCCGGCCGGTAGCCCCGGGACCGGATGCCGCGCTGGACGTTCCTGAGCAGAACGAGGTCCTCGGCAAACGTGGTGTTCCGGTCGAGCTCGATGACCTGGCGGAGGACTTCGTCGACCTGTCCGTCACGGGAAAACCAGCTCCGGACTACCCGGGTGCCATCCACCGCCAGCGGGCGCCAGTAATAATTGTTGACCACGCACCCGGGATAGATCTGGATGGATGTCGCCGGCCAGAGGTAGAAACTGCCGTAATCCGATCCGCTGACGTCATACCATGCGCCGTCCCCGCGGGCCGGCCGCGAACTGTGCACCAGCACCTTGCCGTCACCGAACGGCAGAACGCCGTAGGATGCCGGGTCGATGACGCCCTCGGCGAAATCGGGATGGGCCCCCTTGCAGTGATAGCACTCGTTGTAGTTCTCGACCGCAACCAGCCAGTTGCAGCCCTCCTCGGTACTGTGCTCGTCGGCCAGACGGCGCTCCCGGATATCCGGGCACAATGACAGGATGGCCTCCCGGACGCCGGGATAGCACCGGTCCATGGAGGGGGCACCGTCATCCAGGTTGATGAAGACGAATCCGAGAAATTCCTCCAGCCGTATGGAGGGGATACAGATGTCCCCGGGATCGAATCCGTCGACCGCGTCGCTCCCGGGCGCCCCTTTCAGGCGCCCGTCCAGACCGTAACTCCAGGCATGGTAGGGGCAGACCAGCAGGCGGCGGTTGCCACTGCCCTCCAGCAGGCGGTGCCCCCGATGCTGGCAGACGTTGTAGAACGCACGCAGCGTGCCCCCGCGGTCCCGCAACACCACGATGTCCTGGTCGAACAGGGTGAAGGTCAGATAGTCCCCTGGGGCGGGCAACTGGCTGGCGTGGCAGGCGTACTGCCAGGTGCGGAAGAAGACTTCCTCCCTGGTCCTGTGAAAGATTGCCGGATCGTTGAAATAGACGGCCGGCAATCCCCGTACGGGGTGGTGTGCGGATGCAGGCATGGCGAAACCCGGCGCCGGAAATCGGCTACATGTATCAAAACGGGAAATCTAGTACAGATGTATCATTTCCGCAAGCGCCGGTTACCTGAGATACACCCCGCTTTGCCAGCGGCGTTCATTGAAGGTCTCGATCTCCGCCAGGACCCGGTCCCCGCCCTCCGAGGCCATCAGGGCGCAGAGTGTTTCGAGCAGCGCGGTGGTGGCGCTGTTCGAGTGGAAGAACTGCGGCGTATGCGTGGGGGCGAAAAGCCCGAGCCCGGCATCGCGGAACACGGGCGAGGTCCTGCTGTCCGACAGACCGATGGTACGGGCGCCCTGCTCCCTGGCGAAACGCATCACCTCGATGATCTCGGCCCGGTAGGGCTGGAACGTCATGGCGAACAGCACGTCCCGCCGGCCGACATGCAGGATGTCGTCCATGGGGAGGCTGCCGTGGCGCGGGATCAGGATGAAATGGGGATACATCATGCGCGCCAGGTACCAGAAATTGTAGGCCAGCGCATAACTCGACCCGACGCCGACGACATAGACCCGCCTCGCCCCGGTCATCCAGCGGACCGCGCGCTCCATGGCCTTCTGCTGGCCTCCCTGGTACAGGTTTTCAATGTTGACCAGCACGGACTGGGCGATCTCCCCGCTGACCGCCGCCGCTCCGCCCTGCCTGGCCATGGACTGCAGCCACCTGGCCCGCTCGCGGAAGCTGCCGGCACCGCCGCGGACGAAATCCCGGAACCTCTCGCGCATGTCGTCATACCCGGCAAATCCGAGATGGCGCGCAAGTCGCACGAAACTGTTGGGATGCACACCGGCCTGCCCGGCCAGGCTGCGCATGGTCTGGACCCCCACCTCCCTGGGATGGTCGATGATGAAACGTGCGGTGATCTGGAGCTGGGTGGGCAACCGGTCAAAGTCCGCCAAGAGACGCTCCAGGACGGCCTCCTGGGTATCCGGCACGGCTTGGTTCTGGGACATTCACATCTCGGCTGGCGTACGGGAGTACGAATGTACCGTACCCGGAGCAACCCTGTCTAATCTGATCCATATGGTAAAATCTGCCCAATTGCGGGCAAATCTGTGGATATTTTTTTATTTTTATCGATATTATGCTTCCATGAACCCCATCACAGAGCACAGCGAACTGGCACACCATCTCTCCGAAACCCGGGGACTGGCAGCCGGGGAGGTCGAACTTCTGGTACTGGAGGTATTGAACTACTTCCGCGAGAGTCCGGAGGAATTCGTGCGCCGCCGCCACCGTGAACTGCAGGGCGCAGGGCTCCCGAACCCGGAGATCTTCGCACGGATTTCGGCGGAGATTCCGGGCCGGAGGTTCCCTGCCCGTCCGGTCAGCATGCGGCAGATCCGCCGCATGGTATACGGCTGACCCGGAGACCGGACCATGTGCGGCATCATCGCCTTCAGCGGCCAAAGGAAAGCCCTTCCGATCCTGGTGGCGGGGCTGCGCCGGCTGGAATACCGGGGTTACGACTCCGCCGGCATCACCCTGCACCGGCGCGGCCGGTTCGCCACCTGGCGGGCGGCGGGGAAACTGGCGCAACTGGAAGCGCGGCTGCCGGCCCAGTCAGGCGCCAAATGCGGCATGGGCCACACCCGCTGGGCGACCCACGGGGAGGCAACCGACTCCAATGCCCACCCCCACCATTCCCCGGACGGCAGGATCGCCATCATCCACAACGGCATCATCGAGAACGCCACGGCCCTGAGGGGGGCGCTGCAGGCCGACGGCGCGGTATTCAACTCCGAAACCGACAGCGAGATCCTGGCCCACCTGGTGGCGATGCATCCTGCGGACAGCCTGCGCGACTCGGTGCGGCTCGCCCTGCGCCAGGTGCAGGGAACCTACGGCCTGGTGGTCATGGATGCCAGCCGGCCGGGTGAACTGGTGGCGGCGCGCAACGGCAGCCCGGTGATCATCGGCGTGGGCGAACGGGAGATGTTCATCACCTCCGACGCAAACGCCATCCTGACGCACACCAGGGATGTCGTGCACCTGGAGGATGGCGAACTGGCAACCGTGGATGCCCGGAACTTTTCCATCGCCACGATGGACGAATCGATGATCTCCCGCCCCCCGGTTACGCTGGACCACAGCCCGGAAGCGCTGTCCAGGGACGGCTACGACCACTACATGCTCAAGGAGATCGAGGAGCAGCCCGAAGCCATCGCGCGGACGCTGGGCGGGCGCCTGGACCGGCAGTTCGGCACCGCCCACCTGGGGGGGCTCAACCTGTCGGCCAGGGAACTGCGGGATATCCGCCGGGTCCGTTTTCTCGGCTGCGGTTCGGCATATTATGCCGGCATCGCGGGCGCCAACATGGTCGAGTCCCTGGCCAGACTGCCGGCGGCGTCGGAGCCGGCGGCGGAATTCCGCTACCGCAACCCGGTCATCGAGAACGACACCCTCTACATCGCCGTCAGCCAGTCCGGGGAAACCTTCGACACCCTGGCCGCCATCCGGGAGGTGAGGAGCAGGGGCGGGCGCGTCCTCGGCATATGCAACGTGGTGGGCAGCAGCATCGCGCGGGAGGTGGACGGCGGTGTCTACATGCATGTCGGCCCGGAAATCTCCGTGGCCTCCACCAAGGCATTTTCCGGCATGCTCGCCTGTTTCATGCTCCTGGCCCTGCAGCTCGGACGGATCAGGGACATCTCTCCCCAGCGGGGAGACGAACTGGTCGAAGCGATCGGCGAATTACCCGGACTGATCAGGAACGCTCTCGGGGAAAGCCCCCGGATCCGGGAAATCTCGGCCAGATACCACGGGGCCTCCAGCGCGTTCTATATCGGCAGGACCGACGCCTATCCCGTGGCGCTGGAAGGTGCACAAAAGCTGAAGGAAATCTCCTACGTGCACGCCGAGGCGTATCCCGCCTCGGAACTGAAACACGGGCCGCTGGCACTGATCGATCCGGACACCCCCACCCTGGTGGTCCTGCCGGACAACGACCTGCTGGACAAATCGCTGTCATCGCTGCAGGAAATTCGCGCCCGCCGGGGGCCGGTCATCGCGGTCACGAACTCGGGGCGCGAGGACATCCACTCCCTGGCGGACGATGTGATCTGTTCGCCTCCCTGCCACCCGCTGTTGCACCCGCTGGTGATGAATGTCGGGCTGCAGCTGTTCGCCTATCACACGGCGGTCCTGATGGGCCGCGATGTCGACCAGCCGCGCAACCTGGCCAAGAGCGTGACGGTGGAGTAATCCGGGATGGGGCGAAGGATACGCTCCACCAGGTGAGAAAAACGCAGGCCGACGTCGCCGCTTGATGCCGCATCGAATGGACTGACCGCGGCAAACCCCGGATTGGCACCCGACCAGGCAGATACCGGTACAGGCCTCTGCTGTCGTATTGGGCATGGCTTGCGGGAGGCGCCCCGTCCCTGAAACCCGCATGGGCGCCAGTGCGAAATGCCGGGATTCCTCGGAAATCCTACCCGGAACCCCCGACAATCGCCGTGACACGGGGCCGCGGGGATACCCGCCACCATGACCATGGACCGTTGGAGGTGGCCCCGGGAGCAGAAACGCGCGGGTCAACCGGCACGGCCGCCCGCGCTGTTCCCTGCAGGCTATCGTGTCACCATCTCCGGTAGGGGAGGAACTTGCCGGACATCGTGAGATTCACGCGGACGCCCCCGGGATGCTCTTCCCTGTCCATTTGCATGGTGAGGTCGACCGCGCTCATGATGCCGTCACCGAACTTCTCGTGGATCACCTGCTTGAGCGCCATGCCGTAGACCTGGATGATTTCGTAGAACCGGTATACCACAGGATCCGTGGGTACGACCGGCCCGAGCCCTTTCAGGGGCGGTTCGGTCAGTTCCGATGCAAACGCCTCGTCCAGTCCCAATGCCGCGACCAGCTTTTGCGCCTCATCCGGCAGCGCGCTGGCCTGTCCGTACATCAGGGCCGCTACCCAGATCTCGTCGCGGCCGATGGCGGCGCCGAGATCCGCGAAGCTCAGGCCTTTCGCCTTTTTGGCAGACAGCAGTTCATGCGTGGTATCGGTCAATTCCATTGTGATGGTCCTCAAAGTATTCAGGGGTGGATATGGAGGGTGCAGTATAACCAAGAGACTTCAGCGGCGCCCGTAGGCATGTGAACGGTCACAGCACGCAGCCGCGGATCCGGAAAAATACATTTGAACTGTTGATTTATTGTTTGATACGTATGTATCGTCACGCTTTTTCCGGACACCTTCTGACGCAACATGAAAACCCAGGCCCGTGTGGTCATTGTCGGCGGTGGTGTCATGGGCTGCTCCCTCGCCTACCATCTCTGCAAGGAAGGGGAGACCGATGTCCTGCTGATCGAGAAAGGCGAACTCACCAGTGGATCAACCTGGCACGCCGCCGGCCAGATCACCCACTCCGTGAGCCATTACGGCCTGGCCAAGATGGCCGCCTACGGCACCGAGCTCTATCCGAAACTGGAGGCGGAAACGGGCCAATCCTGCACCTGGCATGGCTGTGGCAGTCTCCGGGTGGCCTATGAGGACGCCGAGCTGGACTGGCTGAACTATACCCTCTCCGTCGGCAAGGGGCTGGGGCACGAAATGGAAATCGTCGGACCGGACCGGATCAGGGAACTGCACCCCTTCTACAACCTGGACGGCATCCAGGCCGCCCTGCACACCCCCGAGGACGGTCACGTGGATCCCGCCGGGGTCGCCTTCGCCATGGCCAGGGGTGCCCGGATGATGGGCGCCGAAGTGGTGCGGCAGAACCGTGTGACCGGCATTACCATGGAACCGGGCGGGGAATTCGCCGTACATACCCAACAGGGGGACATTCGCGCGGAACACGTGGTCAATGCCGGGGGTACCTATGCCCGCCAGGTAGGCGCATGGGTCGGGCTGGACCTGCCCATCGCCAACATGCTGCACCACTACCTGGTCACGGACACCGTGCCGGAATTCCTCGACCTCGAGGGGGAACTGCCGGTGGTACAGGACGACCGCCAGGTTTCCGGATACATCCGCATGGAACAGAAATCCGGCCTGATCGGCATCTACGAGAAGGCCAACCCCGCGTCCGTTTGGGACGACGGAACCCCCTGGGAGTCGGAAAACGAACTGTTCGAGCCCGACTACGAACGGATCATGCCCTGGCTCCAGAATGCCATGGAGCGCATGCCCGTGTTCGCCGAACTCGGCATCAGGCGCGTGGTACACGGCGCCATCACCCAGCCACCGGACGGCAACATGCTGCTCGGGCCGTCCGGTGTCCCCAATTTCTGGCTCTGTTGCGGTTCCCAGGTGGGTATCGCATGGGGACCCGGCGCCGGCCGGTACCTGGCGCAGTGGATGATCCACGGCGCCGCCGATATCTCCTTGCGCAGCTTCGACCCCCAGCGGTTCGGCGCCCGCATGGACCGCGACTACCATATCCGCAAGGCCAGCGAGGACTACCTCCTTCGGCATGAAATCCCTTTCCCCGCCCTGGACCGCCCGGCATGCCGCCCCTCCCACTCCAGGACATCAACCCTGTACGAAACGCTGAAATCCCGGGGCGCGGTATACGAGGACGTGTACGGCTGGGAGCGTCCGCACTGGTACGCCCCGGCAGGGACGCCGCGTGAACACATCCACAGTTTCCGGCGCACCGGGCTGTGGGACATCGTGGGCGATGAGGTGCGCGGACTGCGCGACCATGCGGGAATCGCAGATCTCAGCGCCTTCGCCAAGGTCGAGGTGACCGGGAAAGACGCGGAGCGTTTCCTCGACCGTATCTCCAGCAACCGGATCCCGCAAAGGGTGGGCAGCATCACGTTGACCTACCTGGTGCTGGAGAACGGCCGGATCGAGGGCGAGGCCACCCTGGTGCGTCTGGGTCACGATCACTTCTACCTGGTCTACGCCGCGGTGCGGGAAGCCGCCCTGCTCCACTGGATGCGGACCCAGGTGCGGTCCGGCGAGGCGGTCGGGTTCGACAATATGTCGGAGAAGTACGGTGTCATCATGCTTGCCGGACCCGCATCGCGGAAAATCCTGGGCGCCGTGACTGAGGCACCGCTTGACAACGCGGCGTTCCGCTGGCTGACAGCCCGACAAATTTCCGTGGCCGGAGTGCAGGACATCCGCGCCATGCGGGTTACCTATACCGGCGAACTCGGCTGGGAGCTGCACATTCCCATGGCGGGCATGCAGCCCGTCTACGATGCCCTGCTTTCGGTACCGGCCGCGGAAGGCCTGGTGCATATCGGCTCCGCCGCTCTCAACGCCATGCGCATGGAAAAGGCCTATCGCTCCGGCCACGAGATCACCAACGAGGTCACCCTCGCCGAGGCGGATGTCACCCGCTTCTCGCGGGACGGCGGATTCCAGGGTGCGGCAGCGTCACTGGCCCCGGCCACGCGCTGGGTGCTCGTCCTGCTCCGGCTGGACGAACCGGCGCCAGGGGAGATTCTGGTGGATCCCCTGGGTTCCGAGTCCGTGTGGCAGGGAGATGGGCCGGTGGGTCAGATCTCTTCCGGGGGTTACGGCTATGCCGTCGGCGCATGGCTCGGTTTCGCCTACGTCGATCCGGCGATTGCGTCACCGGACACGGAACTGACCGTCCTTGTGCGGGGCAGCCCTCGCAGGGCCCGGATCATCCCCGGCGCGGTCTACGACCCGCAGAACCGGTTGCCCCGTGCGGGCGACTAGGCGCACAATCAGCCGCCGTACGGCCATTCCCGCCGGACTGGCCCCGGTACAAGTTCAACCAAAACACCTCTGACAGGAACCATGGACAAAGAACGTTTCGAAACCGGTCTCGCCCAGCGCAAGGCCACCCTGGGCGCCGAGTACGTGGAACAGGTGCTTGGCAATGCCGATGACTTCACCCGCCCGTTCCAGGAGATGATGACGGAATGGTGCTGGGGGTTCGGCTGGGGGGACGACTGCATCGATCCCAAGACCCGCTCCATGATGAATCTCGCCATGATCGGCGCCCTCGGGAAGATGCATGAATGGGAGCTCCACTGCCGCGGCGCCATCAACAACGGCGTCACCAGGGAGGAACTGCGCGCCATCATCCATGTCATCGGTATCTACTGCGGCGTACCGCAGTCCCTTGAATGCTTCCGCGCAGCGAAGAAGGTCATGGGGGAGATGGGCATGGAATAGCCGGACGGTGCGCCCGGCGCCCGGAACGCCTGCGGAGCTCTTACACTACGCGTCCCTGTTCCAGCCGTATCAGCGCACCCTCTTCCATGGGTTCCCAGATGCCGTTGTCGACGGGTACCGTGGCAATCAGGGTCTGCTCCGGCACCGGTCCGTCACAGTCCATGCCGACACAGCTGCCGGAACCTGCGGGACCGTTTCCGGACCGCAAGGTCATGTAGAGCCCCGGATCCGTCGAAATCCCCTCACCCGGGATGGTCCGCCGGTGGGCATGGGCGAACATGGTCAGACCGTCGAAATAGAGGAAATTGACCGCACCCCTCCGGCGCATCTCGCCGGCGAAATCCGAGATCACCTCGCAGCGCGACTCCAGCGGGGGAACGCCGTGTTGCCACAGCGGCTCGAGCCGTGAGAGCAGCAGGCAGAACAGGGCCTCCGAATCGGTGTCGCCCACCGGGCGCAGCCAGGGACTTTCCGGTATGGCATCCAGCGGGACATGTCCGTTGTGGGCGAAGACATGGGTGAATCCGCCCAGTACCCGTGCATAGGGCTGGGTATTGCTGAGAATTCGCCCGCCCTGCGTAGCCCGCCTGACATGGGAGACCACGGTGGTCGCCAGGGGACCATGTTCGGCCAGGAACCTGACCAGTTCGCTGTCCACCGCCGGCACTGGCTCGCGCATCACCTGCACGTCACCGCCCCCATAGGCCACACCCCAGCCGTCCGGATTTCCGGCAACGGCCCCCTGGTTGGCGAAGCGTTCCCAGCGGAAACGTACCCGCACCGGTGTACGGGTCGACATCCCGAATAATTGACACATAACCCCGGCTCAGATGGTCAAAGGTCTGCAACGGATGGCTGGTATTGTCCCGACAAATCACCGGGGCTGCAATCTTCGTCCGGCCCCTATATCAGGCCGTTCTCATCCATCACCCGTGCAAGATTCACCAACCTTTCTCCAGCCTCCATTTCGAGGAAGGCCTGTCTCCCCTCTGCGGCCAGCGGCAGCACCTCGATCAGGCGACAGGCCAGCCAATGGCCGTTTTCCCAGTCAGGGGTGATGGAATCGGCCCAGACCTTGAGTTCCTCGCGCCGATAAAGGCCCTGCAGGAACCGCTTCATCTCGGGATAACTGTCCGGCAGCGGTGGCGCCACCTGTTCGGCAAGGAATTCCACGTCCGCAGTGATGAGATGGTCCTCCTGGATCGCGTGTTCGATGACACGGAACCGGCGCTCCCCGCGGCAGGTGATGCCGAGATGCCCGTCCTCGAGCCGGTCAAAATCCTCAATTCGCGCCAGGGTCCCGACATGGTGAAACCTGGCCGGAGTACCGGCCTCCCTGCCCTCCGTGATCAGTACCACTCCGAAGCCGGCGTCGTCGCGCATGCAGTTACCGATCATGGACAGGTAGCGGGGTTCAAAAATCCTGAGCGGCAGGACACCTCCGGTAAACAGCACTGTCCCGAGGGGAAACAGCGGGATATGAATCGTGTCAGCCAACCGCATCCCCGGGGGCGCGGATTACGAGAACCCGCCCATCGATGCCCTGGTCCCGTATATAGCCCACACGGTGGATGGCTTCGATGGTGAACCCATACCGGTTCGCCTCGTCCCTGATCGTGGTTTCATGATCCAGTTGGTGCCAGGCAGCTCCATTGACGGTGACCACGCAGGTTCCCCCGGACCTGGCAGAGCGGATCACCCGGATCATGTCCGTGATCGGCGGAATGTCGAACGCGAACAGGCCCACGCAGATCAACGCGTCATATTGCCCCGGGTTTTCCAGGTCCCGCGTGAAATCGTGCCGGAACAGGGTGCGGTAAGTACCCGTGTCGGCCGCCTTTTCCAGCATTGCCGGTGAAAAATCCGTACCGTCCACGTCCGAATATCCATGATTTTGCAACTCGATTCCCACAAGGCCGGTGCCGCAGGCAACGTCGAGCACCCGGCATGACCGATTCGGAACCGCCTCGCTGAAGATCCTGGCCGCATCGACATGGGCCACATACCCCAGATCCCCGACCAGGTCTTTCTCGTAGTCGTCCGCCCAGCGATCATAGGTTTCCTGCTTGTTGTCGCTGCCTGTATACAGCCGTGACAGTCGGCTGTCGATCCGGTTCATTTCAAACTTGCTGTCGCCCATGCTCAATTCCCCGTCCTGAATCGGTCCCGTGTCACACCCCTGGAATCATCATACCCCACCCAACCTGGCGCGTCGACCAAGCGCGCGCGAACCGGGAATCGTCCGCCTCCCGCTATTCCGCCGGATTCCTCCGTCCGGCAACGGCTGGTCCCGGTACCCAGGTCATGGGTCCCCGGCATGCCCGCATGATCTGTGGACGCGGGGCGCTTTCGGGAAGCCCTACGGGCAACGAAAAGACTGCGGAACCGGTCCACAGGCAATCAGGGGCTCACGGCCCGCACGGGCGGCCAGTGTTCCGATACAGGCCGCCCGGTCATATCCGGCCCGGCGCAGGGACTCAAGGCAGCCGTCAACCGCCTCGGGCGGGATGACCGCGAGAAGTCCCCCGCTGGTCTGCGGATCCGTCAGGAGTTCCCAGCCCGGGATGGCGTCGAGTGCCTCCATGTTGCCGCCGCTTCGGAGCATGCGGACATTGGCGCCTTGCAGCGAACTGTGGATTCCCTCCCTGTGGAGTTCCGCCGCACCCGGCAATGCCGGCACCGCATCCGGCCACAGGCGGCAGGACAGTCCCGAGGACCTGAGGAGTGTCAGGAGGTGACCTGCCAGGCCGAACCCGGTCACGTCCGTCATGGCACCGGTACCGTGATCCCCGATGATCCCGGCGGCGCGGGCATTTGACTGCAGCATCGACTCCAGGGCTCTGTCCAGCACCGGGCCGGCGGCTCTGGCCCGCATCGCTGCCGCCAGGATGACACCTGTTCCAAGGGGCTTGGTCAGGATCAGGCAGTCGCCTGCCCGGGGACCCTTTGCACTGGAATCACCGGCACTGGGTGAATAGCCGTTGACCACGAAGCCCAGGGAGGTTTCGAGCCCCTCAGCGGTATGTCCCCCGGACAGGGCACACCCCGCCCGGGAGAGTTCCACGGTGACGCCCCCCATCAGTTGCGACAACTCCCTGCGCATGGCGGATTCGGCCCCCCAAGGCAGGGTGACGATGACCATGGCGGATTGGGGGACGCTGCGTGCGGCATACAAATCACTCAGCGCGTGGATGGTGGCAATCCGGCCGAACAGCCAGGGGTCATCGACAAACGACCGTACCTGGTCCACGGACTGGGCCAGCGGTCTTCCATCGCAGTCAATCACGGCCACGTCCCCCCTTGACGCCAGCCCCACCGGAAGATCATCCCGCTCAAGGACATCCAGTTCGTCCATGACCGACGCAAGCACATCACCCCCCAGCTTGGCCCCACAGCCTCCGCAGCGCATGCCGTCCGGCATTCCATCCGCTGCCAGCTCAGCCTGAAACGCAGATGGCATTTGTTGTTCTTTCTGTTGAACTATCTCTGGCAATTTATTGAAATTAAACATGAACCTCTCATCAATCCAGTGTTTCCACCGCCAGACCCATGTTCCCTTGGCAATGAACGGCCCCTTGCGGCCGATGGCGGTACGATCACCCATGGACAGCAATGTCAGAAACCGTTTCTGGGGCCGGTATTTCCGGAGCCTTTCGCCCAGCACCGCCCGGCGCAGGTTCTCTGCCAGGACAGGACCCTGGCGGACAGCGAATACGCCCGCCCTTGGCCGCGGGTGATGCCGCTGCATTGCGGCATCACCGGCTGCGAAGACATCCGGATGGGACAGGCTTTGCAGCGTGTCGGAAACGCGGATGAATCCCCTCTCGTCACAGTCGAGTCCCGACTCCGCCGGCCACGCAGCGGCCACGGCCTCGGTGCACCACACGACGGCGTCCAGCCGGACCTCCTGGCCAGTCGCCGACAGCAGCCCGTCGGCGTTAACCTCCACCACGTCGAATTCATGATGGCAGTACACGCCGCGCTGCGCGCAGGCCCTGAGAGCGATTCGCCGTACCGCAGCGGGATATTCCTCCAGCGCGGTATCCCGGACAAACCAGTGCAGCCGGTGACGGGGCGTTCCCGTGGCCGTTACGGGGCGACCGTCCACCGAGTTCAGGGCATGGTTCATCGCCAGCAGGATCTCGAATCCACCCGCCCCGGCACCCACCACGCCGATATCGAGGGAATCTTCACTTTCCCGGGCACGGGCCGCCAGTCCCCGCCAACGTGCATGAAACCGGTGTACCGGCTTCACCGGTGTTGCATGTTGCGCAGCGCCGGGAACATTGACGAGGCAGGGTGCGCCGCCGGTGTTCACGGACAGGAGGTCGTATTCGATGGCCGGCCTGGTGTCGAACAGGACCCGGCGGCCGACGGCATCCACCCCGCTGGCGGCGGATCGCACGAACCGGATTCCGGCCCAGCGGCACAGGCGCGCCAGGTCGATGTGGGTCTCCTCAACGGAGTAGTGACCCGCCACCAGGCCGGGCAGCATCCCTGAATACGGTGTCAGCGTGCCCGGAGAAACCAGGGTGACCCGAACGCCGGGTACGGGATTCGCCGCCCATCTCCGGATGACGATGACGTGACTGTGTCCGCCGCCCAGCAGGACCAGGTCCCGGACCAGGGGCGTCGTGCGGTTCATCGGTCCAGCGCCACGCCCCGGTGCCGCAGCCAGCCCGTGAGCGCGTCAGCATCACCCCTGGCAAGCACTACACCCTGCCGCCGCGAGAGCTGGTAGTCATACATGGGATCGTAGTAGCGTTCCAGCAGCAGGCGGATGAACGGCCGATAGCCTTCCAGGTCATCATGGTCCCGGTGTGCGGCCAGCGCGGCTTCCAGCATGGCCAGGGCTTCATCGTAGGATTCCAGGCCAAGGCGGCGACGGATGCGGTAGAGACTCTGCCGATGGCGTTCGGCGAAGCGCTCAAATCCGGCCTCACCCGGCTCCAGCAGCCGGACCCGGTCCAGCAGATCCACCACATAGTCGGAGATTCCGATATCCACCCTCTGCTCCATATCGGCTTCCAGCACCAGGGCCGGGGAGCGCTGCATGTTGATCCAGAGCGGATCCGGCACCGTGAGGCTTCCCACCAGGCGCCCTTCCCCCTCGACAAACACCGGCGAGCTTTCATCACCCCGGACAAGCTTCAAGAGGCGGACCGCGACCCGGTTTTCGAAGTTGATCGGGGTTGGCTGGGACTCCGCCATGGTGCCGAAGCTGGAGCCGCGATGATTGGCCAGGCCCTCCAGGTCCAGCGAGCGGCGGATGCGGCCCAGCAACCGGGTCTTGCCGGTCCCGGTGCGGCCGCTGACCAGAATCAACGGCATGCCGCCGCCCAGGCGCGCCACCACCTCCAGCAGGAAGCGACGCATGGCCTTGTAGCCGCCCTTGATGTACGGGTAGTGCACGCCCGCCCCGGCCATCCAGTCCTGGGTGATGCGTGACCGCAGGCCGCCCCGGAAACAGTACAGGTATCCCTCCGGGTGCTGCCTTGCGAAATCCACCCAGAGCCGGGTTCGTTCCGCCTGCAGCGCCGGGCCCACGAGCTCACGGCCAAGCGCGATGGCGGCTTCCTGTCCCGCCTCCTTGTAGCGGATCCCGACCCGGTGGCGTTCGGCATCGGTCATGAGCGGCAGGTTGACCGCATGCTCGAACGCGCCCCGGACGAATTCCACCGGCGCACGGGTATCGATCAGGGGAATATCCTGAAGAAACAGACGCTGGTAATTGTCGGTGTCAGCACGCATTCGATGAGGCAGCCGCGGGTTCACGGGTGGCGATGATACAGGCCCGGACGGGGGCGGGATAACCCTCCACGGTTCTGGTGGCATCCGCCGGGTCGAGGCAATCCGCAAGGGACTCGAAGGTCATCCAGGTCGTGCTGCGCTGCTCCGCCGCCGTGGTGGGGGTGACGTCCACGACCCTCGGTGCGATGAAACCCGACTCGAGCAGATGAGCGGTCAGCAAGGGGAGAGACGGCACGATCCAGACATTGCGCATGCGCGCGTATCGGCCCCCCGGCTGAAGGGCGCGCGCTCCATCGCCTTCGATGACCAGTGTTTCCAGGACAAGCTCGCCGCCCGGCCGGAGCAATTCCGCCAGTTCCCCGAGATGGGCCAGAGGATCGCGGCGATGGTAATACACGCCCATGGAGAACACCGTATCGAAGCCGGCGGTTCCCATGCCCGTCATCGATGCCGGCAGGTCCTCGCACCTGAGCGGCAGCACCACCGCCCGCGATGCCCCAAGGTAACGGTTGAGGGCCTGAAACTGCGCCAGGAACAGTTCCGAGGGATCCACACCGATAGCCGCGGCCGCACCCGCCCCCAGCATCCGGTAGAGGTAGTATCCGTTGCCTGACCCCACATCCAGCACCACCCTTCCGTCCAGCGACGACAGGTGGGGCGCCACCCGGGACCATTTCATGCTGGATCGCCATTCGGCGTCAATGACCATGCCGAACAGGTCGAACGGGCCCTTGCGCCAGGGATGCAGGGCCTGCATCGAGCGGCGCAACCGGGCCATGGTGCCGACATCCGGCGGCCGGGTGGCTGCAGCGCATACGGCATCCTCCTGCAGCCGGACTGAGGCAACCGGGATCTCCGGCAGGGCCTCGATGGCCGCCAGCCACCGTGCCCGGTCCCCGTGGGCCCGGCCTGACAATACCGACCGCGAGGTGCCGGCAAGGGGTTCCGCCAGGGCCGCCAGCGGCGTCTCCGCCAGGGCGCCGTGCAACTCGTCGAACTCCCACACGATACCGGGATTACTTGACCGCCAGGAGGGAGACAAAATTGAGGCAGCGGAACCAGGTCCTGATGCTGGCAAAGCCGGCCCTGGAAAGGCGTTCCTGGTGCTGCGCCAGGGAATCCGGGCGCAGCACCCTTTCCAGCGCGCTTCGTTTCTGGCTGATTTCCAGGTCGCTGTAGCCGTTTGCGGCCTTGAAGCGGAGATGAAGGTCGGAAAAACAGCGATCTTCACCGGGATCCTCGCCGAGCACCTTTTCCGACAGTATCAGGCACCCCCCCGGCACCAGGCCGGCATGGATGTTCTCCAGCAGCGCCTGGCGGTCACCGGGCGGCACGAACTGGATGGTGAAATTGAGTATCGCCACGCTGGCGTTCTCCACGCGGACGGCGCGGATGTCCGCCTCCCGGTACTCGACACTCGCGCCGGGCATCAGGCGGTCCAGGTGCTCGCGGCACCGCCCCAGCATCGCCGACGCGTTGTCCACCAGGACATAGTGTGCATCCGCATCCCCCAGGCACCGGTGGACGGACAGCGTGGCGGCCCCCAGGGAGCAGCCGAGGTCGTAGACCCGGGTAGCGGGCCGGAAATGGGATTGCGCCAGTACCCCCAGGGTGGAGATCACGGTCTCGTAGCCCGGAACGGACCTTCGGACCATGTCCGGGAACACCTCCGCCACGGCCCGGTCGAAGGTGAAGTCCACCACGTATGGCCTGGATTCCGCGTAAATCCGATCCGACTTGCTCATGAAACCCTCATGGTTCCCCGGTTCTCGTGCCCGGGACGGATTTTGCGGCAGGGCAATCCGGAACGCTCAAATCTGTTCGAGTTCCACCAGGGTTCCCTGGGCGTCCTTGGGATGGAGGAACAGCACCGGTTTGCCGTGCGCCCCGATTCGGGGTTTGCCGTCACCGAGAATCCGCATTCCCGCCGCAGCCAGCTTTTCCGCGGCAAGGCCGATATCCACGACCTCGTAGCAGACATGGTGGATTCCGCCGGCCCGGTTCCTTTCCAGGAATCCCGCGATCGGAGAATTCTCTCCCAGGGGGTGCAGCAGTTCGATATGGGTATTGGGCAGGGTCACGAAAACCGTGGTGACGCCGTGTTCCGGCAGGTCGACCGGGTCGGAAACCCTGGCTCCGAAAATGTCTCGGTACTGGGCCGAGGCGGCCTGCAGGTCGGGGACGGCGATGGCAACGTGGTTGAGTTTGCCGATCATGTTGTCAACACTCCGAAGTGTGCGTCCGGTTCATCAGCCGGGCCGGGTAACGGACGCGTATCCACGCGCCAGCCTGGCGGCGGCAACGGAAGCCGGTATTGTTCCACTCCGCACCTGTTCTTGCAATTGCGCCATCTCCCGCCTGAACGACGGATCGGCGCGCAGGGCATCCAGCAGCAACTCCCCGGTCTCGCGCCAGAGCCAGTCCACGGATTGCTGCTTCCGGCGCGCCTCCAGTCCGCCGTCCTCGGAAAGCGCCGCGCGATACGCGGTGATCCTGTCCCACACCGCCTCGATGCCGTGCCGCTCCCGGCTGGAAACCGCCAGCACGGGCGTTTCCCAGCCGGGCAGCCTGGGCCGCAGCAAATGCAGCGCATACTGCAGGTCGGCTACGGCGATCCCCGCCCTGGCCATGAGGTCGCCGTCCGCCTTGTTCACCACCACCAGGTCGGCAAGTTCCATGACACCGCGCTTGATGCTCTGCAGGTCGTCCCCGGCGCCGGGAAGGAGCATGAGCAGGAAGACATCGGTCATCTCCGCAACCAGGGATTCCGACTGGCCCACGCCCACGGTTTCCACGATCACCACGTCAAACCCCGCGGCTTCGCACAGCAGTATGGCCTCCCGGGTACGCCTTGCCACACCGCCCAGGGTCATGCCCGCCGGCGAGGGCCGTATGTAGGCCGACGGTTGCACCGCCAGCCAGTCCATGCGGGTCTTGTCGCCGAGTATGGCGCCGCCGCTGATGGCGGAGCTGGGATCCACGGTGAGCACGGCGACCCGCTTGCCAAGACCGATGAGCAGCCGGCCAAGGGCATCGATGAAAGTGGATTTGCCGACGCCCGGAATACCGGAAATGCCCAGCCGAAGGGACTGCCCGGTATCGGGCATGACCTGCTCCAGCAGTTTTTCCGCCGCGGCACGGTCGTCGGCCCGCGTTGATTCGATCAGGGTAATGGCCTTGGCCAGGGCACGTCGATCTCCGGCGCGGAGTTGTTGGATGTCGATCAAGCCGTCAGTCCTGGGCCTCGAATGCGATAATGGGCTGATCCACTTCCAGGGTACTGCCCGGTTCCACCAGCACCTCCTTCACCACGGCGTCCCTTTCCGAGCGCAGCGCGTTTTCCATTTTCATCGCCTCGATCACCGCGAGAGCCTCCCCGGCCTTGACCGACTGGCCCGGGGACACCGCCACCGACAGGAGGAGCCCCGGCATGGGCGACAGCAGGAAACCGGACATGTCCGGCAGTGCCTTGAGGGGCATCTTCGCGTAATGGGCCGCGCTGGATTCGCTGAGCACGCGGACATCCATGGGAAGGCCGCGGTAGACAACGCGGTAGACAATTCCGTCACCGGGCCGCTCGACCTGCAGGCAGACCGGTTCGTCGTCCAGGCGTCCGACGTAGACCGGTTCCATCAGTTGCCATTGATCCGCCAGTTGGAAGCTCCGCTGCCCGGTTTCCAGCCGCCACGTATCCTGCTCGCGGGTCACCTCGATGGTATGGGCCTTCCCGCCCATGAGCACCACCCATCGATGGCCCAGGTCGCGACCGTGACCCGGCATCTGCCCGGAGATCGTGGCGGCCCGCAGCATCACGCGGTAATGGATGCAGGCCATCACCGCGGCAGGCACTTCGGTATCGCCAAGGTCGATGGCATTGGCCTGGAAGCCTTCGGGGTATTCCTCGGCGATGAATTCAGTGGTCAGTTCGCCGCGCTGAAAGCGGGCATGGGACATGATCGCGGAGACGAACGGCAGGTTGGTATCCACGCCGCGGATGTAGTAGCGGTCCAGGGCCTGCTGCATGGTCCGGATGGCCTCCTCACGGTCGGACCCCCAGGTAACCAGCTTGGCGATCATGGGATCGTAAAACATGGAGATCTCGGAGCCCTCGGTGACCCCGGTGTCCACCCTGACCGACCCGCTCTCGACCGGCGGACGGTATTTCACCAGCCGGCCGGTGGAAGGCAGGAAATTGCGGAACGGACTCTCCGCGTAGATCCTGGATTCCATGGCCCAGCCACGGATGCCGACCTCCTCCTGGGTAACGGGCAGACGCTCGCCCGCGGCGACCCGGATCATCAATTCCACCAGGTCGAAGCCGGTGACCAACTCGGTCACCGGATGCTCCACCTGCAGCCGGGTGTTCATCTCGAGAAAGTAGAAATTCCGCTGGGCGTCCACGATCAGTTCCACCGTTCCGGCGGAGCGGTAGTCCACCGCCCGGGCAAGCGCCCTTGCCTGGGCGCTCATGGCGTCCCGGGTCTCCGGATCGATGAAGGGCGACGGCGACTCCTCCACCACCTTCTGGTGGCGGCGCTGGATCGAGCATTCACGCTCATTCAGTGTAATCACGTTGCCGTGGGCGTCAGCGATGACCTGGATCTCGATGTGCCGGGGCTGTTCGATGAATTTCTCAATGAAAATCCGGCCGTCCCCGAAGCTCGACACGGCCTCGCTGGTCGCGCGCTCGAATCCGTCGCGGCATCCGGCCTCGTCGAAGGCGACCCGCATCCCCTTGCCGCCGCCCCCGGCGCTGGCCTTGATCATCACGGGATAGCCGATGCCCCCGGCAATGGCAACGGCCTCGTCGGCATCCTTCACCACATCGGTGTGACCGGGTATCACATTGACCCCGGCCTCCTCGGCGATGTGCTTGGAGGTGATCTTGTCCCCCATGGCCTCGATGGCGCGCACGCCGGGACCGATGAACGCGATGCCCTCGGCTTCGAGGCCGGTGGCAAATGCCGAGTTTTCGGAGAGAAAGCCGTAGCCTGGATGCACGGCCTCCGCACCGGTGTCGTGACAGGCCTTAATAATCCGTTCCGAGACCAGGTAGCTCTCCGCTGCGGGGGCGGCGCCGATGTGGATTCCCTCGTCGGCCTCGTCCACGTGGCGCGCATTGCGGTCGGCATCGGAGTACACCGCCACCGTGGCGATGCCCATGCGCCGGGCGGTCCGTATCACCCGGCAGGCGATTTCGCCACGATTGGCGATCAGGATCTTATTGAACATGGACGTGCCCTGATCAAAGTGGAATATTGCCGTGCTTCTTCCATGGATTGCTGATGTTCTTTCTTCCCAGCATGGCCAGTGAACGGCAGATCCGCTTGCGGGTGTCGCGCGGCAGGATCACGTCGTCGATGTAGCCCCGGCGTCCCGCGACGAACGGATTGGCGAACTTCTGTCGGTATTCTTCCGTACGCTCGGCCAGCATGTCGGGATCCCTGGCATCCTCGCGGAAGATGATTTCCACCGCGCCCTTGGGCCCCATCACCGCGATCTCGGCGCTGGGCCAGGCCAGGTTCACGTCGCCACGCAGGTGCTTGGACGCCATGACGTCGTAGGCCCCTCCATAGGCCTTGCGGGTGATCACCGTGATCTTGGGCACGGTGCATTCCGCGTAGGCGTAGAGCAACTTGGCGCCGTGGCGGATGATGCCGCCATATTCCTGGGCGGTGCCGGGCATGAACCCGGGGACGTCCACCAGGGTGATGATCGGAATGTTGAACGCATCGCAGAATCGCACAAAGCGCCCGGCCTTGACCGAGGCATTGATGTCGAGGCACCCGGCCAGCACCATGGGCTGGTTGGCGACAATCCCCACCGGGCTGCCCTCCATGCGGGCGAACCCGGTGATGATGTTCTTCGCGTAATCCGGCTTCAGTTCGAAGAAATCCCCCTCGTCCGCGAGCTTGACGATCAGTTCCTTCATGTCATAGGGCTGGTTCGGATTGTCCGGGACCAGGCTGTCCAGGGACGCCTCCACCCGGGACTCGGGGTCCGCGGTCTGGTGACGGGGCGGTTTCTCCCGGTTGTTCGCGGGCAGAAAGCCGAAAAACCGCCGGGTCATGAGCAATGCATCCAAGTCATTGCCGAATGCGAGATCCGCCACCCCGGAACGGGAGGTATGGGTGCCCGCTCCGCCGAGATCCTCGGCGGTGACATTTTCATGGGTCACCGTCTTGACCACGTCCGGTCCGGTGACGAACATGTAGGCGCTGTCCTCCACCATGAAAATGAAATCCGTCATTGCCGGGGAATACACCGCGCCCCCGGCGCAGGGCCCCATGATGAGGGAAATCTGCGGCACCACCCCGGAAGACATGACATTGCGCTGGAACACCTCGGCATAGCCGCCCAGGGAAGCCACCCCTTCCTGGATCCGGGCACCGCCGGAATCGGAAATGCCGATCACCGGCGCGCCCACTTTCATGGCCTGGTCCATCACCTTGCAGATTTTCTCGGCATGGGCTTCGGACAGCGAACCGCCGAATACCGTGAAATCCTGGCTGTATACGAACACCAGGCGGCCGTTGATGGTTCCGTATCCCACCACGACGCCATCCCCGGGGATGGCCTTGTCCTGCATCCCGAAGTCGGTGCAGCGGTGCTCGACGAAGATGTCCCATTCCTCGAAGCTTCCCTCGTCCAGAAGGACATCGATGCGTTCCCGGGCGGTCAGCTTGCCCCGCGCGTGCTGGGCCTCTATCCGCTTCTCACCGCCACCGAGCTTGGCCTCGGCACGCTTCTGTTCCAGTTGCTGAATGATCTCTTGCATGGGCAGGTTTGAATGGGCTTTTGCAGGGAGCCTGAACCCGGTCGGAATCTCAGGCTGCTTCCAGTATATCAATGATCGTCCCGGCAGCTTCCGGAATATTGGTGCCGGGACCGAAAATGGCCGCTACGCCGGCTTCCTTCAGCATGGCATGGTCTCCCGGGGGAATCACGCCGCCGCAGATGACCAGGATGTCGTCCGCCCCCTGGGCCGCCAGGGCGTCCATCACCCCGGGAACCAGGGTGCGATGTCCCGCGGCCTGGGACGAGATGCCGATCAGGTGCACATCGTTCTCGATCGCCTGGCGGACCGCTTCCTCCGGGGTCTGGAACAGCGGTCCGACATCCACATCGAACCCCATGTCCGCGAAGGACGTTGCAATGACCTTGGCCCCGCGGTCGTGGCCGTCCTGCCCCAGTTTCACCACCAGCATCCGGGGCCGCCGGCCCTCCTTTTCGGCGTAGTGTGCAATCCGCTCCCGGAGGGCGTCGAATTCATCGTCCCCCTCGTAGAGGGAGCCGTACACGCCGGCGATGGACCGGATCTCGGCCCGGTGACGGCCGAATTCCCTCTCCAGGGCGAAGGATATCTCTCCCACGGTGGCCCGGGCGCGTGCCGCGTCCACCGCCCCGGCAAGCAGGTTGTCACCTGCCGCGGCAGCCTTCGACAGCGCCTCCAGCGCATTTTGGCAGGCCTCTTCGTCCCGGCCGGAACGGACGGCCTCCAGCCGTGCCAACTGGCTTTTCAGGACCGCGTCATTGTCCACCACCAGGATGTCGACCTGCTCCTCCTCGTCGCGCCGGAACCGGTTCACCCCGACGATGATCTCCTCCCCCCGGTCAATGCGGGCCTGGCGCCTGGCCGCAGCCTCCTCGATCCGGAGCTTCGGCAGACCGGCTTCCACAGCCCGGGTCATGCCGCCCAGTTCGTCCACTTCCGCGATCACCTTCCGGGCCTCGTTCACCAGGCTGCCGGTGAGGCTTTCCAGGTAATAGGAACCCGCCATCGGATCCACCACCCTGGTCAGGCCCGCCTCGTGCTGCAGGATCAGCTGGGTGTTGCGGGCAATACGGGCGGAGTTTTCCGTGGGCAGCGCCAGGGCCTCGTCGAAGGCGTTGGTGTGCAGGGACTGGGTACCGCCCAGCACCGCCGCCATGGCCTCGATGGTGGTACGGATCACGTTGTTGTAGGGGTCGAGGCTGGTGAGGCTCACCCCGGAAGTCTGGCAGTGGGTGCGCAGCATGAGGGATCGCTCGTCCCGGGGACGGAACCGTTCTCGCATCAGTTCCGCCCAGAGAGTCCGCGCCGCGCGCAGCTTGGCCACCTCCATGAAAAAGTTCATCCCGATGGCGAAGAAGAACGACAGGCGCGGTGCGAACCGGTCCACCTCCAGACCGGCATCCACCGCCGAGCGCACGTACTCCAGGCCGTCCGCCAGGGTATAGGCCAGTTCCTGCACACAGGTGGCGCCCGCCTCCTGCATGTGGTACCCGGAAATGGAAATGGGATTGAACCTGGGCATCTGTTCCGCGGTGAAGGCAATGATGTCGGAGACGATGCGCATCGACGGCCCCGGCGGATAGATGTAGGTGTTCCGCACCATGAATTCCTTGAGGATGTCGTTCTGCAGTGTGCCGGACAGCGAACCGGGTTCCACGCCCTGCTCCTCGGCGGCGACGACATACATTGCCATGACCGGCAGTACTGCGCCGTTCATGGTCATGGAAACCGACATCCTGTCCAGGGGAATCCGGTCGAACAGGATCTTCATGTCCTCCACGGAGTCAATGGCAACGCCGGCCTTGCCCACATCTCCCTGCACCCTCGGATGGTCGGAGTCGTAACCCCGGTGGGTGGCCAGATCGAAAGCCACCGACAGCCCCGCCTGTCCCGCCGCCAGGTTCTTGCGGTAGAAGTCGTTGGATTCCTCGGCGGTGGAAAAGCCGGCATACTGGCGGACCGTCCAGGGACGGCCGGCGTACATGGTGGCCCTGGGACCCCGGGTATACGGGGGGAATCCCGGCAGGCTATCGACAAACTCCAGCTTCTCCAGGTCTGCCGCGGTATACAATGGTTTTACCTGAATCCCCTCGGGTGTCTCCCAGTCGAGAACCGCGGGCTCCCTGCCCCTGAGATCCGCAGTGGCGGCCTGACACCACTGATCCAGGCTGTTCGGAAGTTTTGTCATTGGATTTCAGGCAGTTAATTCTCGGAACGATCAATATAGCCCAAAGCCCACGGCATTAACAGACATCAATCCCGGCGATAACCTAGACCATGGTTTGAGCCGTCGCCGCCGGTGCCGGCTGCCCCTTTGGCGCATCCGGGGACGCGGCCATGGGGCGGACCGCCATTCTACCGGGATACCGGGTCCCGGGCCATCACAGGCCGTTTTCCCGGACATGCCGCGATCGGGGCAGGTTCCCGTCGGAGAGGGTATCCGTCCCAGGCAAGGCATCCTGATGGATTTCCACTGTTGGTCGGATCGCCCCGGACGCGGATTTCAGGCAAAATCCCTCCTCCAGCACTATTCTCCCGAACGACGAGCAATGACCTATCAGCACATCAAGATGCCGGAAAGCGGCACCCGGATATCCATCTCCAACGGCAAGCTGATCGTGCCGGATCAGCCGATCCTGGGTTTTGTCGAGGGGGACGGCATCGGTCCCGACATCACCTCGGCCTCGCTGCGCGTCTGGGACGCCGCCGTGGAAAAGGCCTACGGCGGCAAGCGCAGGGTTGCCTGGTGCGAACTTTTCATGGGGGAAAAAGCGGCGGGCATCTATGGCGGGGACTATTTCCCGGAGGAAACGCTGGCCGCGATCCGGGATCTCAAGGTTGCCATCAAGGGTCCCCTGACCACGCCGGTGGGCGGGGGTTTCCGTTCCCTCAACGTCTCCCTGCGCCAGGAAATGGACCTGTTTGCCTGTGTGCGGCCGGTGCGTTATTACCAGGGCGTGCCTTCACCGCTACGCCGTCCCGAGGACGTTGACGTGGTGATCTTCCGCGAGAACACCGAGGATGTCTATTGCGGCATCGAGTATGAAAGCGGCTCCCCGGAGAACGAGAAGCTGGCCAGGTTCCTGCGCGAGGAGATGGGCGCGGAATTCTTCGAGGGGGCGGCCCTCGGCATCAAGCCGGTCAGTCCCTTCGGTTCACGCCGTCTCGTTCGCAAGGCGATCCAGTACGCAGTCGACCACGATCGTGCCAGCGTCACGCTGGTGCACAAGGGCAACATCATGAAGTTCACCGAGGGCGGATTCCGCAACTGGGGCTATGAACTCGCCAGGGAGGAGTTCCGCGACCGGATCGTGACCGAGGAGGAACTCTGGGAAGAACACGGCGGCCAGGCGCCGGAAGGAAAGATTGTGATCAAGGACCGGATCGCCGACATCACCTTCCAGTTGCTGCAGCTCCGGCCTGCCGAGTTCGATGTCCTGGCCACGATGAACCTGAACGGCGACTACCTGTCCGACGCGGTGGCGGCGGAGGTGGGAGGCATCGGCATCGCGCCGGGCGCCAACATCTCCGACGAGGTGGCCGTGTTCGAGGCAACCCACGGCACCGCGCCCAAGTACGCCAACCAGAACAAGGTGAACCCGTCCTCACTGATGTTTTCCGGCGTGATGATGCTGGAGCACATCGGTTGGCAGGAGGCCGCAGACCTGATCAACGAAGCGTTTGTCAGGGTGCTGGCGGAAAAGACCGTGACCTATGACTTCGCCCGGCTGATGGACGGCGCCCGTGAGGTTTCCACCAGCGGTTTCGCCGATGCACTGATCGCCAGGATGGAGTAGCCCGGATCCGTCGTCCGTTTTGCCGGAACGGCCGTAATCAGGGTAGCCCGGCTCCTTTTCCGTTACACTTCCTGCGGATTTCAGTCCGCAGGCGGAACTTGTCGCGTTCCCGGTAGTCCGAATGTGCCAGTCGGGAGTGATCCGTGACCCTGCCACCATCGAACACGGTATTCGAGACCCATGTCAAAATCCAAGATCCTGGTACTTGTCCTGGTGATAGCCGCCATCGGCGGTTTTGTCCTTTTCGGGCCAAGGCACTATCTCAGCCTGGACTTCGTCCAGTCCCAGCTGGAAACCATCCGGCAGTACCGGGTGGCCAACCCAGTCGGTTCCCTGCTGGCCTATGCCGCGATCTACATCGTGGTGACGGCGGCATCGATCCCGGGGGCGCTGGTCCTGACCCTGGTCGGGGGGGCGATTTTCGGTTTCGTTGCGGGCTCCCTGGTCGTGCTGTTTTCCGCCACCATCGGCGCCACCATCGCGTTTCTCCTCGCCCGGTACCTGTTTCGCGACCTCGTCGAATCCAGAATGGGAGAGCGGCTGGGCGCCATCCAGGAAAATTTTCGCCGGGAGGGCGCGCTCTACCTGTTTTCCATGCGGCTGGTTCCGGTCTTTCCGTTCTTCGCCGTGAACCTGCTCATGGGGCTGACACCGATCCGGACACTGACCTACGCCGTGGCCTCGTTCATCGGCATGGCGCCGGGCAGCATGGTGTTCGTCAACGCCGGCACCCAGCTTTCACGCCTTGAGTCGGTGAAAGGCCTGCTGTCACCCGTGATGATCGCGTCCTTCACCCTGCTGGCGGTGTTTCCCTATATTGCCAGGTACCTCCTCAGGCTGATCCGGAAGGTCAGGAAGAGCGGCGACCTGACCGAAGATGCGTGATCATGAGCAGATACGATGCCAACCTGGTAGTCATCGGCGCCGGCAGCGCCGGCCTGGTCAGCGCCTATATCGCGGCGGCGGTCAGGGCCCGGGTGATTCTCATCGAACGGGGGAAGATGGGCGGTGACTGCCTGAACACAGGCTGCGTTCCTTCCAAGTCGCTCATCGCCACGGCAAGGCTGCTGCACCAGATTCGCCATGCCCGGAACTGGGGTATCCGGAAGGCCGAGGCGGAATTCGATTTCGCCGACGTCATGGCCCGGGTCCGCGCGGTGATTGCGGCGATCGAACCCAACGACTCCGTGGAGCGCTATACCGGTCTCGGCGTCGAGGTGATCCAGGGTGAGGCCACGGTCCGTTCTCCCACGGAAGTGGAGGTGAACGGCCGCGTGATCAGGACCCGGAACATCATTCTCGCCACCGGCGCTGAACCGTTCGTGCCGCCCATCCCAGGCCTCGACGGGGTCGAGTTCCTGACTTCCGACAATATCTGGGAACTGGAACAGCTTCCCGGGAGGCTGGTGGTCCTCGGCGGCGGTCCCATCGGCTGCGAGTTGGCCCAGTGCTTTGCCCGTTTGGGCAGCGAGGTCACCGTCGTCGAAATGCTCCCCCAGATCATGATCCGGGAGGACCGCGAAATCGCGGAATTCATGGCGGAACGTTTCACCACCGAAGGTATCCGGCTGCTGACCGGCCACCGGGCCGTGAAAGTGACCGCGGACGGCGGACAGCATGTCATCCACTGCGAGGGAAACGGGGAAACCGTGGAAGTGCCCTTCGACCGTATCCTGGTGGCGGTGGGCCGGGCGCCCCGCTCCGCCGGTTCCGGGTTCGAGGCCGTGAACATTCCGCTGACGGAAAAGAAGACCATCGAAACCAACGACTACCTGCAGGCGGGCTATCCCTCCATCTTCGCCTGCGGCGATGTCGTGGGGCCTTACCAGTTCACCCACGTCGCATCCCACCAGGCCTGGTATGCCACGGTCAACGCCCTGTTCCGGCCGCTGCGGAAGTTCCGCGTGGACTACCGTGTGATCCCCTGGGCCACCTATACCGATCCCGAAGTGGCCCGTGTGGGACTCAACGAACAGGACGCACAGGAAAAGAACATTCCCTACGAGGTGACCCGGTACGAACTATCCCACCTGGACCGGGCCCTGGCCGACGGCCACGCCGAGGGGGTGGTCAAGGTCCTGACGGTGCCCGGGAAGGACCGGATCCTCGGTGTCACCATACTCGGGAGCCATGCCGGCGACCTGATCGCCGAGTTCGTGCTTGCCATGAAGCAGAATATCGGCCTCAACAGGATTCTCGGCACCATCCATGCCTACCCCACATGGATGGAAGCCAACAAGTACGTCGCAGGCAACTGGAAAAAGGCCCATGCGCCGTCATGGGCGCTAGAACTGCTGGAGAAATTCCACCGCTGGCGCAGGAAATGATCCGTCCGCCGGTTCTCCCCCACGGCTGCGCGCACGACCCCCCTTGCGGGACGCGGAAATCCCACCCGGGGAAAAGCTCCGGCCTATGTCCGGGACTCCTCGGGGTCCTCGTGGTCCCCGGCTGAAAGCCCGAGCAGCCCGGCCGCGTCCCCGTCGGACGGCAACTCCTCGACCGAACGGAGCTTGCGTTCAATGGCGCGTGAGCGTGTCCCGGTCTGATCAATCGACCTCGACGCTGTATCGAGCTGATTCTTCACCTTATCGAGCACCTCCCCGAACTTGCCGAACTCGGTTTTTACCGCCGACAGGACCGTCCATACCTCGCTCGAACGCCTTTCGATGGCAAGGGTGCGAAATCCCATCTGGAGGCTGTTCAGGATCGCCGACAGCGTGGTCGGCCCGGCAACCACCACACGATGACGCTGCTGGAGCCTGTCCAGGAGCTCGGGGTCGCGCACCACTTCGGCGTACAGTCCCTCGGTCGGGAGGAAGAGAATCCCGAAATCCGTTGTATGCGGCGGCGCGAGATATTTCTTCCGGATGTCGGCCGCGGCCGACTCAACCGCCCGCGCCAGCGCGGCGGACGCTTTCTGCACCGCCTTGGATTCCCCGGAATCCGCGGCATCGAGCAGCCGGTGGTAGTAGTCCTGCGGGAACTTCGCATCGATCGGCAGCCACACCACACCTGCCGGAGCATCATCCGGACCGGGCAGCCTGATCGCGAACTCGACGATCTCGTTCGAGCCGGGCTTCGGTTTCACGTTTGCCTCGTACTGGTGCCGCGTCAAAATCTGCTCGAGCAATGCACCCAGCTGTACCTCGCCCCAGGTACCCTTCGTCTTGACGTTGGTGAGCACCCGTTTCAGATCCCCCACCCCGGTCGCGAGCTGCTGCATCTCCCCGAGTCCCTTGTGCACCTGCTCAAGGCGCTCGCTCACCAGCCTGAACGACTCTCCGAGCCGTTTCTCGAGCGTGCCCTGGAGTTGTTCATCCACCGTTTTTCGCATCTGGTCGAGCTTCAGCTCGTTGTTCTTCTGAAGGCGGTCAAGCCGCTGCTCTACCGACTCGCGAAGCCTGTCGAGGCGCGATTCGTTGGATCGTGCCAGGTTTTCGAGCTGGCGGGTGACTTCCGTGAGCCGCTCGCCCTGAGCCTTCCCGATTTGGTGCAGCACGGCGCCGAGCTGCTCGGTGCTCGCATGCTGTGTCCGGGCGATCTCCTCCCTGAGTCCCCGGATCGTCCGGTCCGCCTCCTCCCGGCCGACCCGGAACTCTTCCCGCACCACCGGCTCCAGCGACTCCCGGTGATCCCGTGCATGCCTCACCACACGCCAGATCCACACGAGCAGCCCGGCATTGCAGACCAGCAGGGCGATGACGACCCAGGAAAACGTTTCAGAGGACATGGGCGGGCAGGTTACGTGATTCTGGCATACGATGTTCCCGATCAGCCGCCTTCACGCAGGCGGGCCGGTGCAGGGACACGGAAATCGTGAACGGTTCCGCGGGGCGGCTGTTGGCGTGACCCACGGGGACACCGGCTTCCCCGCTAGCCGATCCTGACCAGCGTCCGCCCGGTGTTGCTCCCGTCCAGGTAACTGTCGAAGGTCTGCGGCAACTCGTCAAAACCCACTTCCCTGGTCACGATCTTGTCGAGATGGGCAGGCTTCAGGTCCCGGCCCAGGCGCTCCCACAGGGTGTTGCGCACGTGGTTGGGCATTTCGATGGAGTTGATGCCGAGAAGGGAGACGCCCCGGAGGATGAAAGGCATCACCGTGGTGTTCAGCCTGAAATCATCCACCAGTCCGATACTGGCGATATTGCCCCAGGGTTTCACCGTGCGCGTCAACCAGGCCAGGGTTTCCCCGCCGGCGTTGTCAACGGCCCCCCCCCAGGTGGCGCTTTCCAGGGGATTGGAACCCATTTCCACGCTGTGCCGGTCGATGAATTCACTGGCGCCCAGGGTGCGGAGGTAGTCGTACTGGTCCTGCTTGCCGGTGAACGCGACCACTTCGTATCCCAGGGATGCAAGAATATCGATGGCGATGCTGCCCACGCCGCCAGTGGCGCCGGTCACCACCACCTTGCCGTGTTCCGGTGTCTGGCCATTCTGCTCCATCCGCATGACCGCCATGGCGGCGGTGAAGCCCGCGGTACCGAGCGCCATGGCCTCCTTCATGGAAAGGCCCTCCGGCAACGGTACCACGCAGTCGGCACAGATCCTGGCCATTTCGGCATACCCGCCGTCAGCGGTTTCCGACAGCCCGCAACCGGCAACCAGCACTTCGTCACCGGGCCCGAAGCGATCATCCTCCGAGCTCTCCACCACGCCGGCAAGATCGATACCGCCGTTCAGCGGATAGCGTCTGAGGATCTTTCCCTTCCCCGTGGCCGCCAGGACATCCTTGAAGTTGATGTCCGACCACTGGACCCGGATGACCACCTCCCCGGGAGTCAACTCGTCCAGGGTCATGTTCTGGTATTCGGCGGTGATCTTTTTTTCTTCCGTCCGGTCGATTCGGTAAGCGCTGAAAGTAGTCATGGTGTTCTTTCAAGGGGTTGGTTTCAGGAAATTCCGGTGTACGGCCCGAACAGCCCGGTCTGCACGAGCAGGAGGAGTGTGAGCGCGGCGAACAGCCCGGCGACCAGGTCATCAAGGATGATACCAAGACCGCCTCCGACCTGCCGGTCTATGCGACAAATGGGCCAGGGTTTCAGGATATCAAACAACCGGAACAGGATAAATCCGGCGATGACGTTGATCGCGGTCATGGGCACCAGGAGCATGGTCACGAGGAATCCCGCGATTTCATCCCAGACGATGGCGGCATGGTCATGGGCACCCAGCAGGCGGGCGGTTTCTTCGCAGATCACCACGCCCCCGGCCACCGCCAACAGCGTGACCAGCAGATACACCCATTGGCCCGCCAGGGCGGCGGCGACAGCCAGTGGAATGGCCGCCAGGGTTCCGAAGGTGCCGGGGGCCCGGGGAATCAGCCCGGTGCCGAATCCGAGCCCCAGGAACGGGATGGCGCCGGAAAAGAGATCCGCCCGGGTCGCGGGCCTATTCACGGACGGCCTTTGCCACCTTGTCCAGCACTCCGTTGACATAGCGGTAGCCATGTTCGGAACCGAAGGTCTTCGCAAGATCGATCGCCTCGTCGATCACCACGCTGGTGGGTACCGACCGGTCGAATCGCAATTCATAGGTGCCGAGACGCAGGATGGCCTGCTCAACCGGGTCCACCCGGTCTCCCCCACGGTCGAGGTGGGGTTCGATCAGGGTATCGATCTGGTCAATGTGCATCGGTATCGAATCCATCAGTACCTGGAAGAAGTCCCTGTGCTTTCCGGTCAGATTGTCATTGTCAATGAAGGTCCTCATGATCTGGTCCGGCGCCTGTCCCGTGATCTGCCATTGATACAGGGCCTGGACCACGCATCGCCGCGCCAGGTGTCGACCGCTCCTCGCCAAGACGGTCCGGCCTCAATCCCCTAGGCTGGATGCCAGGCTTGCCATTTCCATGGCGGTCAGCGCAGCCTCAGCACCCTTGTTGCCGGACTTGGTGCCCGCCCGTTCCACTGCCTGCTCGACGGTGTCCGTGGTGAGGACACCGAGCACCACCGGGATTCCGCCTTCGGCGTTGATGCGGGCAAGTCCGTCGACACAGGCTCCGGCGACATAATCGAAATGCGGCGTTGCGCCCCGGATCACAGCACCCAGTGCCACTGCGGCCTGGTACCTGCCGCTGTCGACGACTCTGCGCACGGCAAACGGTATCTCGAACGCGCCGGGCACCCAGATCAGGTCGATATCATCCTCGCCGATGCCATGGCGTACAAAGGTATCCTGCGCACCCGCCACCAGCCGTTCGGTGATGAACGCATTGAACCGGCCGGCCACGATGGCGTAGCGGCCCGTGCACTGAACGAAATCTCCGCTGAATTCACGCATTGGACTGTTTCCAGGAATCTAGGGCTTCACGGTCGGGCAGGTATTCTACAACCTCAAGGCCGAAGCCAGACAGGCCGAATGTACGCCATTCCCTGCCGAGGGACAGCACCTTGTGCAGACCGAGATCCGCGAGTATCTGGCTGCCGGCGCCCACCATCCGCAGGTCTCCCGGATGGCGCCGGTGATCATCGGCCCCATGCCGGGGCTTGCCCTTTCGCTCCCGGTTCGTCCGCACATGAATGCGCGACGACAGCTCATCCGCGCTTTCGTAGTACGCCAGCAGGACCAGGACCCCGGCACCATGTTCCACGATGGCCTCCAGCGCGGAACGGATGCTCCAGCTTTCCGGCGCACCGGCCTCCAGGATCGTGTCCAGCAACCCCCGATGGACCTGGATCCTTACCGGGACCGGCCTTTCCGAATCGATATCCCCATGGGTCAGGGCAAGATGGGTGCCTCCCTCGGCGACGTCATGGTAGACCACGGCTTCGAACCCGCCCTGCTCCAGGTCCAGTGAATGGGATTCGACACGCTCCAGGGTGGGGTCGTTCCGGAGACGGAATTTGATGAGATCGGCGATGGTTCCGATCCGGAGACCGTGCTGGCGGGCGAAGGCGACCAGGTCCGGCAGCCGTGCCATGGTGCCGTCATCCCGCAGGATTTCACAGATCACGCTGGCGGGTTCGAAGCCGCACAGGCGCGCCAGGTCCACCCCGGCCTCGGTATGGCCCGCGCGCGTGAGCACCCCACCGGGCTGCGCCTTGATGGGAAAGATATGTCCGGGCGTCACCAGATCCTCCGGGCGCGCGTTCCGCTTGACCGCGGCACGCACCGTAATCGCCCTGTCCTGGGCGGAAATGCCGGTGGTGACGCCTTCCGCCGCCTCGATGGAAACCGTGAAGTTCGTTGAAAACCGGGCATTGTTGCGGCTGACCATCAATTCCAGGTCCAGCTGCCGGCAGCGTTCCTCGGTGAGCGTCAGGCAGATCAGGCCCCTGGCATGGGAGGCCATGAAATTGACGTGGTCCGCCGTGACACACTCCGCCGCCATCAGGAGGTCGCCTTCGTTCTCCCTGTCCGCCTCGTCCACCAGGATCACCATCTTTCCCTGGCGATAGTCGGTGAGCACGTCTTCGATGTGGTCGACCTGGATCGTCTCCATTGTTCAGTTTTCCTCGTACTGCCGTTCGGACTGCAGCAGACGCTGCAGATATCTCGCCAGGATGTCCACCTCGATATGCACTCCGTCCCCTGCCGCAAGCCCTCCCAGGGTCGTCATCGACAAGGTATGGGGGACCAGGGTCAACTCGAACAGTGTCTCTTCACCATCATCCGTCACCCGGTTGGAGGTCAGGCTGACCCCGTTCACCGCCACTGAACCCTTGATCGCCACGTAACGCCCCAGGTTCCGGGGCACCCGTATTCGCATCCAGGTGGATTCCTCCCCGGGCACAACGGCATCCAGCACGCCGGTTCCGTCCACATGCCCCGATACAAGGTGACCGCCGAGAGGCTTCGCGAGGGTGAGCGCGGATTCCAGGTTCATTCCGTCGCCGACTTTCCACTCGCCCACCAGGCACCTGTCCATGGTTTCCCTGGAAACATCGAAGCGGCCAATGCCGCCGTCAAGGCGTGTCACGGTGAGGCATACGCCATTCACCGCGATGCTGTCACCGGCACGGATGGACTCCGACTCGAGGTTCCCGAGATCCACAAACAGCGTCAGGCCGTCCGGTACCGGCTCGATGCCGGAAATTCTCCCCCTCGCTTCGATGATACCGGTGAACATGCCCTCAGCCTTTCCCGGGCCCGATGTCCAGGGTCAGGCGCAGGTCCCGCCCGACCGTGCGGATGTCGCGGAACGACAGACGCCTGCGGTCCGCCAGGGCTTCGATTCCGGGGATCAGGAACATGTCATGGGCATCGCCACCAAGCAGGTCCGGCGCCATGTAGACGACCAGTTCATCCACCAGCCCCCTGGCCAGCATGGCGCCGCTCAGCCTCGAGCCCGCTTCCAGCATCACCTCGTTGACCTCGCGCCGCCCCAGTTCCGAGAGCACCGCCTGAGGATCGATGCCGCCCCCCTGCATGGCACAACCAACCACTTCCACGTTCTTCTGCGGGTACCGGTCCGCGTCAGCCACAATTTCCGGATCCGTCATGATCAGCACATTGCCCGGTTCCGCCAGGATGGCAGCGTCCACGGATGTGCTCAGGCGGCTGTCAAGAATCACCCTGAGGGGCTGGCGCCGGATTCCGGGCAGGCGGGCGGTCATCCTGGGATTGTCCCTGAGGACGGTACCGATGCCCGTGACGACGGCTGCGCTGGCCGCCCTCAGCCGGTGGGCATCCCGGCGCGCGGCTTCGGATGTGATCCACTGGCTTTCCCCGCTGGCCATGGCTGTCTTGCCATCGAGGCTCGTTGCGATCTTCAGCGTGACCCAGGGCACGCCCCGGGTGATCCGGCGGACAAAACCGCGATTCAGCCGGAGCGCATGCTGCTGGTTGGTGCCCACATCCACGCTGATGCCGGCCTGGCGAAGGGCCGCGATGCCGACGCCGTTCACCTGCGGATTCGGATCCCCCATGGCACAGACGACCCGGCTGATTCCCGCCTTGATGATGGCATCGGTGCATGGCGGAGTGCGGCCGTGCACGCAGCAGGGTTCCAGGTTCACATACAGCGTTGCGCCCTTGGCATGCCTGCCCGCCTGGCGCAGCGCGTGGATCTCCGCATGGGGCTCTCCGGCGAACCGGTGCCATCCCTCTCCCACCACCACGCCATTGCGGGTGATCACGCAGCCCACCCGCGGGTTGGGATGCGTCGTGCAGGTCCCTTTTGCAGCCAGTTCGAGCGCCCGCGCCATGAACCGGTGATCATCCCCCGGGGGATGGTCGTAGGTAGCGGGAATCTCCTGGCGGCCTTCGGGCTGGGCGCCGATGGATTCCCTGAATTCCCGGATACCTGGAAAAATGGCCATGGACTGCTTCCGCCCGGGTCAGTCCCGGGAGTTGACGAACAAGGACAACTGCACCTTGTTGTTGTCGCTCAGGGTTTCCTTGAGCCGCTCCACCTCGTCACTGAAGGCTTCAAGGTCCTGGAAATTGCGGTAGACCGACGCGAACCTGACGTAAGCGACCTCATCCAGTTCCCGCAGTTCCTCCATGACTTCCCGGCCGATCTGCTTGGCCAGGACTTCACGATCGCCGCCGTGGGCGAATTTCCGCATCAGGCGATTCAGGGCCGCGGCCACGATCCCGCTGTCCACGGGCCGCTTTTCCAGTGCGCGGTCGACGCCCCTCCGGAGCTTCTCCTCGTCGAAGCGTTCCCGGCGTCCGTCGGACTTGATGACCCGGGGCAGTTGCAGCACCGGCTGCTCCAGGGTGGAAAACCGCTCTCCGCACTGCTGGCATTCCCGGCGCCTGCGCACGGCATCGCCGTTGTCACCGAGCCGGGAATCGACGACCCTGGTATCGGTAGCGGTGCAGTAGGGGCAGCGCATCATCCGGATCGGGGGATGTCAAGGACTGGAATCCGCCTCCGCGCCTTCCTTGACCACCGGCATGAGGTCTTCCCGGCTGATGCCAAGGGACAGCACCGTGGGGCTTGCAACGAAGATGGATGAATAGGTGCCCACCAGAACGCCCACCAGCAGCGCCAGGGCGAACCCATGGATCACCTCCCCGCCGAGAAACAGCAGTGAAAGCACCACGAACAGCGTGGTCAGCGAGGTCAGCAGCGTCCGCGGAAGGGTTTCGTTGACGGACTGGTTCATCACCGCGATCGGCTGGGACTTGCGCAACTTGCGGAAGTTCTCCCGCACCCGGTCGAACACGACGATGGTGTCGTTGAGAGAGTAGCCGATGACTGCCAGCACGGCCGCCAGCACCGCCAGGGAAAAATCCAGCTGGAAAAGCGAAAACACACCGACCGTGATCAGCACATCATGCACCAGCGCCACCACCGAGCCCACGGCAAAACGCCATTCGAACCGGAAGGTGACATAGATCAGGATGCCGATCAGGGCATACAGCATGGCAAGGCCGCCCTTTTCCTTCAGTTCATCCCCGACCTGGGGGCCGACGAACTCCACCCTGCGCATCTGCACGGCACAGTCCTGCACCACGCCGCTGCGGTTGCAAAGCTGGTTTCCGGTCCCGGCCTGTTCGGCCAATACCTCCCCGGTGGGCCTTCGCAAGGACTGCATCACCGCGGAACTCAGCTCCGCCGCCTTGATCTCCTCCCGCTCCGCGGTTACCGGGAGGCGGATCAGCACGTCCCGGGAGGTGCCGAAGTGCTGGACGACGGCATCGGCGAAGCCCCCCTCGGCGAGCGCCGAACGTACGCCCTGGATTTCCACCGCATCGCTGTAGCCCACCTCCACCAGGGTGCCGCCGGTGAAATCGATGCCGAAATTCAGGCCGCGGACCGCGATGGAGCCGATGCTCACCACCAGGACAATCACGGACACGAACATGGCCGACCGGCGCCTGCCGAGGAAATCGATACTGGTATTTCTGACGAGCTGAAATTTCATGAAACGTCTCCTGCCGGACCGCTAGATCAGCAACTGCCGAACATTCCTGCCCCCGTAATACCAGTTCACCAGCACCCGCGTCAGCAGGATGGCGGTGAACATGGAGGTCAGGATGCCGATGCTCAACGTCACCGCAAAGCCCTTGATGGGCCCGGTGCCGAAATTGAACAGCACCACGGCGGCGATGAGCGTGGTCACGTTGGCGTCCACGATGGTGGACAGGGCCTTGTCATAGCCGAGGTGGATACTGGCCTGGGGCGAATTGCCGTTACGCAGTTCCTCCCGGATACGCTCGAATATGAGCACGTTGGCGTCCACCGCCATACCCACCGTCAGCACGATGCCGGCAACTCCCGGCAACGTCAGCGTTGCCTGGAAGAAGGACAGCACCGCAACCATGAGTACCAGGTTCGTGGTCAGCGCGATGTTCGCCGCCAGGCCGAACAGGCGGTAATAGACCAGCATGAAGACCAGCACCACGGCGAATCCCACCACCACGGACATGAACCCCTGGTCGATATTGGCCTTGCCAAGGCTCGGGCCCACCGTACGCTCCTCGATAATCTCCACCGGCGCTGCGAGGGAACCTGAACGCAGCATCAACGCCAGGTCCCGCGCCTCATCCACGCTGTCGATGCCCTCGATCTGGAAGCGCTTGCCGAGCTGGTCACGGATCACCGGTGCGGTGATCACCTCCTCGAGCTTGCGGCTCACCCGCTTCGGCACGCCTCTGTCGTCCAGAACCACGTTGCCCTCAGCATCCTTCTCTGTCTCCGAGGTGTTTTCCACGTAGACCACCGCCATACGGTTGCCGATGTTGTCCGCGGTGATGCGGCTGTTCTTGCGCGCACCCTCGGCATCCAGGGTGATGCTGACGATGGGAGATCCGGTCTGGGATTCGATGCTCGCCGCGGCATCGACGATATTGTCGCCGGAATAGATGATGCTTCGCTTGAGCAGGATACGCCGGCCGTCACGGAACCTGTACAGACGCGCGCCGGCCGGAGACTGTCCGCTCCGCTCGGCTTCCGCGGTGTTTTTCTCGTCCACCATCCGCATTTCCAGGGTGGCCGCCCTGCCGAGTATCCGCTTGGCCCGTTCGGTGTCCTGCACGCCGGGCAGCTGAATCACGATCCGGTTGTCGCCCTGTTGCTGCACGACCGGTTCCGCGACCCCGAGCTGGTCGATGCGATTGCGCAGGGCAGTCATGTTCTGTTCCAGGGAAAACCTGCGGATCTCGTCGATCTGGGTCTGGCTGAGGTCGGCGCGGAACACATCTGGCCGGACCTCGTCCGTCTCCAGGTCCAGTTCCCCCAGCTCCCTTTCCACCAGCCTGACGGCCTCGTCGCGCTGTTCGGGGTTGCGCATGGTGACCTCTACCGCGCCATCCCCGGCAATGCGCAATCCGCGATAGCGCAGCTTGCCCTCCCTGAGAACCAGGCGAATATCATCCTCGTACCGCTCCCGGGCATTGTCGATGGCGGTTTCCATGTCCACCTCGAGAAGGAAATGGACGCCGCCGCGCAGGTCGAGACCGAGGTACATCGGATGCGCCCCGGAATTCAACAGCCAGTCCGGCGCGCCGGACACCAGGGTCAGTGCCGAGCTGTACTGGTCTCCGAGATTCCGCGCCATGGCGTCCCGGGCGCCGAGCTGGTCCTCGCTGCTGGCAAATCGGACCCGGATGCCGCGGTCATCCTGTATCAGTGACAGGGGCCTGATCGCGGCGGCATTGAGAATGCCCTGTACCCTTTCCAGGGCTCCCTGATCCAGCGACAGTCCGCGCGAACCACGGATGGTCATACCGGGATCGTTGCCGAAAATGTTCGGCAGTGCGTAATACATCCCGCACACCATCACCAGTGCAACCACAATGTATTTCCACCAGGGTGTCTTGTTCAGCATGGGTTTTCGGATTCGATATATTCCCGTTTGTTCCCGTCCGGGCCGTGAAACGGCGGTACGGGATTACTGGTCTGACTGCGCCGGTAGTTCCGAACCGTCGGACTGTTCCGCCTGCTCGGACTTTTCGGACTTTTCGGACTTGCCCGGCTTGCCGGGCTTGCCGGACTTTTTGGGCTTGTCGGCCCGGTTCGACTTGATGGTTCCCTGGGGCATCATCTGCGCGATGGCGAACCGCTGCACCCGCAACTCCACCCCGTCCGTCACCTCCACCGTGACAAAGTTTTCCCCGACACCGGTGATCCGGCCCAACACGCCGCCATTGGTCACCACCTCGTCGCCCTTGGACAGATCCGCCACCATGTTGCGATGTTCCTTGGCCTTTTTCTGCTGCGGGCGGATGAGGAGGAAATAGAAGATGACGAACATGAGGACGAGCGGCAACAGACCGATCAGTCCGCCAGTACCGCCGGAACCCGACTGGGCCCATGCATCTTGGATAAAGAAGTTCATGATATTTCCCTGAAAATACAGGTTAATTATTGAAAAATTTATGCTTTACCGGATGGGCTCCGGCAACAGGCGCGGTATTATGCCATAACGCACCCCAAGTGATGGGGGCGACGGACCAGAAAATCCACAAGATCGGTGCATTTCGGCGGGCCGGAATGGCGTCCGCCTGCCGGGAATTCGCCCGAACGGGCCGCCTGCAAACCACGTACTCCCCGTCCATGGGCGCTAGAATCCGCCCATGGACTGGCCCCTCGCATTGATCCTGTCACTGCTCGCCCTCACCCTCGGTGCATGGGCCGCGGGCTGGTTCGTGTACCCTTTCGGCCTGCTGGTGCTGGCGGCCGCGGCTGTGGCAAGGCTTCTCCAGATGCTGGCCGGGAAAAAGCATGGATGAGATTCCCGCTGCCGTCGAGGCCGTCCTCGGCGGCACCATTGACCGACTGACACCGATACCCGGCGGCAGCATATGCCGTGTATACCACCTGGAACGCGGCGGCCGCAGCTGGTGCCTGAAAACCCGCTCCGGCGCACCGGCCGACTTCTTCCTGGCAGAGCGGGACGGAATCGACGCCCTCGGCGCCGGCTGCGAGGTACGGGTACCCGAGGTGGTCGATTGCGGTGCTTCCCACATCCTGCTGGAATGGCTGCCCCCTGCGGGGCATGGACCGGACGACGCCGAGCAGCTTGGCAGGCAGTTGGCCGGGTTGCATTCGCGCGCCGTGGCGGGATTCGGGTTTGCGCGGGACAACTACTGCGGGCTGACGCCCCAGGACAACACCCGGCACACTGACGGCCATGTGTTTTTCGCGCGCTGCAGACTCGGCGTCCAGGGTCGCATGGCCCACGATGCCGGCCTGTTGCCTTCCCGGGATCGCCGGCGCCTCGAGCGGTTGGCGGACAACCTCGGGCGGTGGATTCCCATCCAGCCGCCATCGCTGATTCACGGAGACCTCTGGAGCGGCAACATCCATTTCAGCGCCCACGGTCCCGCTCTGATCGACCCTGCGGCCCATCACGGCTGGGGCGAGGCGGACCTGGCGATGACCCGCCTGTTCGGCGCCATGGCCCCGTCCTTC
>JAJDTE010000200.1:0-2765 GCA_022827325.1 Gammaproteobacteria bacterium | reverse complement strand
TCCCTTCAGCAGGGATCCCATGACCGTCCGTTTCAGCCCGGCGATGGACCCTGCCGGGTCCAGCAGGTTGGGGCAGTATTGCGTACAGTTCTGCTGGGAATGGCAATTGTGGCAGCCGGCGTCTCCCGCCACCGCCCGCAGTCGTTCGCGGCCGCCCCGGTCGCGTTCGTCGTTCACCAGTGACCAGGCCCGGTTCAGGGCTGCCGGACCGAGGAAGTCCCGTTTCCAGGCAACCACATCGCAGGCCGCGTAACAGACGGCGCAGTTGATGCATTCAATGGCCGCATCGGCGGCGCGCCTGGCCGGCGTATCCGGCGCAATCGCCGGCAGGGGCCGGTTCCGGTCGGCGCCGGGCACGAATCCGCCGCCGGCTTCGCGCCAGCGATCGAAAAAAGTAGTCATGTCGCAGACCAGATCCCGCACCACAGGCAGGTTGCGCAACGGGGCAACCGACAGCCCACCGTCCCTGAGAACACGGTTGACATGAGTCCGGCAGGTCCACCGGGGTTCGCCGTTCACCGTCATCGCACAGGAGCCGCACACACCCACCCGGCAAGCGAAGCGATAGGCAAGATCCGGCGCCGGGTTCTGCTGGATCCATGTCACCACGTCAAGCACGGTCTGGTTCTCGCGGACCGGGACCAGGTAGCTCCGCCACTGTCCCCCCTTGGCATCCCCGCGCCAGACACGGACGTTTATGGAGGCCTCATCCCCCGTGGTGACATGCTCCGCCTGCAGTTCCATGCATCGATTCTACATAAAATACAATTTTCTAAAATAAATATTTATTTCATTTTGATAAAAATAGATTTTACCTTTGTGATTTTTCGGCCAGGGTGGCCATCTCTCCCGCCAGTGCATCGATGGCACTGTAGGCAAGGCTGTCCCGGCGCCAGAGCAGGCCGAGCACACGCACCACGTCCTCACCCAGGGGAATCCTGTTATGCGATATGGTGTGCATGGGAGAGACGCAGCGGTCCGGCACGATGGACACGCCAAGGTCGCTGGAGACCATGGTGTAGATCGCGTCAAGACTCTCCAACTCCATGGTTTCGCGGACGGCGATTCCCCGTTCGAGCAGCCAGTTATCGATCTGCTCCCCCACCCAGGCGTTCCGGGAGAATCGGATGAAGGGGTACCGGTCCAGTATTTCCTCGGGCGCGGCGCCCGCCACCGTCGGCGGCGTGATCAGTACCAGCGGTTCCACGGCCAACTGGCGCCAGACGAGATGGGGATAGCGCTGCCGGGGTTCGCTGATGACCGCGGCGTCCAGGGAACCCCGGTCCACCTGGCGCAGCAGTTCCGACGACAGGCCGGGCACGATTCGCAGATGAATCGGCCTTTGCGCCGCCTGCAGGTGCCGCAGGGTGGCGGGCACCAGCCCGGTCATGACCGTGTCTACGGCACCGATGGTCAGTTCGGCGATATCTTCCGCATCCGCACCGGTCATCAGCGCCTGGTATTCCAGAATCAGTTTCCGCGCCCGCGGCACCAGGGACATCCCCAGGGAATTGAGGCGCGGCACCTTCCCGTCGCGGTGGAAGATCGGCTGCCCGAGTTCCGCTTCCAGGGACTTCATTTGCTGCCCCACCGCCGCCGGGGTAAGGTGCACCCTCCGGGCGGCCTCGATGAACGACCCGGTTTCCGCGACCGCCACCAGTGTTTTCAGGCGACGTATTGACACGCGCTCCCGTAACCCATGCAATTGGACGGCAGTTCCGGGCACCGCCATGGGTTTCGTATGGGCCCTGTCATTCCACCCATACCCGGCATGCCCGTGACGCCCGTGCAGCCCCCCGATGCAACCCGGCAGCCACGCGGGTCCTGGCGCAAGGCGGTTGCATGATCCGGTTCCGGAAAGAGCATTTCCGCTCCGGCCCGGGTGCGTACGGGCCTTGACGGGATGACATACGAATCCTCCAACGCGTACATGGCTGAACCGAAATGGCAAGAAACATCGAAATCAAGGCACGTGTCGAAAACGTGGAAAGACTGCGGTCCAGGATACTGGCGATTTCCGACACTGAAGCGGAAACCATTTACCAGGAGGATGTTTTCTTCGAATGCAACCACGGCCGGCTGAAGCTGAGGAAATTCCAGGACGGTACGGGGGAACTGATCCATTATGATCGGCCGAACCAGAACGGGCCCAAGGAAAGCGACTATATCATCACCCCCGCAAGTCATCCCGGGCCCCTGGAGGAGTCACTCGCCCGGTCAAACGGAGTACGGGGAATCGTGAGGAAGAGGCGCCTGTTGTTTCTCGTGGGACGCACCAGGATACACCTGGACAGCGTGGAGGGGCTGGGAGATTTTGTCGAGCTCGAAGTCGTTCTGGACGAAGGCGAAACCGTCCAGGGCGGAAAACGAATTGCCCTCGGGATCATGGATGCCCTGGAAATAGACCCGACAATGCTGGTCGAAGACGCTTACCTTGACCTGCTCAATCGCGCCAGTGCATTACGGGATTCGTGATGCACCCCACCCTGAACCAACGCCGGAGCATGGCACGGCGGGCACGCAGTCCCGGGATATCCGTCGAACCGGCCGCCAAGGGCCGATTCCGGTCAGCAGGACAGGAGGCGTCCTTCTTGCAGCGGAACGCGGGTTGCCGGGGTAGGCAGTAATCCCGGATTACTCCACCGGTTCCGGAAGGGTTTCGCTGTTGCTGCCGTCCAGGCATCGATTCCTGGTTCCCCGGGCCTGGTCCAGGTTCTCCGCCAGCGTGTTGTTCCTGGCCAGCGACTTGAGGCGCAGCCTGGCCA
>JAJDTE010000025.1:0-5651 GCA_022827325.1 Gammaproteobacteria bacterium | reverse complement strand
GGGCCCGGTACTACGACAAGATCCGGGAGCAGGGCCTGTCCCCGCTCTGGATGGTCTTCAACCGACTGATCACGCAAACGCCCGAGAGCGACTGCCGGCCGTACCTGTGGCGCTATGCCGACCTGAAACCCCTGTTGCTCGAGGCGGGGGGGTTGATCAGCGCCGCCGAGGCGGAGCGGCGGGTCCTGATTCTCGAGAACCCCGGCATGCCGGACTCGGGCAGGATCACCACTTCGCTCTATGCCGGCCTGCAGCTGGTGCTGCCGGGAGAGGTGGCGCCCGCCCACCGTCACAGCCAGTCCGCGCTTCGGTTCGTGGTGGACGGCGACGGCGCCTACACCGCCGTGGACGGCGAACGCACCGTGATGCGCCCCGGGGATTTCGTCATCACCCCGCCCTGGGCATGGCATGACCACGGCAACGAGTCCGGGGAGCCGATGATCTGGATGGATGGACTGGATATTCCGGTACTCCAGTTCTTCGATGCGTCATTCGCCGAACCCTACAGCGGTGACCTGCAGCCGGTGACCAGGCAGACCGGCGACAGCCTCGCCAGGTTCGGGGCCAACATGCTGCCGGTGGATCATGCAAGGGGCGGGTCGGTCTCCCCCATCTTCAATTACCCCTATGCCCGCAGCCGGGAAGCACTGGAGCAGCTGAAGCGGCAGGAGGAGTGGGACCCCTGCCACGGGCTCAAGCTGTGTTACGTGAATCCGCTCAACGGTGGCGCGGCGATGCCGACGATCTCCGCTTTCATCCAGCTGCTGCCGGCGGGATTTGAGACCGCCCCCTATCGGTCCACCGACGCCACGGTGTTCACGCCGGTGGAGGGGCGCGGGTTCAGCACCATCGCAGGGCAGCGATTCGACTGGGCGGAAAAGGACGTCTTCGTTGCGCCAAGCTGGGCCACTGTGGTGCACCACCCGGAGACGGAAAGCGTCCTGTTCAGCTTTTCGGACCGCACCTGCCAGGAGAAACTGGGCATTTTCCGGGAACAGAGGGACCCGGATGACGGGTGATGCGACGGGACGGGCGGCGGCAAGCGAACGGGAACACCCGGCCGGGACCGAAATCACGTGAAAATCCGCATCGTCGGCGGCGGGCCCGCGGGCCTGTATGCCGCCATCCTGCTGAAGAAATGCCGGCCGGACATTGACCTGCGCGTCTACGAGCAGAATGCCGCCGATGCGACCTGGGGCTTCGGCGTGGTGTTCTCGGACCGCGCCCTGGAATTTCTTCGCGCAGACGACCCCGAAACCGCCGATCTGATCGGGGGGCGGATGGAGGGCTGGTCGAGGATCACGATCTCCCACAAGAGCGAGCGGATCGATATCGACGGCATCGGCTTTCGCTCCATCGGCCGGCTGGCCATGCTGCAGCTCCTGCAGTCAAGGGCGGCATCCCTCGGTGTGGAGACCAGGTACGGAACGCGCATTGAGGATGTTTCGGAATTCGACGATTGTGACCTGGTGATCGCGGCGGACGGACTGAACTCCGTCGTGCGGGCCGAGGCCCCGGATGAATTCGGCGAGTCGATCACCCTGCTTGACAACCGTTTCATCTGGTACGGGGCCAGCAAGCCGTTCGGGGCGTTGACCCAGACCTTCATCAGTACGGACCGCGGGGACTTCAACGCGCACCATTACCGGTACTCCCCGGACCGGAGCACGTTCCTGGTGGAATGCAGCCCGGAGGCCTACGCAAACTACGGGTTCGGGAACATGCCCGAGATCGAATACCGCGAGATCTGCCGGGACATCTTCGCAAGGGAGCTCGGGGACGCGGCGCTGATCAACAACCACTCCGTGTGGCGCCGGTTTCCGGTGCTCAGGAACACGCGCTGGTTCCGCCGGAACCGCGTGCTCGTCGGAGACGCCCTGCATACCGCGCATTACTCCATCGGCTCCGGGACCCGGCTTGCCCTGGAGGACGTGGCCGCACTGGTGGATTCGCTGCGCAGCCACGACTTCGACGTGGCCCGGGCCCTGCCCGCCTACCAGGCCGGGAGGGAGCCGGTGTTGAACAAGCTGACAGCCGCCGCCCGTCGTTCCGGGGACTGGTACGAACGGTTCGGCGAACACATGCGGCTGGATCCTTGGCCATTCGCGCTCAGCTACATCATGCGCTCCGGGCGCCTGGACGGGGACACTCTCGCGAGAATGTCGCCGGTGTTCTGCCGGGAACTGCAACAACGCGGCATCGGGATTCCGGGGTCCGACGAGGCGTAATCCGCCGGGCCGTTCGGCCGGTGGCCGCACGGCGGAAGCAGTCGGGCCGGGGCTACAAGTCGACGTGGTGGCCGAAGTTCTCCTTGAAGCGGTCCGCGATCTCCTGCCGCCGCGGGCGGTGATTCTGGGTCCCGTGATGTTCGATCTTGATGCCGCCCATCAATGATGCGAGCCGGCCCGACGTCTGCCAGTCGAAGCCCCGGTCGATGCCATGCAGCAGTCCGGAACGGAACGCGTCACCGCAGCCGGTGGGGTCGTTGACTTCGCGGACGCTGACCGCGGGGATGTCCAGGGTACTGCCGTCCACCATGATTTCGGCCCCGGAACCGCCCCGGGTCACGATCAGCGCATCCACTTCCGCGGCGATATCCGGCAGTTTCCTGCCGGTCTTGTCCAACAGCAGCCTGGATTCGTAATCGTTCACGCACAGGTAGGTGGCCTGTTCCACGAAAGTCATCAACTCCTCCCCGCTGAACATGGGCAGGCCCTGGCCCGGGTCGAAAATCCACGGGATACCCGCCTCTGCGAACTGCTCCGCATGCTCCAACATGGCATCCCGCCCGTCCGGCGCGACGATGCCGAGGGTGACGTCCCGGGCGTCGCCGACCCGGTTCTTGTGGGCGTAGTTCATCGCCCCGGGGTGGAAGGCGATGATCTGGTTGTTGTCCGTGTCGGTGGTGAGAAACGCCTGTGCGGTGTAGGTGTTTTCCACTTCGGTAATATGGGTGATGTCGATGTCCTGCTTCTTCAGCCACTTCCGGTACGGCTTGAAATCCTCCCCCACGGTGCCCATGGGCAGGGGGTCCCCGCCCAGCAGTTTCAGGTTGTAGGAAATGTTGCCGGAGCAGCCGCCGAATTCCTTGCGCATGTCCGGGACGAAGAAACAGACGTTCAGGATATGCACCTGGTCGGGCAGGATGTGGTTCTTGAACTGATCCTGGAACACCATGATGGTGTCATAGGCAAAGGACCCGGTAATCAACGTGGGCACGGTGGACTCCTGGAAATGCGGGTGGAAGGGGCTTTCAGTCAGATCAATCCCTGCAGCGCTTGCACATCCCGTACAGTGTCAGCGCGTGATCCTGGATCGCGAATGCGTGGTCGTCCGCGACCTTTTGCTGCAGTTTCTCGATCCTGGGATCGATGAACTCGATGACCTTGCCGCAGCCCATGCACACCATGTGGTCATGGTGGTCCTCGTCATTGAGTTCGAATACCGCCCGGTCCCCCTCGAAATTGTGCCGGATGACCAGGTCCGCGTCGACGAACTGGGTCAGGACACGGTATACCGTGGCGAGCCCGATGCTTTCGTCCTCACTGAGAAGTTCCCGGTAGATGTCCTCGGCGGACAGGTGTCTGACCTTGCTGGACTCAAGGATGGACAGCACCCTGAGGCGGGGCAGGGTGGTTTTGAGGCCCGCCTGGCGAAGGTCGTCGCTGTAGCTCACGGGTCTTCCCAAAAATCACCATTATACTATGGTATTACTTCCTCGATCGCAGGCCTGCATGCCATGGGCAGGTCGCCCCTTGTGCCCAGGGCATACTGCGCCAGCCAGTGTTTCAGCGGCATGACGCCATCCGCGACGCGGAAAGCCGCCTCCCGGGAATGGCGCACGGGTTCCAGGGTACTCCCGAAAACACGCTTGAACCCCTTCATGGCATTGATGGCGATGCCGTTTTCCCCCCGCCGCCAGCGCTCGTAGCGCCTGAGGACGCTGCGACTGCCGATGCCCTTGCCGGCGTCCCTGGCCGCGGCCACGGTTTCCACCAGGGCCGCGGCGTCCTGCATGCCGAGATTGGCGCCCAGCCCCGCCAGCGGATGGACCGTGTGGGCGGCGTCTCCCACCAGCGCCAGCCGGTTTCCGAGATAGCTTTCCGCGTGCCGGCTGCCCAGCGGAAAGCTGAGCCGGTCCCCGACGAGCCCGACTGAGCCCAGCCGGCTGCCGAAGTGACTTTCCAGCCGGCCGCAGAATTCGGCCGCATCCAGGGCCAGGAGATCCTCGTCGTCCTCGCGGTCCCGGGACCAGACCAGGGAACAGAGATTCCCCTGGAGCGGGAGCATGGCGATCGGCCCCCGGGGCGTGAACACCTGGTAGGCGGTCTGCCCGTGCGGACGCGAGATCTCGAGGGTCGCCACCACGGCGTCCTGGTGGAAGTCCTGCTCGTCCGCACCGATGCCCGCGAGTGCGCGCAGGGTGGACCTGGCGCCGTCCGCGGCGACGACCAGCCGGCTGGCGATGCTCTCCCCGCCCCGGAGGCGGAGCCTGACGACCCCGTCGGCATCGCCGTCCGCGGGTTCCATTCCGTCGATCGGGACCTCGTGGCGGATGCCGACGCGATAGTTCTGGCGCAGGCGTTCCAGCATGGCGACGGTCACCAGGGCGTTTTCGACGATGTACCCCAGTGCCGGGACGCCTTCCTCCGCGGCGTCGAAACGGATTCTGGCGCCGCTGTCGCTGTCCCACACCGACATCGCCCGGTAGGGCGTGGCACGACCCTCCAGGATGGCGTCCCATACGCCGACATGCTCGAGAAGATGTCTTGTGGCAAGGTTCAGGGCGCTGACGCGGCCCGGTATGTCCGCAGGATTCCAGGACGCCGCCGGGCCGGCGTCCGCAACGATGACCTCGAACCCTTCTCGGGCAAGCAGGCAGGCGCAGGCAAGACCGACCATGCCGCCCCCGACAACGGTGACATCGGCGGTCTTCACGGGCCCGCCGCCCCGTTTTCCGGGGGCCCGGCGCGGCCTCCTGCGCCGTCGGCAAGACAGTCCAGGGGCAGTCCCCTCGCCAGCAGGCCCAGGGGTCCCGCGAGACCCATGGTGCGGCGGAGCAGAAACCGCTTTGCCGGCGGAAACAGCTCGACGCCCTTGAGGCCGAGATTGCGCGCAAGCCGCGCCCCGGGCAGGTCGGCGCAGAACAGCGTGACCATGCTATGGGTGAATTGCCGCACCATGAACGTATCGCGCCGCCTGAGATCGTTGTATTCCTGCAGCAAGGAATCGGAGCCGATGTCCCGCCCGGCCAGGCGGGCGCGGAAAACCAGTTCCGCGAGCACGGCCACGTCCCGCAGTCCGAGGTTGAAACCCTGCCCGGCAACCGGATGCACCGTGTGCGCGGCATTGCCCAGCACCACGCGGCGGTCCCGGGCGGGATGCCGCAGGTGGCTGCGGTGCAGCGGGTAAGCCTTCCGCGCAGAGGGTCTTTCAAGGTTGCCGGCCCGGTCGCCGAAGGTGCGCTGGAGATTCAGCACGAACCCGTCGTCGTCCATGGCCTGCCGGCTTGCCAGGTTTTCCGGCATTGATGTCCATACGACCGCGAGCCGGTTCCCGCCGAGCGGCAGCATCGCCAGGGGGCCCTCGCCGGTGAACCGCTCCCAGGCCCGCCCGCGATGGGGCCTGTCCGTGGTGACGATGCTGAGCAG
>JAJDTE010000037.1:0-5678 GCA_022827325.1 Gammaproteobacteria bacterium | reverse complement strand
TTCGGCACCCAGCAGCTGACCAACGGCGTTCTGCCCATGATGCTGGAAAACCGCGCAGGCCGCGTGGTGCAGATCAGTTCGGTCCTTGGCTTCATCTGCCTGCGATTTCGCGGCCCCTACAATGCAAGCAAGTATGCCCTGGAAGCCCTGACCGACACCATGCGGCTGGAACACCGGGGCAGCGGCATCCATTTCGTCCTGGTTGAACCCGGCCCCATCCGCAGCCGGTTCCGGGAGAATGCCCTGAAGAAATACCTTGAGCATATCGCCCCCCGCGAGAGCATGTTCCGTTCCACTTACGTTGAACTGGAAAAGCGCATGCATTCCACGGAAGATGCCCGTTACACGCTTCCCCCGGAGGCGGTGCTGAAGGCGGTCGTACATGCCCTGGAAAGTCCCCGTCCAAGGATCCGGTACCCCGTCACGTTCCCGACACGGGTGATGGCCATACTGAAACGGCTGCTCACCGACCGCGGTCTGGATGCGTTTCTGGACCGCCAGAGCGAGGGGGTCATTCCGGATGCCGGCGGACCCGCCGGGACCGGGCCGTCCGGGAAGTCCGTGCCCCCGGACGGCGGTGCGGCATGATGGAACACATGCCCTACCCCCGCCTGTTCGCCCCGTTGACGCTGCGTCACCGGACCCTGCGCAACCGGGTCGTTTTCGGCGCCCACACGGCCAACATGGCCGAGGGAGGCCTTCCCGGGGACCGTCACCTCGGCTACTACCGGGAACGCGCCATGGGCGGTGCCGCCATGATTGTCGTTGAACCGATGCCGGTGCATGCCGCCGCAGTCCTGACCCGGGGCAACTTTCGCCACGGGGACGATGCCGTGATCCCCCATTTCCGCCGGATCACGGAAGCGGTCAAGTCCGAGGGCGCGGTAATCCTGCAGCAGCTTTACCATGTCGGGCAGCATGGCGACGCGGACAACTCCTATCACCCCAACTGGTCGGCGTCGGGACGGCCTAGCCTGCATGACTCGGACGGCAGCCATGCCATGACCGAAACCGAAATCGAGGAGACCATCGACGGTTTTGTCCAGGCCGCCAGGCGCTGCCGCGCGGCCGGGTTCGACGGGGTGGAGGTCTGGGCCGCGTACCACGGTATGGTGGACCAGTTCTGGACCCCCTGGTCCAACACCAGGCAGGACCGCTGGGGCGGTTCGCTGGACAACCGCACCCGGATGTCCAGGGAGATCCTGACCCGGATACGCAAGACCTGCGGCGAGAACTTCATCATCGGCCTCAGCGTCAACGAGGAACCGGATGTGCCGGTGTCCCTCGGCAACGAGGCGCTCGCGGAAATACTCGCACTCCTCGACCGCCAGGGGCTGGTGGACTACGTAACCTGCGGCACAGGGAGCTACTTTGACTTCTACAAGCTGATGCCGACCTTTTTCTATTCCGAAAAACTGGGCGTGGCCCTGCCGGCATTGCTGAAGGCAACCCTTGAGAACGCGCGGGTCATGGCGGAAAGCCATATCCGCACGCCGGACAACGCGGAGTCCGTGCTGGCCGCCGGCCAGGCGGACCTGGTTTCGATCGTGCGCGGCCAGATCGCCGACCCCCACCTCGCCAACAAGGCCCGGGAAAACCGCCCGGAAGACATCCGCGGCTGCCTGTCCTGCAACCAGATGTGCTGGGGACGCCGCTACCGGGACTACTGGATCTCCTGCCTGGTCAACCCGTCCGCGGGCAGGGAATTCGAATGGGGAGGCGACCGGTTCACGAGGGCCGACACGCCGGGATCCGTCGCCGTGATCGGCGCCGGCCCCGCCGGCCTGGAAGCCGCCCGTGTCGCCGCGGAACGCGGGCACAGGGTGGTTCTGGCCGAGGCCTCGGATCGGCTGGGCGGACAATTCCGGCTTGCCGGGCTGCAGCCCCGCCGCGCCCAGATTCTCGACCTGATCGACTGGTATGCCGTGCAGCTGGACAGGCTTGGCGTGGAAATCATGTACAACGCACCCATGGATGCCGGGGAGGTGATTTCCCTGGGAGCGGACACTGTCATCACGGCGACGGGATCACTCCCGGCGGAATCCGGGTTCCAGAAAGCCCTGCCCCAGGTCGAGAGGCTGGCGGGATATGACCCGCGCTCGGTGTGGTCCGTGGAAGACGTGATGGGCAATGCCGCCCGGCTGGGACAACGCGTGACCGTGCTGGACGAAGGAGGCAACTGGCGCGGCGGAGGTACCGCCTGGCACCTCGCCGAGAAGGGGCATGAAGTCACCATCGTGACACCGGATCCGCTGGTGGGGAAGGAACTGCAGCGCACCGCGGCGGATTTCCCCCTCCGGCAACGCCTGGCGGCCCTGAAAGTCCGGTTCGTCACCGAGTCCGTCATCGTCGAGTGGACGGGCGAGGGATGCCGGGTGCTCAGCCTGCTGGACCGGACTGAGCAGTTCGTCGCGGCGGACTCCCTGGTGCTGGCCACCGTCAACCAGGCCGAGGACACCCTCTGGCGGTCCCTGCTCGAGCACAACGTGGACGCAGTGAACATCGGCGACAGCGCCGCCCCCAGGCTGGCCCCTTTCGCGATCCACGATGGCCGCAAGGCAGGCATGGCGGCATGACGGCATGGCCTGCCAGCCCATGGAATTGCCGGAAAATGCCCGTGAAACCGGGCAGGTCACGTACGCCATGACCGGACATTCCATGTGCCCGCCGCGCCGGCGGGCGGTGCCACTTGCCAGCATTTCGGCCCGGGTATATGGTTTCGGACACGAGATCCGGGAACTGCTGTTCCGTTCGCTGCATATCGGCCCTGCCTGGCCGGTCGGCAACGCCGGATGACAACTGCTACACATTAAGACTGAGGAGAATCATCATGGCCACCAACGACACCTGCTGCACCATCGTCCCCTATTTCGACGTGCCCGACGAGAACCTCGCGCAGTTCAAGGGATTGTGCGAACAGTTCGTTGACAGGACCGGGCAGGAGGAGAAGGTGCTCTACTACGGCTTCAGCTTTGACGGCAACAGCGCCCACTGCCGGGAAGGCTACGTGGACGCCGAGGGGCTTCTTGCGCACCTGGACAACGTCGGGGACCTGCTTGGCGAAGCCCTCAAGATCTCCGAGATTTCCCGCCTGGAAGTTCATGGGCCGGAGTCCGAGCTGGCAAAACTTCGCGGACCGCTGGCAGATCTCAAGCCTTCGTTCTACGTGCTGGAATACGGATTCCGCAGGCAGTAGGCAGACGCCCTGCCTCCGGGCGCGCCGGCCCGGCTGTGACAGCCCGGACCCTCCGGTGCCGGGCCCCTTCCAGCCAGACCTTCGCGGGGAATGCGGCCGCCATCGTGCCGGCTGCCCCTCCGCCCGGCGTCATTCGATCTCGGTAATGATCCTCTGGTTGTCGGACGGCAGGGGGGTCTGGCACATCTCCAGGTGCAGCCGGCCGCCGCTGGTATAGGGATGGCTTTCCATCACTTCCTCATTCAGTTCGATCCCGAGCCCCGGTTCCTCGGGGGCGATGAGATACCCCGCCTCCCAGCGAAGCGGCCGCACCAGTATGTCCTCGTGAAAGCCGGTCAGGATCGTTTCCAGAATCAGGAAATTGGGGCTGCTGAACCCGACATGGGCGGCGGCGGCGTGGGCGATGGGTCCGCAGTAGACATGGGGTGCGATCTGGGCGTTGAACAGTTCCGCCATCGCCGCGATCTTCCTGGTTTCCCAGACTCCGCCGCTGCGCCCGACATCCGGCTGGAGGATCGCGACACCCGCCTTGAGGGCGTCATGGAACTCGATGCGCGTGGTCAGCCGCTCGCCCGTGGCCACCGGAATGCTGGTGGCGGCGGCCAGCCGGCCGAATGCGGACATCTGATCCGGCGGACAGGGCTCCTCGAACCAGAGCGGATCATAGGGTTCAAGCCGCCTGGCCAGGCGGATGGCGGAAGACGTGGTCATCTGCCCGTGGGTTCCGAACAGGATGTCGGCCCGATCCCCCACGGCCTCCCGGATTCTCCGCACGCTGTATTCGCTCCGAGACAGTTCATGCAGCGACAGTTCCCTGCCCCCCTGGAAGCTGTAGGGGCCGGTCGGGTCCTGTTTGATCGCCGTGAATCCCATCTCGAGATAGTCGAGCGCGCGCCTGGCGGCCGCGTCACCGTCGTGGTAGACGTCCTCCGAGGATCGTGCCGGGCGCCCGTCCTGCCCCGGTTCTTTCGGATACAGGTAGGTATAGGTGCGCAGGCGGTCATGGAAGCGTCCGCCGATGAGATTGTAGACGGGCTGCTCGTGCGCCTTGCCGAGAATGTCCCACACGGCCATTTCAATGCCGCTGAAAACCCCCATCATGGAGATGTCCGGCCGCTGGGTGAACCCCGCGGAATAGACCCGGCGGAACAGGGTTTCCATCCGGTGCGGGTCCGTGCCCGCCACGAAGCGCTGAAAAGTGTCCTCCACCATCCGGCAGGCGATGTCACCGGACACGGGGATGCCGTAACACTCGCCGATCCCCTGAATGCCGTTGTCCGTGGTGACCCTGACGATCACCCAGAATGATCCGCCGATGCCGCCGGGCGGGACGGTCACCCAGGTTTGTATGTCCTGCAGTTTCATGGATTCAAGAGAATGTGATGTTGGATTGTATCTCCTGCGGACCGATGTGCCGGCATGGCCGCGTGCGGGGATGCCGGTCCGGTCACGAAGGGCTATTTCCCGCAGCCGATGACCGCCACGGCCGAGATCTCCACCTTGGCATCCGGAACCGGGAACCGGACCACGAGTGCGGTGTTTGTCGGCCGGATATCGCCGAAGATTTCACCCAGCTCGGGACCGACCACGGCAAACACTTCCTCCGACGTGACGTATGTCGTGATCTGCACGATGTCATTCAGGTCCGCGCCGGCCTTGGCAAGGGCGGCGCCCATATTGCGAACGATCTGGTGCAGTTGCACGACCGGGTCCGGATCGCAGGTTCCGGTTTCGTAGTCAAGACCCACGGTGCCGGCGACATACACGGTGTCACCCACCTTGACGGCGCGGCTGTACCCGTATGCGGTTTCATAACTGGAGCCCGAGGATATGTTCATCCGAGTGGTCATGGGCTATTGTCTCCGTTGAAGTGGCAGTACATCATGGCGCCTGGTGGGCCGAACTTCCCGAACCGGTTCAGCCCGGGATCAGTCTGGACCCCGGGGTCAAAAGAAGGCCGGCGCCCCGCATCGGGCCCGTTGCGACATGGTGTGATCCCTGATACAAGTAAACAAAACAAATAAACACCCTTTCCGGGCAAGCCCGTTCCCGCAAAGATGACAAAAATGTCCCGTGCATGCAACTTCCATCGGATCGTACGACGGCGCATCGCCCGCCGCCGCCGGGGGCCGGACGGCCACTCCGCCATGTCCGGCCCGGCCCGGGAGACGACCGGATCATGACCGTGGCCCGCCTGTCCGGGGAAGAAGTGGCCCTCTTCCATGAAAAGGGGTGGGTCGTTCCGCGCTGGGAACTGCCCCGGGAACTGATCGTGGAGATGCGCCGGGAATACGCCGGGCTTCTGGCACGGAACGATGACGTCGCACCTGACATCATCATGGCACCCCACCAGACCTGCGGTTCAATGGGGGTCAGAGGCTCGGCAAGATGGCTGGAATTCGCAACCCATCCCGTCCTGGTTGCCATCGCACGCCAGCTCATCGGTGACGACATCATCCTCTGGGGAACCACGATTTTCGGC
>JAJDTE010000069.1:0-20555 GCA_022827325.1 Gammaproteobacteria bacterium | reverse complement strand
GGTCACCCATGTCAGTATCCTGGAAAAATACCGTGCGCACGCATTGGTGGAGGCCCGCCTGGAAACCGGCCGGACCCACCAGATCCGGGTGCACCTGGCCTGGTGGGGCTACCCCTTGGTGGGGGACCCGGTCTATGGCGGGCGGCCCAGGCCGCCGAAGGGCGCGACCCCGGAACTTGCCGGCGTCCTGGCGGGATTCCGGCGCCAGGCGCTGCACGCCGCCTTCCTGTCCCTGTCGCACCCGGAAACCGGCGAATCCCTGTCCTGGCGCAAGCCCCCACCGGAAGATTTCGAAGACCTGGTCAATGCCCTCGCCCGGGATCACGGGGCGGTCCGGTCAACCTGAGATTCACGGCGCATCCTGCGGTCGGGGTACCGGGGGAAGGCCGGGACTGCTTTCCGCACCGGTCGCTGATGCCCCTTGGAGAGCGGCGCCTTCCGGACAAGGACATTGATCACTAAGATCACCTTACAGTAAATTACTGTAGATTGAATTTCCTGCCATCGAGCCTGCCATGCCCCAACAAGTGACTGCGCGATTATCGGACCCAATGATCGATGCGTTGGATTCAGCTGCGCAACAGCTTCGCCGTAGCCGGGCAGATGTCATCCGTCTCGCTGTTGAGCACTATCTCGAGGACTTTGACGACCTCTCTGTCGCTATCGACCGGCTCCGCGACCCCAGCGACCCGGTACTGGATTGGTTTCAGGTCCGGCGTGAACTTCTCGATACGGATTAAGGGGAGCGCTGCCAGGGAGTTGCGCCGTGTGGCGAAGCCGGATCGGGCGCGAATCATCACGGCGATCGATCGGCTGGCGGAGACTCCCCATGCCGGTACAATCCTGAAAGGCGATCCTCGGAGACTGCGACGACTTCGTGTCGGCGACTATCGAATCCTGTACGAAGTCAGTACGATGAACTCATCGTGCTTGTCGTCCGTGTCGCCCATCGTCGTCAGGCCTATCGGCAGACTCCTTCGTGAGCCTGGGTCGATGATTGGCCACAACCCAACCTTGGAATCCATGTTGCAACCAGTGTCTTGATAACCAGACGTCAGGGTTCCGGATTTACCAATCGTCCTGCCGACGACTTCCAATAATCATGCCTGACATTCCCGATCGGCAAGGATTGAAGAATGGCTTGCATGTACGGCCCCCTGTGGGTGCGCAAGGTGGGAGAGGTCCTCTCAGGCACGCCGGTCGTTTTGGTCCTGGGGCTGGATCAGTCGGGTATGGTCGCGTTGGTCCGCAAGAACGAGGGGACGGACCGTTCCTGAATCACGCTTGACGATCCATCGGAGACGGTGGCGAGCCTCACCGTTCATGGCGGGGCGGGGCGAGGCGAGGCGGGGCAGATCACATTCCATTGCTTGGAATATTTGTCGATTTGTGATATTCCCCTTGCGGTTTCGACCGCAGGGCGCGGGGTCTCTTCGGAGACCCCTGCTTTTCCAACCTCCCTTGGGATGCGCACGTACATCCATGTAGACGGATTCTATCTTTATCATGGCGCGCTCAAGGACACACCGTGGAAGTCGCTGAATCGGGTTGCGTAATACTAGAGACAGCGGCGCCTTTCGTTGTCCCACTCACGAGTTTGTGGTTAAATCAATTCGGCAACACCGCTGGATGGTCAGCGGAAAGGAAGGAAAAATGAAACAAGGCCGTACCTACGCACATCCCTGAATTCACCGTGACCAGCAATCTCTGGAAGCTGATCGAGCCGTCCCTGTTGCTGCACGGGGACGACCTGGCCTGGATCTGCCGCCAGCAGGAAGGCCGCAGGGAGGTGCAGTTCCGCCAGATCCACCAGGCGGTCCTGGTCACCGCGCAGAAACTCCGGAAATCCGGGATCGGCGTCGGCGCCACCGTGGGCATCACCGCACCCAACGGCCCGGAATGGACCGTGGCCGCCTTGGCCGCATGGCGAATCGGCTGCATGATCGCCCCGATCCACATCGGCAACAGCGACCACGACATCGCCGCCCAGATTGACGCGGTCAAGCCGGACATCATGCTGGTGCACGGTTCCGGGATCGTCCACGAGCCGCGCATGGAAATCACCCTGGACGCTGACGAGGAACTGGCCGCTGCGGAAAATGCCATTGCGGCGGCGGACGATCCGGATGCCGTCGCGGCCCGGCTCTACACTTCCGGAAGCACGGGAAACCCCAAGGTGGTGCGCCTGTCCCATGGCAACCTGGCCGCGAATGTACTGGCCGCGGTGAAGATCCAGAGATTCGGTCCCGGCGACCGGTTTCTCTCCCTGCTGCCGTTTTCCCATGCCATGGGCATCACCGCCAACGTGAACCTCCCCTACTATGTCGGGGCCTCGCTGGTCACGCCGAAGGTTCTGGCCGCCAGCGAAATCGTTGCGGCCCTCGAGGAGGAAAAGGTCACCGTGGTGATCGCCGTCCCCAGGCTGTACCGCAACGTGATGCTGGGCCTGGAAAAGAAGTTCCGGGAAGGCGGCAAGGGCCTTGCCTTCTACCGCCGGGTGCTCAGGGCCGCCCCTCCCAGGCTCAGGCAGATCCTCAATGCGCCCCTGCGCAAGCGTCTCGGGGGACGGATCAATGTCTGGGTCAGCGGGGGCTCCCACCTGGACGGGCGGATCACCCGTTTTTACCAGGAGCTCGGCCTGCCGCTGCGCCAGGGTTACGGCCTGACCGAGACCGCCCCCCTTGCCTGCATCCAGGAAAACTTCGACAGTGCCCCGGAAAGCGTGGGCAAGCCCGTGGAGCATGTCCAGGTACGGGTCAATGAACCCGACGAAAGCGGCCAGGGGGAGATCTGGATCAAGGGCCCCAACGTCATGCTGGGGTACGAGGATCCCGAACAGACCGCGCAGGCTCTCGAGGACGGCTGGTTCAAGACCGGCGACATCGGCCGGATCGACGACCAGGGGCGCGTCACCCTCACCGGCCGTCTGAAGCGGCTGATCGTGACCGAGGCCGGCAAGAACGTTTATCCGGAAGAACTGGAAACCCTGCTGGAACGGGACCCCGCGATCAAGGAAGCCGGCGTGCTGGAGGTGGACATGCGGCCGGCCTGCGTACTGGCGATGGATGGCGACGACACGGCCGGGGAGGCCCGGCGGGTGATCCGGGAATTCAATGCCCTTGTGTCCGCCCACAACCGGATCTCGCGGTTTGCCGTCGTCGAGGAACTTCCGCGCACCCCCCTCGGCAAGATCGCGCTGCAGGAACTGCCCGTGATATTCGAGGCGCATGAAGTCGGCGCCGGGGGCAACTGAATCGGCGCCGGACCTGAAACCGGGGTCATGCCGCATGGGGACCGGCCGGCAGCGGCGATGGTAGAATTGCGGCCCTCCGAACCCGGGCGCAACCCAGATATCCCGTTGTGATCTATGAAAGTACGCGGGGTGCCGCCGCGCACCTCGGATTTGCAGATGTCACCCTGAAGGGTCTCGCGGAGGACGGCGGACTGTACCTGCCCCGGTCCTGGCCGACCCTGGAGGCCGACCGGATACGCGCCATGCGCGGGCTGCCCTACCCAGAAATTGCGTTCCGCATCCTGTCCTGCTTCACCGGCAACGACATTCCCGGTGATACCCTCGCCAGGCTGACGCAGGCGGCGTATGCCCGCTTCGACCACGGTGCAATCGCGCCGCTGAAACAGCTGGATACCTCGCTCTACGTGATGGAGCTGTTCCACGGCCCCACGCTGGCGTTCAAGGACTTCGCCCTCCAGTTCCTGGGGCACCTGTTCAATCACCTCCTCGGCGAACGCGGCGAAACCTGCACCATCGTCGGCGCCACCTCCGGCGATACCGGCTCCGCGGCGATCGAGGCGGTCCGCGGACTCGAGGCCGTCAGGCTCTACATGCTGCACCCCCACGGGAAAGTGTCCGAAGTGCAGCGCAGGCAGATGACCAGTGTGCTCGATGACAACATCCACAACCTCGCGGTGGACGGCACTTTCGACGACTGCCAGAACCTGGTCAAGGCGATGTTCAACGACGCCGGCTTCCGTGCCCGGCACAACCTCTCGGCGGTGAACTCCATCAACTGGGCGCGGATCACGGCCCAGGTGGTGTATTACTTCCGCGCGGCGCTTGAGCTGGGAGCGCCGGACCGGCCGGTCAATTTCTCCGTGCCCACGGGCAATTTCGGCAACGTGCTCGCGGGTTACGTTGCCTGCCGGATGGGTCTTCCCATCAACCGGCTGATCATCGGCAGCAACAGCAATGACATCCTCACCCGGTTCTTCGAATCCGGCAGGATGGAGCAGCAGGGCGTCAGTCCCACCCTGTCGCCGAGCATGGACATACAGATCTCGAGCAATTTCGAGCGCTACCTGTATGAACTGCTGGACCGGGACGCGGGCCGCATTCGGGGGCTAATGGAGGAGTTCGCCCGCAATGGCCGGTTTCAGATCGCCGGCGACGAACTTGCAAGGGCCCGCGAACTGTTCGCCGCGCACCGGCTTGACGATGGAGCCACCAGCGCCGAGATCGGCCGGGTCTACCGGAATTCCGGCGAGGTCATGGATCCCCATTCCGTGATCGGCGTGGCCGCGGCCCGGGAGCATGGAGAGCCGGGCATTCCCACCGTGGTGCTGGGGACCGCCCACCCGGCGAAGTTTGCCGACGCGGTGGAGACGGCTTGCGGTGTCAGCGTGCCCCTGCCGCCCTCCCTGAAGCACATCATGGAGGGAGAGGAACGGGTCCGGCCGGTGGCCAATTCGCTGGACGCGGTGCGCGGCCACATCGACCGGGAAGCCCGGGGCGCCCCGGACTGACCCCGACCCCGGAACCGGCCCCTCAGGTGGCCGGGGTGTTACTGGTCGATCCCCCGGATCCGGTCACTCCGCCGACGCAGCAACTCCACCGTGGTGAGCATCAGGACTGAGAGAATGACCAGCAAGGTGGCTACGGCCAGAATGGTGGGGCTGATCTGTTCGCGGAGTCCGGAAAACATCGCCCAGGGGATGGTGCGCTGCTGATAGCTGCCCACGAAACGAACCACCACTACCTCGTCGAAGGAGGTCACGAAGGCGAACAATGCGCCGGAGATCACTCCCGGCAGGATCAGGGGCACGATGACCTTGAAGAAGGTCCGGGTGGGGTTGGCGCCCAGCATGGCGGCTGCGCGGGTGAGGCTGTGATCAAACCCCACCAGCGTGGCGGTCACCGTGATCACCACGAACGGCGTCCCCATGGCGGCGTGGGCCAGGATGACTCCGATGTGGGTGGAAGCCAGGCCGATGTCACTGTAGAAGAAGAACATCCCCGCAGCGGCGATGATCAGTGGAACGATCATCGGCGAAATCAGGATTCCCATGATCATCGTCCGCGCCGGCATTTCCGGCCGGCTCAGTCCGAGTGCCGCCACGGTGCCGAGCGCCGTGGCGATCAGGGTGGAGAACACCGCGATGATGAAGCTGTTCTTTACCGCTCCCTGCCAGTTGAGGTCGGTGAAGAAGTCCTGGTACCACTTGAGCGAATAGCCCGCCGGATCGAAGGTGAGCATGGCCTCGGTGAACGTGAAGAACGGCACCGCGTTGAAAGACAGCGGGATCACCACGATGATGGGGGCGATCAGGAAGAAGAAGATGAGGCCACAGATCGTGCGAAAGGCGTAATACCAGATCCTTTCACCCGTGGTTGCGTGCAGGGGAAGCGCCATTTCGTCAACCCATCTTCATGTTGTCGATGCCGACGATCTTGTCGTAAAGGATATAGAGCGCCAGCACGAGCACCAGCAGGATGGTCCCGAGCGCCGCGGCCAGGCCCCAGTTGAGGGAAATGCTCAGGTGGTACGCGATGAAGTTGCTGATCAGCGTCCCGCTCTGGCCGCCCACCAGGGCCGGGGTGATGTAGTAGCCGATGGAGATGATGAACACCAGCAGGGCGCCGGCGCCGATGCCGGGCACCGTGTTCGGCATGTAGACACGGACGAACGCCATGAACGGGGTGGCCCCGAGCGATCTTGCCGCACGCATGTAGCTCGGGGGGATGGTCTTCATGACGCTGTACAGCGGCAGCACCATGAACGGCAGCAGCACGTGGGTCATGGCCACGATGGTGCCGGTGGCGTTATGGATCATGGTCAGTCTGTGCTCGTCTCCGATCAGGCCGACCCAGACCAGCAGGTCGTTGATCACCCCCTCCTTCTGCAGGAGGGCGATCCAGGCGGATGTCCTGACCAGCAGGGATGTCCAGAAGGGCAACAGCACCAGGATCATCAGCAGGTTGCTGGTCTTGACCGGCAGGGTGGACAGCAGGTAGGAGATCGGATAGGCAAGAATGAGGCAGAGTACCGTGATCAGCAGGCTCATCCAGATGGTTCGCCAGAAGAGTCCGACGTAGAGACTCCTGTCATCCGGGAGTTTCATCACGTCCCCGGTCGGGGAAAAGGTAAAATCGACTGCGGCCAGGTAATAGGACAGCGTGTAGGCGTCGCTCTCCCGCTTGAGCACCTGCCAGGTTTCCAGCTCCCCCCAATCCTCCTTCGCCTCGATCAGGGATTCCTTGTAGGGCGCCTCGATCCGCTTGATCCGTCTCCCCGTGGATCGGAACAGGCTGGCGAATCCCGACTTCTCGTAGTTCATCCGGCGCCCCACCTTGCCGGCGGTCTTGTTTTCGTTGGCGATCCTGAGGTCCTCCGCCATGGCGGCATAAACCGCCTCGGAGGGCAGTTCGCCGCCGGACTCGTCCCATTGCTGCAGTGCCTCGACCGTGTTCGGCAACGTCTCCCCCACGAGTTGGTTTTCCACGCTGCGGAACAGCATGGACAGGATCGGGATGAAGAACGTGATGAGCACGAACAGGAACAGGGGCGCCACGAGCAGCAACGCACGATTCCGGCTGCGCCGCCGCGCCCGCGCCAGGCTGATCCTGAGCGGCACGCCGTCGGCGGTCATCATTTCGCCGGTGTCCGCGGGATTCGCGTCGGTTGCTGTGGCGCTGGTCATCTATTCTGCAGAAGACGGCTATTTACCGATTCCGGATCATCCGGGAATGCGCCGCCGGGGCGGGCACATTCCCGGTCAATCCGTCCTCCCGCCGGTCGCCGGCACAGGCCGGCGACCGGTGGAAGCCGGTGACGGTTACTGGTTCAACCAGGCGGTGAAGCGCTCGTTGAGATCGTCCACGTTGTCCGCCCAGAACTCGTAGTTGTAAATCAGCGTGTTCTTGGCGTTCTCCGGGTTGGTCGGCATGTGCGGCCCCATCTCGATTCCGAGGCTGGCATGCTTGCCCACCAGCGGCGCGGAGGACGCGCGGGCCGGACCGTAGGAGATGAACTTGGCCTGGTCAGCCAGACGCTGGGTGTCGGTGGCAAAGTTGAGGTACTTCAGCACCTCGTCCTTGTCGGGCGCACCCTTGGGAATAACCCAGCCGTCCAGGTCGAACACCTGCCAGTCCCACATCATGGCGATGGGCTGCTTTTCCTCCTCGATGACGGAGAACAGGCGGCCGTTGTAGGTGGAGCCCATGACGACTTCGCCGTCAGCCAGCAGCTGCGGTGTCTGCGCGCCCTTTTCCCACCAGATCACCTGGTCCTTGATGGTGTCGAGCTTGGCAAAAGCCCGCGCCACCCCCTCGTCGGTTCCGAGCAGGTCATATACCTGGTCGGGCGCAACGCCGTCGGCCAGCAATGCCCATTCCAGGTTGTTGATGGCCTTTTTCTCCAGCGAACGCTTGCCCGGGATCTTCTCCAGGTCGAAAACGTCGGCAATGGAGGCGGGAGCCTCCTTCACCAGGTCGGTACGATAGCCGAAGGTTGTGGAATACACGATCTGCGGAATGAAGCAGGGGGATACGATCAGGTTGCCGAAATCCGCGGTGGCCGGGGAGCCGTCGGGCGCTGCGGCAAGCACGGCATCGTGGTCGACCTCATCGATCAGGCCCTCGTCGCAGCTCAGGATGGCGTCGGACGCCACCATGTCCACCAGGTGCCAGGACCAGTTGTCCGCCTCGGCCATCGCACGCAGCTTGGCGACGGCATCGTTGGCGGAGTCGTCGTTGATGATCTTGATGTCCGGGTTCGCAGCCATGTAGGGCTCATGGTAGGCGTTCTGCTGGCTGGCGGTGTAGGCGCCGCCCCAGGAGACGACCACCAGGTCCTTGGCGGACGCGGCACCGACCACACCGACAGAGACCGCGGTAGCGATCAGGGTTTTCTTGAACAGTGTTTTCATATGTTGATTACCTCTTAGGGGTCCAATAAAGCGTTGGTTTAGTATGGATAGCAAGTTTCAGGATTGAACGGAATGAACATGCAATCAACTTGCGGTGGGTGTGATGTCACGCGCCGGACTCAATCCGATGAATCCAGCGCCCGACAATCCTCGACATTCCAACCGACCTTCACCGAATTGCCCACTTCAAGGCTGGCATGGTGACTGGAATTGGGAATCTTTACGACGAAATCGTCGTGGCCGCAGACGGCTACGCGTGTACGGATGTGGTCACCCAAATATATCAGTTCCTCGACCTTGGCGTCGAAAATATTCGGCAGCGACCCGTGTTCGGGATTGATCGCCACGCGCTCCGGGCGCAGCGACAGGGTCGTTCTGGCGCCTTCGCCCCCGATGTTGATGCTGTTGGCAACCACGGAACCGCCACCGTCCACATCCACGGTGCAGCTGTCGCCGTTCACACCGGTGATCCTGCCGAGCAGGCGGTTGTTCTCACCGATGAAATTCGCCACGAAGGCATTCAGGGGCTTCTCGTAGAGATCCTCAGGAGGTGCCAGCTGCTGGATCACGCCGTCGTTGAACACCGCGATCCGGTTCGACATCGTCAGCGCCTCGCTCTGGTCGTGGGTCACGTACACCACGGTCACCCCCAGGTTCTCGTGGATGTGCTTGATCTCGTACTGCATCTGCTCGCGCAGATTCTTGTCCAGGGCGCCCAGCGGCTCATCCATCAGCACCAGGTCGGGATCGAAAACCAGCGCTCTCGCCACGGCCACCCGCTGGGCCTGGCCGCCGGACAGCTGGGCCGGGCGACGGTCACCGAACTCGCCGAGCTGGACCATTTCCAGCGCACGGTTGATACGGCGCTCGCGCTCGGGCTTGTCCATCTTGCGCACCTCCAGCGGGAACGCGAGGTTTTCCGCCACCGTCATGTGCGGAAACAGCGCATAATTCTGGAACACCATGCCGATGCCGCGCTTGTGGGGCGGGACGCGGTTGATCGGCTGGTCTTTGAGGAATATTTCCCCGTGGGTTGCGGGCTCGAATCCCGCGAGCATCATGAGGCAGGTGGTCTTGCCGGAGCCCGAGGGTCCCAGCATGGTGAGGAACTCCCCCTGGGCCACATTGAGGTTCAGATCCTTGACGACAAGAATCCTGCCGTCGTAGCTCTTCTGTATATTCTCGAACCGAACCAGTGGAGGGGGGGAATCGGGCATGGTTGGATACTCTCTCTCCGGCAGTTCGAGAGGGGGGTTATGTGTTCGCCGTGACCGGACGTGAGAATTCCGTCACCGGCGGCCTTTTATTACATTGGTGTTCCGATTACCTTAACGGCGATATCCGGCAAAATCAAGACTGGTCACGCATTACATGCCATTGAAACACGCCGCCGAACGTCCTGAAAGCGCCCGATTCCCTTTTTACCGGTTGCTCGGCAGGGATTTCCTGTTCCCTTTCGCCCTGCTGCTGGTCCTCGACCTTCTGGTGATGGTGCCCTTGGTACGGGCCCACCATGCCTCCCTTGGTCTTGGCATCGCCCTGGTCATCCTGCCCAAGCTCGTGGTGGTTCCCTGGGCCGGTGCCCGCGTACTTCGCATCGCCGAACTTCACTACCGCAGGCACGGCGCGGACGGGATCAAGACGGTCCTGCTCGGGGGGTTGCTGGCCGCAGTCCTGGTAGTGCTCGTCAGCACCGTCGAATCCGTCCAGACGATGATCTTCACCCGCAGCGAACAGGAAAACGTGTGGACCGCACCCTCACTGAAATACCGTTTCGGATACGAACGGTCAACCGGCCGCTACACCATCAGCGGGGAAATCGATTTTGGCATAACGCGGGATTTCCGTGCGTTCCTGGAACAGAATCCGGGCGGAAGGACGCTGATCCTGGACAGCCACGGCGGATCGATCTACGAGGGCCGGGGACTTCTTCGGATCGTGTCCGACAACAGGCTGGACACGCATGTGGAGGCGGAATGCCTGTCCGCCTGCGTGCTGGCATTCCTCGGCGGCGGACGGCGGACCCTGGCTCCGGATGCGGGACTCGGGTTCCACCAGTACGCAGTGGACTACAGCAAGCTGAAACAGACCATTCCATTCTATGACCCGAAGCGGGAACAGGCCCACGACATCGAACTGATGCGCGGCATCGGGGTCAGCGAGGAGTTTCTCGAACGGATGTTCCAGCAACCCCACGAAGGCATCTGGATGCCCCCGCACGACGTTCTGGTCGATGCGGGCATCGTGCAGGCCAAGCCCTGAGTGGCCACTGTCCCGGAATGACCTGGGCGGTGGTATGCACATGCGTTTTTTACGTCCCTGCCGGTCTTCCCCCACGCCTATCCGTTGCCTTGCAGGATCGGCAATGTGGCGAGATGCCGGTCAATGGCCTCAAGGACATCACCGCCCATCGGCAGGTGACGCTTCTCCCGGGCCCAGTTCTCCATGAACCGCTCAACGGTTTCATGCGCCGAATCGAGGACCAGTCCGCGGGGAAGTGACGCCCTTGCCGAGAGGTGCAGAAGCTCGTCATCGGTGAAGGCATCGAAGTCCCTGCTGCGGCTGAAAGTCAGTGCCGAACTTTCGTTCGCGATGTAGGGAATCGTCGAGACGAGATCGTAGGCGGGGGACAGGCGCGCATTGCGGCCATCGGGATAGATCAGGGACCAGTTCTTCAGGTGCATGTCCCCGTTGCCGATCAGTGTGCTGAACGTCAGGCGCCGTATGAATTCGGCGATGTCGGGGGTGCCGGACTCGGCGGCGATCACCTCCGCTATGTTGCGGAAACTGGCCTTCCTGTACTTGTTTGCGGCATAGACATCGAAGACCTGGGCGAAGTCTTCGATATGCACCCCTTCACCGCCCGAACGGTCAAAACGCTCGATTGCAAAGGCCTTGCCTCCCGGGAGGCCGGCATGTTCGGGCAGGTTCCCGATGGATGCCACATCGACAAGGTCGATGGCCGGGACGGAGACGCCGACCATGCGTGCCAGCGTCATCATCGAGAATTCATTTTCCGGTACACCGGAATATTCCCGGGAAGGCAGCTTCACGATCCAGTCACCGCCGACCCCCCTTGCGGGAATCGTCAAACCGTAAACAGAGTCGGCAACGGCGGAGAATTTCAGTTGCACGCCGGCGAGCGAGAACCGGAGCATGCCCTGCCCGGCGCCCTGACCTCCCACCCCTCCAGTGTCCGCTATTACATCATCCGGTGGCCATGCCGGACTGTCGGCGGATCCAATCCTGACCGCACCCGAGAGGTCCTGTCCGAGGGCCCAAAGGAGGAAAAACTCCCGGTCAGGATGGACGCCCGCTTTTTCGGCGAGATATTTGCGCAGATGCCCTTCCGGAAGAAGGTTCGAGAAGAAGGGCATGAGCCTGACCCTGTACGATCGGAATTCCGTGATCAGTTCCCCGAACGTGTCCTTGAAGCGCAGTCCCAGGGTCGGCCTTCCCGGGTCATTGATGTAATCCTCATTGAATGTGAAGAGGGTGCGTTCGTCGCCGAGACGAATGAGCGTTCCCACTGAGCGCCCGTGCAGCATGATGTCGAGGACCGGGAGATCAGCCATCGTCGCCCCCGTCGAGCGTATACGCGGGGCGAGGCGTACGGTCGTCCCGGCGGTCGACTGTTGCGTGAAACACCGATTTCCGCAAGTCGGTTATGGCCTGCATGGCCTTGGCGAGTGCTTCGAGCTGGTTCCCGGGTTTTTGCGCCCGCTCCAGCAACTTTCGTATTTTCCGCAACTTTTCGGTTTCGATGACTACGTTCCGAAAACCTTCAAGCTCCGCGTATTGACGCTGCAGCTGGGAGATATCCCTGAGGCCGGGCTGGGCGGTCTGCAGCGCCCTCAGGGCCTCACCTGTGCGTGCCAGTTCCTTGTTCGTGGCCCTGATGGCCGGGGAATTCACTTCCGGAGACTGTCGCACGAGGGATTGCACCGCAGGCAGCATTTTGCGTGGCACGAGGACGAGTTCCTGGTCCAGGGCATGGGCGAGTGCCATCAGGCTGGAGATGCGCGGGTCGACCGCACCGGCCTCGATGCGTGAAATCTGGGCCTGCGGAACACCCGCGAGGTTGCTCAGTTCGTGCTGGCTGAACCCCCTCGCTTCACGCGCCTCGCGCAGTCTTTCCGCGGTTTTGTGTGTTTCATAACGCATCATGATCCTCTTTTATAAATAATTTTCTTATATTATATTTAATAAGGTATCATAATTAAGATATTTAGACAAATATTGATGTATATTAAGACATCATACATCCTATACGATGTTTTACAGAATTCACCTGGCAGCCTGACTGGATGGATACGAGAGGCATTCGTCCGGGGGGCGGCAATCAGGATGAGAAAACCGAAATCGCGCACCTTGGGAGGGAGGGCGTAACCCGGCAGGACAATGCGCAGCGGCCGGGATCGGGAACCGGCCTTCTGTCTTTATTTGTCGCCCGAACGGTCCGGATGCTCAGGCAAGAGCTCTCCGGAGACGGAATCAGTCCGGTGCCGATTATCCAGCGGGGCCACTCGTTCCATTATTTCATCAAGGTCGGAGATCCGGAGAATCAGCATCTTCGTTTATTGCCTGTACGACGACAGCTCTGGCACCGATGACGCTGGCCGCTGCATGTGCACGGCGAACAGCGTCGATGAGCAGGTCAGTGCCGAGATACCGGCCCTGCCAGGACTTATCGACGGAGAGCTGTCCGAGGAGAATGACCGGGTCAGACATGCTGTGCCCCACCCGGGGTGACACCTTGTTCCGATGAAATGGGGACAAAGTGAGTTAGTGTTGACAGCGACTGGAGTGTGGAACCCGGCCACGAGACCGCGGCTGCAGATAACATAGGTGGGGCACCGCCCTGGCTTCATTCCGTTGCATCTTGCATCGGAGCCACGCGTCGTGAATGGGGCGCCTGAGGAGAACTGCTAAGACGTCGTGCCGAGGCGCAAGCGGCCCAGGCGGGCCTAGCGCTCCCACTGAGGCTGACGTGCGTAACGCTCCTTCACAACAGGGGCCGGTTCCATCGTCGTGTCGAGTGCGACAACGAAGTCTTCCCAGGTTTCATCGTCCAAGGCGATGACGGGGTGCTCGTTAAGAACCTCGATTGCAGCTGCTTCACTGGACCGCAGCATAAACTCGGTCCGGCTGATGCCACAAACCTCGGCTGCGCGGTCAATGACATCCAGGCGCTCACTGGGCATGTGGAAACTTACCTGTGGCATGCCAACCTTTTTCAGCGGGAATATATCTGACCGGAAGTATAACAATTGCTAAGAAGGCCTCCGAAAACTCCCGGGAGAACCACCCCCTGACTCTATCCATCCTTTCTGTCCTCGGCCCGAACAATGATTATTCGCATGTCCGAGTCTTCGATACAGGCAATTACCCGATAATCTCCAATGCGGTATTTCCAGTATGACCCAAGCTGGCCCCCCTTGAACACCCCGCCCATGCTGCGTGGGTCATCCCGATTGGCTATCCGGTCCGGAATGCATTACAGGATGCGTCATGCAATCTGCGGCTTGAGCTTGTCCAGTTCCCGCTCTGCGGCCCTGTCAAACTCAATCCGCCATGCCATAACGCTCCATCACCTCTTTGAGCGGAACAGTCTCGGAACGCCCGGCCCGAAGATCGATCAGGCGCTGTTCTGCAAGATACAGGTCCTCCATGTCTCCAAGGTATTCCAGTATGGCTTTCCGGGCATGGAATGTCTTCGTGCGCCCGGTGGCCTTGGCCAGTGCTGTCAGGCGCTCCTCGATTTCGCCGGCAGACGGATCGCAAGCATGGCTCGTTCCATTGGGTGAAAATGAAACACAAGAATATCATCTATCGAATGTCGTCAACCGGAAAGTCAGGGAAATTCGAGACGTTCGATCCCCAGGCCTACGAGCCGGATGCCTGAACGGGACCATGACTACCACATATGGTCGTGAAACTGTTCACACCATATCGAGCATCGACAGGGCAAACAATATGCAGGCGCCCTGCCGGATAGTCTCCTGGAGAGTGTAATTACGGAATGGTTCCTGTGGTTGCATCGTTCACCGTATGCCAACTATTACCATCGTCTTCACATCGGTCAGAAAAGAAACGATAGCCATTGCAAAACATTCTCGATGCGGCCCGGTCGCGGGCGTCCCGTGCTCATTCCGTGAGTTCCGTCGAGGGTTCAGCCGATGCGGTATGCCGCCGATTTACATATAATCTTGAACGTCTCCGGGCATTGCCCTCAAACTCCTGATTCCATTTCTCTCCCGTTTCCGTTCCATGGCCCGCAATCCCCACATTACCGAACTGTGGCCCGTTTCCGTCCTCAATCGCAAGTTCGGCAAGTACCAGAAAATCAACCCCGAACTGATCCGGTACTTCGATTCCTACCGGGCCGCTCACCCTGGAGCCGGCGGCCCCGTCTATGCGAGCCCGGACAACTTCTCGGAGGACACGGACAACGAGGCCGTCAAGGAGTTGCAGAAATTCATCATGGACAACGTGTTTGAAATCGCATCGTCGGTAAACGGACCGTACTGGGGCAAGAACCAGTCCATCAACATCCAGCTGACCGGGATGTGGTTCCAGATCACAAACCAGTACGGCTTCCACGAAACCCACGTGCACGGAAACTGCTCGTGGTCGGGCGTGTACTATGTCCAGTCCGGGGACAGCAGCAAGGGGCCCGGCGACCTCGGTGCGAACGGCCTGCTGAACGGCATCACGCGGTTTTACGGTCCTCACATGGAATACCAGGCGGGCGGGCACGGGGACCTCGGCAATTTCTATCTCCAGCGCCACGCCTGGGACTCCTTTCCCGAGGACGGCAAGCTGGTCGTCTTTCCTTCCCATATCAAGCACATGGTGTTTCCCTACAGCGGCAAAACCGACCGGATCATCGTCTCCTTTCATGCCCAGGTCATGGGGGACAGCGACCTGCGCTACGGCTACTCGGCCTACTGATCCGGCACTTCGGTGCAACTGGCGACATGGCAACGCCGCTTCTGAAGATTGAAGACCTCCGGGTGCATTTCAGCATCCACGACAGCAAGCTGGAGGCGGTGCGGGGGGTTTCCTTCGATATTCATCCGGGGCGCACGCTGGCCCTGGTCGGGGAATCGGGCTCCGGCAAATCCGTGATCGCCCGCTCGATCATGGGAATCCTGCCCGAAATCGCCGAAGCCTGGCACGGGAAAATACTCTGGCAGGGCGATGGGGGTGCGCCCGTGAATCTTCTCGGCCTGGATCCGGACGGAAGGCAGATGCGGGGGTACCGCGGCGGCAGCATCTCGATGATCTTCCAGGAACCCATGGTGTCCCTGTCACCGCTCCATACCGTGGGCAACCAGGTGTCCGAAGCGCTGCACCTTCATCAGCAGATCTCCCGACGGGACGGCCGCAGCCATTGTATCGAGATGCTGGACATGGTCGGATTTTCCGATCCGGAGCGTGCCTACAGGGCCTATCCGTTCGAACTGTCCGGCGGCATGCGGCAACGCGCCATGATCGCCATGGCGCTGATCTGCCGCCCGGCGCTCCTGATCGCGGACGAGCCCACCACCGCTCTCGACGTCACCATCCAGGCCCAGATTCTCAAGCTGATCCGGGACCTGCAATCGCGTCTCAACATGGCCGTGCTCATGATCACGCATGACCTGGGCGTGGTGGCCAACGTGGCCGACGACGTGGTGGTGCTCTATCACGGCGAAGTGATGGAGCGCGGTTCCGTTGACAGGATTTTCAATGCCCCGGGGCACGAGTACACCCGGGCACTCCTGGGAGCAGTTCCGAACATGGACCGGGGCAAGAGCCAGCGACTGGTGCCGCTGCGGGAAATCCACTCCGATTCCACCCGCTTCCTGCTCGGGAACCGTGAGGGTTCAGATCCGCCCGGCGACCAGCCGGCTTCCGGGTACATACTCGAACTCGAACGGGTCACAAAGGCGTTCGGCGCCAGACAGTCCGCCTGGTCGATGGGGGGCCCCGCCCCGTCGGTCAGGGCCGTGAACGATGTCTCGCTTGGTATACGCCGCGGCGAATCCCTCGGACTTGTCGGCGAAAGCGGCAGCGGAAAATCCACGCTGGGAAAACTGATCGTCCGCGCACTCATGCCCGACAGCGGAGATATCCTGTTCCACGAACGCGGCCGGGAATTCCGGGTCACCCGGCTCAGCGACGACGAACTTTTCAGGTATCGCTGCCGGGTCCAGTACATGTTCCAGGATCCGGTGGGCTCACTCAACCCCAGCATGACGGTGCTCGACATCCTGCGTGAGCCCATGGCGATTCACCGCATCGGCGACCTGGACTACCAGATGGAAACCTGCAAGGAGCTAATGAGGGTGGTGGGACTCGACCCCCGGCTGCTGCGCCGTTATCCGCACAGCTTCTCCGGCGGCCAGCGGCAGCGGATCGGGATCGCGAGGGCGCTGGCCCTCAGGCCCGAACTCCTGATCTGCGATGAGCCGGTTTCCGCGCTGGACGTCTCCATCCAGGCCCAGGTGCTTAACCTGCTCCGCGACCTGCAGCAGGAGCTTGGCCTCACCTACCTGTTCATCTCGCACAACCTGGCGGTGGTGGATTATGTTTCCGACCGTGTCGCGGTGATGTACCAGGGCCAGCTCGTGGAAGTCGCCCCTTCCGAGCACCTGTTCAGCGACGCGCGCCATCCCTATACGCGCGCCCTCCTGAATTCCGTCCCGATCGCGGATCCCGCGCATCCCCTGGACTTCAGCAGTATTGGCGAGGGCGTGACCATGACGGACTGGCCGGCGCCATTCGCACAGGCCGCAGACGGACATGCCCTGGAGACGGTGGCGCCGGACCACTTTGTCCGCATGCAGGCATCGGACCCGGCCACTCCCGGATGATGTCGGGACTGATCCGGAATACCGTCCTCATCCTGTCGGCGCTGGCCACCGGCAGTGCCCTGGCAATGACCGACAGCGAATACTTCAGCAAGCGGGTAGGTCTCGGCGAACTGCCCCCGCTGGAGGAACGGCTGCCCCGGGAGCCGGTGCTGGTGCAGACAGGAGAGGATTTCCGGCCGGGGCGGCACGGCGGCAGGCTGCGGCTGCTGTTCGGTCGGGCCAAGGATATCCGGATGCTGATGGTCTACGGGTATGCCAGGCTGGTCGGTTATGACCGCGACCTGCAACTTCGACCGGACATCCTGCGGGACCTGGAAGTCGAGGATGGCAGGATATTCACCCTGCATCTGCGCGAGGGACATCGCTGGTCGGACGGCGCGCCTTTCGACGCGGAAGCGTTCCGGTACTACTGGGAAGACATCGTCGGCAACAGGGAACTGTATCCCTTCGGACTGCCCGATGCACTGACGGTGGACGGCAAGTCCGCACAGTTCGAGGTGATCGGTCCCCGGACGGTCCGTTACACCTGGCATGCCCCCAACCCGTTCTTCCTGCCCGCCCTCGCCGGGCCGAGGCCGCTGTTCATCTATGCCCCGGCACATTACCTGAAACAGTTTCACGCCGACTACGCCGACGCCGGGGAACTGGCACGGAAAGTGGAGGAGGCCGGCACACGCAACTGGGCCGGGCTGCATCATCGCCGGAACCATCCCTACAAGAACGACAACCCCAACCTGCCGGTTCTGCAGCCCTGGGTCAACACGACCCGGATGCCCGCGGAACGATTCGTGTTCGAGCGCAATCCGTTCTATCACCGCGTGGATGAAAACGGACTCCAGTTGCCGTACATCGACGAGGTGGTGGTGCAGATTACAAGCGCCAGCCTGGTGTCCGCCAAGACCGCATCCGGGGAGTCTGACCTCCAGGGACGCCATCTCAATCTCGAGGACTACACGTTTCTCAAGGCGGGTGAGAAACGTGGCCGCTACCGGGTCCGGCTTTGGCAGAACGGCTACGGCTCCCAATTTGCGATCTATCCGAACCTCAACAGCAAGGACCCGGTATGGCGGGAACTCGTGCGGCAAAGGGACTTCCGGCGTGCGCTGTCGCTTGGCATCAACCGTCACGAGATCAACCAGGTCATCTATTTCGGCCTTGCCCAGGCAACCGGCAACACGGTTCTCCCCGGATGCGCACTGTTCCGGGACGACTACGCCAGTCGCTGGAACGAATACGATACCGAACATGCCAACCGGCTACTGGATTCGCTTGGGCTTGCCGGCCGGGACAAGCGGGGCATACGGCTCCTGCCCGACGGCCGCCCCCTGGAAATCGTCCTGCACACCGCCGGAGAAGGCACCCAGGAAACCGACATCCTGGAACTCATCGGGGAAAGCTGGCTGGGCATTGGCATCAAGCTGCACACCAAGCCGTCACAGCGCGAAGTGTTCCGCGAACGGGTCTTCTCCGGCGGGGCGATGATGGCGATGTTCAACGGCATCGACAACGGCCTGCCGACCGCCGACATGAGTCCCGGCGAGTTCGCGCCCACCAGCCAGACGCAGTACCAGTGGCCGAAGTGGGGGCAGTACTTCGAGACCAACCAAAGCACCGGGGAACCGCCGGATATCGCCGAGGCTGGTGAGCTGCTGGCGCTCTTTCACCGCTGGGGCCGCAGCGGAAACCGGCATGAGCGGGAAGAAATCTGGCACAGGATGCTGGACATCTACAGTGACGAGGTGTTCAGCATCGGCCTGATCCGGGGTGTGCCGCAACCCGTCGTGGTCAGCAACAGCCTCATGAACGTACCCGAAACGGGCATCTATAGCTGGATGCCGACGGCATTCTTCGGCGTCTACAGGCCGGACACCTTCTGGTTCCAGTGATCCGCTATCTCGGCCACCGCCTTTTCATGATGATCCCCACGCTGCTGGTGATCAGCTTCATCGTGTTCATCATCATCCAGTTGCCCCCGGGCGACTACCTTGAGACCTATATCGCGGAACTGGAAAGCCAGGGCGAATCCGCGGACCCCGACAAGATTGCCTTCCTGCGCAAGGAGTACGGACTGGACCAGCCCCTCATGATCCAGTACTGGAACTGGATGAGCGGATTCGCCTTGGGGGACTTCGGCTATTCCTTCGAATTCGACCTACCGGTGCGGGAAGTGGTCGGGGACAGGGTCTGGCTCACCGTGCTGGTGTCGTTCGTCACCATACTGTTCACGTGGCTGATCGCCTTCCCCATCGGAATCTACTGCGCGACCCACCAGTACAGTTGGGGGGACTACGGGCTCTCCCTGGTCGGCTTCATCGGCCTGGCTACGCCCAATTTTCTCCTAGCGCTGATCATGCTGTATCTCGCCAATGTCTGGTTCGGCACATCCATCGGCGGCCTGATGGACCCGGAATATCTCGATCAGCCATGGAGCCTGGACAAGGTGAAGTCCGTACTGGAACACCTCTGGATCCCGGTCGTGGTAATCGGCACGTCGGGTACCGCGGGGATGATCCGGCGCCTTCGGGCCAACCTGCTCGATGAGCTGGAGAAGCAGTATGTCCTGACCGCCAAGGCAAAGGGGCTGGCACCGGGCAAGGTATTGCGGAAATACCCCCTGCGGATGTCGCTGAATTTCTTCATCGCGGACATCGGCAATATCCTTCCGAGCGTGATATCGGGTGCCGAGGTCACGGCCATCGTGCTGTCCCTGCCCACCACGGGGCCCATGCTGCTCAGATCCCTGCAGAGCCAGGACATGTATCTTGCCGGGACGTTCCTGATGTTTCTTGCAATTCTCACGGTGGTGGGCATGCTGGTGTCCGACCTCCTGCTTGCCTGGCTTGATCCCCGGATCCGGCTCCAGGGGGAGGCAGTGCGATGAGTGAGCATCAAGAGACGGAGCACTTCGTCTCCCAAGCCCCCTTCGACCCCGGTTCCATCGAGCAGCTGACACCCGGACAGGAAAAGTATTTCCTGGCCTCGCGCCAGCGGCTGATCTGGTGGAAACTGAAGCGGCACAAGCTGGCGGTCTGGTGCGGTTTCATACTCCTCATCATGTACGGCAGCACCATTATCTGTGAATGGATCGCCCCCTACCATTACCAGACCCGACACACGGACCATATCTATTCGCCGCCGCAGCGGGTCCATTTCTTTCACCAGGGCCGGTTCATCGGACCCTTTGTCTACGGCAACAATTACCGCCTCGACATGGAGAACCTGCGCCGGGAGTACACGCCCGACCCGGGCAAGGTGGAAAGGCTGCGGTTTTTCTGCAGCGGGGATGCATATCGATTCTGGAATCTCGTGCCCATGGATTTTCATCTAGTCTGTCCCGCCGAGGACAGGACGATGTTCCTCCTCGGAACCGACCGGCTGGGCCGGGACCTGTTTTCCCGGATCACCTACGGCGCCAGGATCTCATTGCTGATCGGACTCGGCGGTATCGCGGTCAGTCTCTTCCTCGGTTTGCTCCTCGGGGGCCTTGCCGGATATTACGGCGGCTGGGTGGATTCACTGGTGCAGCGCCTG
>JAJDTE010000177.1:0-48304 GCA_022827325.1 Gammaproteobacteria bacterium | reverse complement strand
GGGTTCCCGGTCCTGGAAGTGGACCGCGAGGAGGCGGTACAGCCTGTCGCCCTGGGCCACCTCCATCAGTCCGGCCCGGGCGGCGTCGGCCTTCACGGTCCCGAGTTCGAGCACTTTGCAGTTGTGGGTGAATCCCGCCTCTCGGATCTCGTCGGCGATGTCCTGCAGGGTGATCAGGCTGGCGTGACGAGGCGGCTTGGCGACGAACGTGCCGAGGCCGTGCACTCTCTCGAGCAGGCCTTCCTGGGTCAGTTCGCGCAGTGCCCGGTGTACGGTCATGCGGCTGACGCCAAGGCCGTTCACCAGCGCGTTTTCCGACGGCAGCCGGGTGCCCGGCTGCCACTGCCTTTTGCGGATGCTGGTGCGGATGTTGCGCTTGATCTGTTGGTACAGCGGCAGCGCGATGTTCCTGTCCAGGTGCTGCAGTTCGGCGAGGTTCATACCGGCGGCCCCCCGCCCCGCCACTGGCCGCCCTGGACCACCCCCACGCAGGGGTTCAGGCCGACGTGGTAACTGAGTTCCGCCGGGTGGGCGCAGTCCCACAGGACCAGGTCCGCCGCCTTGCCGGGCTCGATGGAGCCGATGCGGTCCGCAAGGCCGAGGGCCCTGGCCGCGTTGATGGTGAAGCCCGCCAGGGCCTCGAGGGGGGTGAGGCCGAACAGGGTACAGCCCATGTTCATGATGAGCAGCGGCGAGAACACGGGGGAGGAGCCCGGGTTCGCATCGGTGGCGAGGGCCATGGGAACGCCGTGTTCCCGCAGTGCCGCCACGGGCGGGAGCTGCCGTTCCTTCAGGATATAGAACGCGCCGGGCAGCAGCACGGCCACGGTATTCGCTTCGGCCAGGTTGCCGACGCTTTCGGCCGGCAGGTACTCGATGTGGTCGACGGACAGTGCCCCCCGGGATGCGCTCATCACCGCGCCGCCCATGTGCGAGAGCTGTTCGGCGTGGCATTTCACCGGCAGGCCCAGGCCCTGTGCCCGGTCGAAGACCCTCTCGGTCTGCGCGACACTGAAGGCGATGTGCTCGCAGAAGGCGTCCACGGCGTCCACCACGCCCGCCGCCGCCGCCGCCGGCAGCATGTCATCGCACACGAGGGCAATGTAGTCGTCGGCGCGGCCGGAGAACTCGGGGGGGAGGGCGTGGGCGCCAAGGAAGGTCCGCTGGCAGCGAACGCCCGCTTCCCGGCAAAGGCGCCCCGCGGCTTCGAGCATGCGGATTTCCGTGTCCCGTTCGAGCCCGTAGCCGGACTTGATTTCCACGGTGGTGACACCTTCCGAGACCAGCGCCCCGAGGCGCGGCCGTGACTGCATCACCAGTTCATCCGCGGTGGCGGAGCGGGTCGCCCGGACGGTGGCCATGATGCCGCCTCCCTGGCGGGCGATTTCCCCGTAGTCCTCGCCCTGGAGGCGGCGCTCGAACTCCCCGGCGCGGTTGCCGCCGTAGACCAGGTGGGTGTGGCAGTCGATCAGTCCGGGTGTCAGCAGCCGTCCGCCGCAGTCGAGACGGTCCGCCCCGCGGTAGCGGTCGGGAAGATCGGCGTCCGGGCCGACCCAGGCAATGCGATCGTCCCCGATCACCACGGTTGCATCCGGCAACAGGTGGTAGTCGTTCCCGTCAACCAGCCGGGCCAGCAGGGCGTTCTGAAGCAGTTGTATATACATGTATCTGGTATGCTATACTGCCGTTCCCGCTAAAGCAAGTCGCACAATGGCCCGGCCAGGAAACTATTGGTGTTCATCGGTTTTGCTGGCCGACGGCTGGTCGGAAGACGTGCATTTCCGGGTGAACGGGAGCGGCGCCTTCGATTCGGTGCGAAGCGGAATCCGGTGGAAGGATGCGGGCCCGGACACGGTACGGCTGGACGGAGTCATGCTGCCCGGGATTCCCAATCTCCATTCCCATGCCCACCAGCGCGCCATGGCCGGGCTGGGGGAGCTTGCCGGCGACGTCGACGACTCCTTCTGGACCTGGCGCAAGGCCATGTACGGGATGCTGGCACGGATCACGCCCGACCAGCTATACCATATCGCCAGGATGCTCTACCTGGAGATGCTGGAGGCGGGGTATACCCATGTCGCCGAGTTCCAGTACCTGCACCACGACCCGGCCGGCCGGCCGTATGACGACAGGGCGGAAATGACCCGCCAGTGCGCCCGGGCCGCGTGGGACACCGGAATCGGCTTCACCGCGCTGCCGGTGCTCTACCGGTTCGGCGGGTTCGGTTCCCTGCCGCCGGGCGAAGGACAGAAGCGGTTCATCAACGACGCGGACGGCTTCCTGGAGATCGTCGCCGGACTCGCCGGCGGGCTGGAGCCCGGTCAGCAACTCGGCATCGCACCCCATTCACTGAGGGCGGTGGACGAGGACCTGCTGCGCGAGGTCCTGGACGGATCCCCGGCTGGGCGGCCCGTCCATATCCATGTCGCGGAACAGGAGCGGGAAGTGGACGAATGCCTGTCGTTCAGCGGCAGGCGTCCGGTGGAGTGGCTGTACGAACATTTCTCCCCCGGCCCGGACTGGTGCCTGGTCCACGCCACCCACATCACCGACGGGGAAACCGGCCGGATGGCGGCATCCGGCGCGGTGGCGGGACTGTGCCCCACCACCGAGGCCAACCTGGGTGACGGGATCTTCCCGGCGCCGGCTTTCCTTCGCGAGGGCGGCTGTTTCGGGATCGGCTCGGACAGCCACATCTCCGTCAGCCCGGTGGAGGAGCTTCGCTGGCTGGAATACGGACAACGGCTGCAGCACCGGCGGCGCAACCTGCTGGCCGGCGCGGGCTGCGGCAGTCCGCACACCGGCGAGAACCTGCTGGTCAAAAGCGCGCTCGGCGGTGCCCGGGCCTGCGGCATCGACGGCGGCGCCATCCGCCCGGGCGCCCGGGCCGACTTCATCGTTCTCGATCCCGACCTGCCGCGCTTCGTGGGGCGGCAAAGGGGCGCACTGGTGGACAGCTGGGTCTTTTCGGGCAATGACGCCCCGCTGACCGACGTCTATGTGGCCGGCATGCCGGTGGTTCGGGACGGCCGCCATCCCGGGCGGCTCGACGTTCTTCGCCGGTTTCGGCAGACTATCCATCAACTGGCGCAATGACTTCCTCCGACCCATTCAAGTTGATCCCGGGCACGCTGACGCTCGCGGACCTGGAATCCCACTACCGGCGCCAAGGCACGGTCGCCCTGGACGACGGGGCCCGCGAGGACGTGGACCGGGCGGCGCGGATCGTCGGGCGGGCCGCCGCCGGCGGCGCCGCGGTGTACGGCGTGAATACCGGCTTCGGCAAACTGGCCTCCACCCTGATCGACGCCGGTGAAACCGAGACCCTCCAGCGGAACCTGATCATGTCCCACTGCTGCGGGGTGGGCGAGGCGCTGTCCGACGAGGTCGTGCGGCTGGTGATGCTGCTCAAGATCAACTCCCTTGCCCGCGGCGCTTCCGGGGTGCGCTGGACCATCGTCCGGCAGCTCCTGGACATGCTGAATGCGGGGATACTGCCCGTCATTCCCGGCCAGGGGTCGGTGGGTGCGTCCGGCGACCTCGCACCCCTGGCGCACCTGACCGCCGCCATGATGGGCGAGGGCCGGGTCAGGCTGGAGGGACGGGAAATGCCGGCCGGCCGCGCCCTCGAGCGGGCCGGCCTGGCGCCCGTGGTCCTCGGACCCAAGGAGGGGCTGGGACTCATCAACGGCACCCAGGTCTCCACGGCACTGGCCCTTGCGGGCGTCCTGGACGCCTGGCGGGCGGCGTGCAGTTCACTGGTGACGGGCGCCATGGCCAGCGACGCGATGATGGCGTCCACGGAGCCGTTCAGTCCCGAAATCCACGCCCTGCGGGGACATCGGGGCCAGGCCGACGCGGCGGACGCCCTGCGCCTGTTGCTCATGGATTCCGAAATCCGCGAGTCCCACAGGGAAAACGATCACCGGGTTCAGGACCCCTACTGCCTGCGCTGCCAGCCCCAGGTCATGGGCGCCTGCATCGACCAGTTGCGCCATGCGGCCGCCACCCTGGAAATCGAGGCCAATGCGGTGACGGACAATCCGCTGGTGATCCTCGAGGGCGGGCGGATCGTGTCCGGCGGGAACTTCCATGCCGAACCGGTGGCGTTCGCCGCCGACCAGATCGCGCTTGCCGTCTCGGAAATCGGCGCCATCACCGAGCGCCGCATCGCCACCATGGTGGATCCGGCCCTGAACTACGGGCTGCCGGCATTCCTGTCGCCGGAACCGGGCCTCAATTCGGGATTCATGGTGGCGGAGGTCACCGCTGCCGCGCTGATGGCGGAAAACAGGCAGAAGGCCGCGCCCTGTTCCGTGGATTCCACACCCACCAGCGCCAACCAGGAGGACCACGTCTCCATGGCCTGCCACGGCGCAAGGCGGCTGCTGGACATGAACCGGAACCTCGCCCAGATCGTCGGCATCGAACTGCTGGTCAGCGCCCAGGGGATCGGGTTCCGCGCGCCCCTTGAGACCAGCGCGCCGCTCAGGGAGGTCATCGCCATGCTGCGCGAGCGCGTCCCGGCACTGGCCGGGGACCGCTACCTGGCGGATGAACTCAGTGTCGCCCGGGACCTCGTCGCCGGCGGCCTGGTGGCCGGGGACCTCTCCGTGCTGCCGCGGCTGTCCCGGTAGGTTTCCCGGGGGGCGTCCGGCTGCGGCGTCCTCGCTGCCGATCCGTCCGGACCCTGGCGGCTGTCCCGGTATTCGCCGGCTATATTTCGGCGGCGCGGCGCCTGGCCGGCAGCCGTTCCAGCACGGCCAGCTTCTGTTTGCGGGTCATGATCATCCATTCCCGGATCTCGTCGGCATCGCGATAACAGCCGATGCAGAAGGGTTCGCCGTCGAAACGGCAGATGGACTGGCAGGGTGAGGGCACGGTGTTGTCGACCATCGTCCGCCGTTCTGACCGCCGCCGGCGTCTGCCGCCGGAAGGACCGGACCGGCGCCGGGCGTGCCTCCTGTTCATCGGGCTTCGGCGGCCGTGCCGCCGCCTCCGGTGGGGAAGGCCGTCCCGGATGGGCGGTCCCGGTCCGGCCGGCGGCCGGCCGTATCCGGGCCATCCGCCGGCAGGGCGTACAGGTTGGCGGGTGTCGATTCGTCGGACATCATGTATCGATCGGGCCGGAGCGGTTGGACCAGCACTCCTAGAACTGTCTCCATGCCGATTATACGGGTCAGAGCCCGGTGGAGCGCGTGGCGGGCGGAAATTTCCGAATCCGGCCTGGGGAGCCGCGGATTCAGGCGGCGGTACCGAACAGGCTTTCCAGGAATCCGTGAAACCAGCGGCCCTGGACATCGTCATGTTTTTCCATGAGGCGGTCCTGTTCGTGTTTTTCCTGGGCGCCCGGCACGCCGAACATCGCCCAGTCGGACGCCTGCCAGCGGCGGAATACCTGCTTGTTGATCTCCGGATGGAACTGGAGGCCAAAGGCGTTTTCGCCGTAGCGGAACGCCTGGTGGGCAAAGCGATCGCTGGAGGCCAGGTGAACCGCCCCCGCCGGGATGTCGAACTCCTCGTAGTGGGCCTGGGTGACGTGCATGCCGTCCGGTAGCCAGCCAAGCCCCGCGGCGGTGGGCATCAGGGGGTAGTAGCCGAATTCGCATTCCCGGGGCACCCGTGCACCCACCCGTGCGCCGAGGACATGGGCCAGGAGCTGTCCGCCAAGGCATAGGCCGAGCACCGGCAGGCCCTTGTCCAGGCACCGCCCGATCCACCGGATCTCGTCTCCGAGAAAGGGGAAGCGGTCCTGTTCGCCCACGTTCTGGGCGCCGCCGTAGATCACCGTGCCCACGACCTCCGGACCCGGGTCGCCGAGTTCCTCCCCGCGAAACGGGCACACCAGCCGGCGGCCGAATCCCAATGCGCCGAGGCAGGTCCACGCCCGGTCGTCCATGGCGTTCTCATGGTGGTCGACGAAGACGATGACGGGTTTTCCGTTTTCCTTCCCCATGGCCCTTCCGCCGGCTACTGCGCCCGCGCTTCCCGGACCGTTTCCCAGGCCTTGCGGATCTCGCCGGTCTTCTCGTTCGCGAGCCGGACCATTTCCTCCGGCAGCCCCCGGGATACGAGCTTGTCCGGATGATGCTGGCTGAGGAGGCGCCGGTAGGCCTTGCGGACTTCCGCTGTCGGGGCCTCGGGGTCGACGCCGAGGATCTCGTAGGCATCCGCCTCGCTGATCCTGCCCGGCTGCTGATGGGCGTGGGCGGCGCCGCGGACCAGGTTGATGATCTGCTCGAGGGTCCGCTGATCGAAGCCCAGCATTTCCGCCAGCCTGGACAGGAGGCGGTTTTCCGCCGGGTCCAGCCGCCCGTCCGCGAACGCGGCCTGCACCTGGATCTCGAGGAACATCCGGATCAGTGTCGTGCGGCGGTGGCATTCCCGGAGAAACTGTTCGACCACGCCGTCGAAGTCGAATCCCGGTTCCTTCCCCCGGTTGAAGAGAGTCTTTGCCAGCTTACGCTGATCCGCCCCGAGCCGCATCTCGCTCATGAGCGCATTGGCCAGCTCGATCTCGTCCCGGGTGACCTTGCCGTCGGACTTGGCGAGATGGCCCATGACCGAGAAGGTGGCGGCGAAGAAGATCGTCTGCACCCTTTCCTGGTCGCCCGGAAGGGCGCGTGCCGAACCACCGGCCCGGTTGTCGAAACCATGGCCGAAATAGGCGCCGAGCATCGCACCCAGCGGTCCGCCCACCAGGAAGCCAAGGGTGCCGCCGATCAGTTTGCCCCACCAGCTCATGTGGATTGCCTCACCCGGAAAGAGTCTGGATTGTACCGCCAGGCGACAGGGCAACGGACCGCCTGGGGCCGGTCGCCCCTGTGCCTATGTTTCAATTCCGACCAGTCTTTATCCCGGCCGGTACAACATCGGTACAGCATCTTCTTGCATCAGCGTGAAATATCGGACAATATGGAAGCGACTGGATATTAACTAGAAGCGACCCTTAATTACTACAGGAGGAAACTATCAATGTCTTCAATGTATTCACACAGGATTGTCCGGGGATTCGCCGGCGCCCTGGCCGGCCTGATGCTGACCGCATCTGGCCCCACGCATGCCGATTGCGGCGAGGTGTCCATCACCGAGATGAACTGGGCCTCCTCCCAGATCATCACGGAGGTCGCCAAGTTCCTGATGGAACAGGGTTATGGCTGCGCGATCGAGAAAGTGCCGTCCGCGACCACCACGTCGGTGGCGTCCCTGGCGGAGAACAACGAGCCGGACATCGTGACCGAGCTGTGGCTGAACTCGACCGGCGACGTCTATGCAAAGCTGGAAGCCGACGGCAAGGTATCACGCCTTGCAGAGGTGATCGCGCCGGGTGGCGTGGAAGGCTGGTGGGTGCCCAAATACCTCTCCGATGCCCATCCGGAACTGGCCACGATCGAGGGCGTCATGGCGAACCCCGACGTGGTCGGCGGGCGTTTCAACAATTGCCCGGACGGTTGGGGTTGCCGCATCGTCAACGATAACCTGGTCAAGGCCCTCGGGCTCGAGGGTGCCGGCTTCGAGGTGTTCAATCATGGTTCCGGCGAGACACTCCAGACTTCGATCGCCGCTGCCTATGAGAACCAGGAGCCATGGTTCGGCTACTACTGGGGACCGACCTCCGTGCTTGGCAAATACAACATGACCAAGGTAGCCATCGGCGACATCGACACCATGGTTCACTCGGCCAACCAGAACAAGGACAACCCGTCCCCCGGCGTCTCCGACTTCCCGCCCGCGCCCGTGTTGACCGTTTCCACAGCGGAGCTGGCCGCGCAGAAGCCGGACATTGCCGAACTCATGAGCAAGATCAGTTTCGACGTCGACCTGATGAGCGCCCTGCTTGCCTGGCAGGAGGACAACAAGGCATCTGCCGAAGAGGCTGCGGTCTATTTCCTCACCACGGAGTCCGACACCTGGTCGCAGTGGGTGAATGACGCGGCCCGTGAGAAGCTGGCCAGCCTGATCAAGTAGGCGGGTGGTTGCACGGACGCCGCAGGTGGCCGTGCAACTTCACCATCCTGAACCATGCGGTTCCAGTGCCCGGGCGGATTCTGACCGTCCCGGGCACTGCGCCTGGCAAGTAAATTGGCGACATACGACTTCGTTTTCGACGGTCTCGGCCTGAGAGACTGGTGCGATGCCGGCGGTGCCGGCGATGCGCCGATGTCGATGGCCGACCTGCTCGCCCAAAGCAGCGGGGGGGGAGCCAAGGAAACCACGCTGTGGGAACTCCCTTTTCCCTCGCTGGACGCCCTCAACGACGCCTGCGGGAGAATCATCCAGTCGAGGGCCCTGACGAAAGGTCTCGAGGAGGGGTTCCTGGCGATCAAGGACGCCCTGCGCTTCGTGCTGGATCCGATGACCCAGCCCCTGAGCTGGCTGCTCGAGATCGCGCTGGCCGTCTTCGAGACGGCACCCTGGTGGATCATGTTTCCGATCCTCATGGCCATCGTCTTCCTGGCGTCGAAGTCCATGCGGCTGGTCTTCTTCGTGGCCGGCTGCATGGCCTTCCTGGCCGTGATCGACCACTACGAGTTCGCGATGCAGACGCTGGCGATCATTTTCGTCTGCGCGTTCCTGTGCGTCCTGTTCGGTGTGCCGATCGGCATCGCGATGTCCCGGAGCAACACCCTGCAGCGCATGATCATTCCCATACTGGACATGCTGCAGACCCTGCCGCCGTTCGTCTACCTCATCCCGCTCATCTTCCTGTTTTCGGTGACCGAGCCGAAGCTCTACGGGATCGCCATCATCCTGTACGCGATCGTGCCGGTGATCCGCCTGACCGATCTCGGCATCCGGCTGGTGGACGAGGACGTGATCGAGGCCGCGAATTCCTTCGGCATGACCAAGCGACAGAAACTCTACGGCGTGCAGATTCCCCTGGCGCTTCCCAATATCATGGCGGGCGTCAACCAGACCATCATGATGAGCCTCGCCATGGTGGTCATCGCCTCCCTGGTCTCGGCGCCGGGGCTTGGTGTCCTGGTGCTTCGCGGCATCCGCAATCTCGAACTGGGCGTCGGCCTGGTCTCGGGCCTCGGGATCGTTCTTCTCGCCATCATCCTCGACCGCGTGACGAAGGCGGCCCTGGACCGCGTCAACGCGGCGCAGAAGCATTGAGCGAAAGGGGTTCCTTGACCGACGCCGTCAAAATATCGATCCGTAACCTGTACAAGGTATTCGGGGAACAGCCCCAGGCGGTGCTCGAGCACGTCCTGGCGGGGATCAGCAAGACGGAGCTGCTGGAAAAGCACCACCACGTGGTGGGCCTCAGGGAAATCAATGTCGACATGCTCGACGGCAAGGTGACCGTCATCATGGGGCTTTCGGGTTCGGGCAAGTCAACCCTCATCCGCCATCTCAACCGCCTGATCGAACCCACGGACGGACAGATCGTTGTCGACGGGGAGGATGTGCTGGCCTATGGCGAGGAGGAACTGCGCAATCTGCGGCGTTCGGTGATGTCGATGGTGTTCCAGCGGTTCGCGCTGCTGCCCCACCGCACCGTCGTCGACAACGCCGCCACCTCGCTGAAGGTGCGCGGCGTGAACAAGGCCGAGTACCTCTCCGAGGCGAACAAGTGGCTCGACCGCGTGGGTCTGAAGGGATTCGGCAACCACTATCCGCACCAGCTCTCCGGCGGCATGCAGCAGCGGGTCGGCATCGCCCGGGCACTGACCTCGAACTCGCCCATCATGCTGATGGACGAGGCGTTCTCGGCCCTGGACCCGCTGATCCGCACCGACATGCAGGACCTGCTGCTGGAACTGCAGACCGAGCTTCACAAGACCATCGTCTTCATCACCCACGACCTTGACGAGGCGCTCAAGATTGCAGATCACCTCGTGATCCTCAAGGACGGCTTCATCGTGCAGCAGGGGGAGCCGCAGCACATCCTCCTGAATCCGAACGATCCCTACATCGAGGACTTCGTGAGCGACATCAACCGCGCCCGCGTTCTCAGGGTCCGGTCGATCATGACGCCGCTGGAGGGCGGGAGCGTGCCGCCCGAGGCCCATGGGAAGGTCGGCTACAACGACACGCTGGAAAGCGTGATTGCCCAATCCGGCGGCGACACGTCCCATTCCTACGTGGTGATCCGCGATGATGCGCCGGTCGGCACCCTCGAGATGACCCGGCTGGTCAAGGCACTGGTGCCGCGCGTGGCCTCCGAGGCCGGCGCCCGCAAGTACTGAGCCCCGTAACTCCTTCCCACGGCCGCCGCCCGGGCACGGCCCGCGGGGCGGATTTTCCCTGTTTTTCCCCCATGAAATGACGGCCCGATTGATGTATCATCGCGCCTCTTTTTTCCGGGCACCCTTCCGGGGACGGCAGGCGCGGGAATCCGCCGATTCTGCCCGGGATCGCCAGTACTTACCAAATAACCGTCATGACAGATCTTTCCAAGTATCGCAACATCGGCATATTCGCCCACGTGGATGCGGGCAAGACCACCACCACGGAGCGCATTCTCAGCCTCACCGGCAAGATCCACAAGATCGGCGAGGTGCATGACGGCGAGGCCACCACCGATTTCATGGACCAGGAACGGGAGCGCGGGATCACCATCCAGTCCGCCGCGACCAGCTGCTTCTGGAACGACTACCGGCTCAACATCATCGACACGCCGGGCCACGTGGACTTCACGATCGAGGTGTACCGTTCCCTGAAGGTCCTGGACGGCGGCATCGGGGTGTTCTGCGGCTCCGGGGGGGTAGAGCCCCAGTCCGAGACCAACTGGCGGTACGCCAACGATTCCGAGGTGGCCCGGATCATTTTCGTCAACAAGCTCGACCGCATGGGCGCGGATTTCTACCGCGTGGTCGGCCAGATCGAGGATATCCTCGGGGCGAACCCCCTGGTCATGGTCCTGCCCATCGGCATCGAGGATGACTTCCGGGGCGTGGTGGACCTGCTCACCCGCAAGGCCTGGGTCTGGGACGAGTCCGGCGACCCCACCAAGTACCATATCGAGGAGGTGCCCGCGGACATGGCCGCCCAGGTGGAGGAATACCGCGAGAAACTGATCGAAACCGCCCTGGAGCAGGACGACGAGGCGATGGAAATGTACCTGGAGGGCGAGGAGCCGGATCTCGACACGATCCGGGCCTGCGTGCGCAAGGGCACCATCAACCTCGACTTCTTCCCCACCTACTGCGGCTCCGCGTTCAAGAACAAGGGGGTGCAGCTGGTGCTGAATGCCGTGGTGGACTTCCTGCCCAATCCGACGGAAGTGAAACCCCAGCCCGAAGTGGACCTGGAAGGCAACGAAACCGGCGAATACGCCGTCGTGGACCCGGCAAGGCCGCTGCGCGCCCTGGCATTCAAGATCATGGACGACCGCTACGGCGCCCTGACCTTCATCCGGGTGTATTCCGGCAAGCTCGCCAAGGGCGACAACGTGCTCAACACCTTCACCGGGAAAACGGAACGCATCGGCCGCATCGTGGAGATGCATGCCGATTCCCGCAAGGAGCTCAATGCCGCCCAGGCGGGAGACATCATCGCCGTGCTCGGCATGAAGAACGTGCATACCGGGCATACCCTGGCGGACGAGAAGAATCCCGCAACCCTGGAACCGATGGTCTTTCCGGACCCGGTGATTTCCATGGCGGTGGCGCCCAAGGACAAGAGCGGGTCCGAGAAGCTCGGCATCGCCCTCGGCAAGATGGTGGCCGAAGATCCCTCGTTTCATGTGGAGACCGACCAGGACAGCGGCGAGACCATTCTCAAGGGCATGGGCGAACTGCACCTCGATATCAAGGTGGATATCCTGCGCCGGACCCACAGCGTGGATGTGACGGTCGGCAAGCCCCAGGTCGCCTACCGGGAAACCATCACCCAGCGGATCGAGGACAGCTACACGCACAAGAAGCAGACCGGCGGCTCCGGCCAGTTCGGCAAGATCGACTACATCATCGAGCCGGGAGGGCCCAGGAGCGGCTACCAGTTCCAGTCCGTGGTGACCGGCGGCAACGTGCCGAGGGAATTCTGGCCGGCCATCGACAAGGGGTTCAGGGACATGATGGAAGAGGGCGTCCTCGCCGCCTATCCCTGCCTGGATGTCAAGGTGACCCTGGTGGACGGCGCCTTCCACGCGGTGGACTCTTCCGCGGTGGCGTTCGAGATTGCGGCCAAGGCGGCCTACCGCCAGTCAATGCCCAAGGCCGGCCCGCAGCTCCTCGAGCCGGTGATGCGGGTCGACGTGTTCACCCCGGAAGCCCACGTGGGCGACGTGATCGGCGACCTCAACCGCCGCCGCGGCATGATCAAGGCCCAGGACACCGGCCCCACCGGCGCCCGCATCAAGGCCGAGGTGCCGCTGGGAGAGATGTTCGGCTACATCGGCGACCTCCGGACCATGACCTCCGGACGCGGGCAGTTCTCCATGGAGTTCGATCATTATTCGCCCTGTCCCAGGAACATCGCGGAAATGGTGATCGCCGAAGCCAGGGAACGCCAGGGCAGATAGCCCGCTATAGCCCGGTCCGCGTTCATCGGGGCGTGGCTTGCCGGGTTCGGTTTACCGGCGGATGATCATGGTGTATTTTCCTTCCCGGATATGCCTGCCGTACTCAGAAAAACCATCGAGACGCCGTTCGGGCGGATGCTGCTGGTGCAGGAAGGGGAGTGCCTCGCCAGGCTCGGCTGGAGCGATGTCCAGGCTCGGGACCGCTCCCCGCTCCTGTCCGAGGCCTCGGACCAGCTGAAGGCCTATTTCGGCGGCGCCCTCAGGACTTTTGATCTGCCCCTGGCCTACGGCTGCAGTGAATTCCAGGCTGCGGCCTGCCGCGTGATGGCCCGGATACCCTATGGCGGCACGATCACCTATACGGACATGGCCCGGCAGCTGGGGACCACCCCGCGGGCGGCGGGCGGCGCCTGCGGCGGCAATCCATTCCCGATCATCGTTCCCTGCCACCGGGTGCTGGCGGCAAGGGGGATCGGCGGGTATTCCGGAGGCGCGGGCATCGAGACCAAGATCGGCCTGCTGCGGCTGGAAAATGCAGTGCCGTGGCTGATCTGACCCGCCCTGCGGGCGGGTCAGGAAGATACGCGCTCAGCCCGCCAGCAGCCGGTTGACCCTCGCCACGTAGGCCGCCGGGTCCCTGAGCGAGGCCCCCTCGGCCAGCACCGCCTGGTCCAGCAGCACCCAGATCCAGTCTTCCAGGGTATCGGACTCGAGATCGATCCGGTCCAGGATCTCGTGCTTCGGATTCAGCTCGAGGATCGGCTTGGCGACGGGGGCATCCTGGCCCATGGCCTTCAGGATCCGCTCCATGTTGCCCCCGAGGTCATACTGGTCGGCCACGAGGCACGCCGGGGAATCCACCAGCCGGTCGGTCAGGCGAACGTCCTTGACGCGGTCCTCCAGCACGGTCTTGAACCTTTCCACCAGCGGCGACAGGGTCTCGTTCGCCTTTTCGCTTTCGTCCTTGTCCTTTGCGTCCCCCAGTTCGTCCAGGTCCAGTTCCCCCCGGGCGATGGACTGGAGCGGCATGTCCTCGAAGGTGGTGAGATGGTTCACCACCCACTCGTCCACCGGGTCGGACAACAGCAGCACCTCGATGTCGTGCTTGCGGAAGATTTCGAGATGCGGGGATGACCTGGCCGCGGCATGGTTTTCCGCGGTGACGTAGTAGATTGCCTTCTGCTTCTCCTTCATGGCGCCGACATAGTCTTCCAGGGAGACGTTCTGCGTGTCGTCCTCGCCCCGGGTGGATGCGAACCGGATCAGCTTCGCGAGGTTGTCCTTGTTCTCGGGGTCCTCGATCAGCCCCTCCTTCAGCACCTTGCCGTATTCCTTCCAGAGACCCAGGTATTTCTCGGCATCCTTGGCGGCGACCTTTTTCAGTTCCGCGAGGATTTTCTTGACCGAGGCGGTGCGGATCCTGTCGATCTCCCGGTTCTGCTGCAGGAACTCCCGGGAAACGTTGAGCGGCAGGTCGGCCGAATCCACCAGCCCGCGGACGAACCGCAGATAGCTCGGCATGAGCTGCCTGGCATCGTCGGAGATGAAGATCCGGCGCACGTACAGCTTGATGCCGTGACGCTGCTCCCGGTCCCAGAGGTCGTAGGGCGCCTTCGACGGGATGTAGAACAGTGAGATGTATTCCAGCTTCCCCTCCACCCGGTTGTGCAGGGTAATGGCCGGCGGCTCGGGATCGTAGGTCAGCGAGGTGTAGAAGGTCCGGTGCTCCTCTTCGCTGATTTCCCGCTTGGGCCGGGCCCACAGTGCGGAGCCCCTGTTTACGGTTTCGTATTCCGGGGTCTGCCCCTTGATGACCTTGCCCTTGTCGTCCCTCTCGGGTTCCTTCAGCATCCGGATGGGCAGGGAGATGTGATCGGAATATTTCGCGATCACGCCACGGACCCGGAACCCTTCCAGGAATTCCTTGTGCGCCTTCTGCAGCTTGAGGATGACTTCCGTTCCCCTTTCGGGCCGTTCGACGGATTCCACCGAGTACTCCCCGCTGCCGTCGGACGTCCATTTCACGCCCTCCGAGGCCGGCCGTCCCGCCTTGCGGGTCATGAGGACAACCTCTTCGGCGACCAGGAAGCTGGAATAGAACCCGACGCCGAACTGGCCGATCAGCGTGGTCTCGCTCTGCTCGCCCTGGTTGATCTGTTCCAGGAACCGGCGGGTGCCGGAGCGCGCGATGGTGCCGATGTTCTCGACCACCTCGTCGTGGTCCATGCCGATGCCGTTGTCCCGGACCGTGATGGTCCTGGTCCTGGGATTCACGTCCACCTCGATGCCGAGCGCCTCCTCGTCCTCGAGCAGGGACTTGTCGGTCAGGGAGAGGAATCTCAGCCGGTCACAGGCATCCGATGCGTTGGAAACGAGTTCCCTGAGAAAGATCTCCCGGTTGCTGTACAGGGAGTGGATCATCAGGTGCAGAAGCTGCTGCACTTCCGCCTGGAAGGCGTGTTTTTCCATCGTGGTCTCTTGGCTCATGGGCTGGTTCTGGATTGGCGTTGTCAATCTGGCGGTAATGGGGGTCCGCCTTTTCCATTTCAAGCACTTGGGGAGGCAATCGCGGGCATTTTCGGGGTCCCGGCGTACCGGCGCCGGCATTGACGGCAGGGGGCATAATCCGTATAGTTCGCCGCCCTTGACCTGAGGCCCCGGGGGGCGTAGTTTTACCTTGTATCCCGGCATTCGTGTCGGGGAATCGTGGCGATACGGGGTATAGCGCAGCCTGGTAGCGCGCCTGCTTTGGGAGCAGGATGTCGGGAGTTCGAATCTCTCTACCCCGACCAGTTTTTCGTTTTATCCTTTGCGCCCGTAGCTCAATAGGATAGAGCAACGGCCTTTGAGTGGCGGCCTCCGGGAATCCGGAAAAGAGATTGCTCCGTAACATCCCGGCACCGCAAACAGGAGCCTCCGGCGGGAATTGAACTGTCGGAGTGCAGGGCACTGTATCGGTGGACCCTTCGCATCCCGGGCTTTGCTGTTCGGGGTGTTGGCAACACCGAGGAAACCGGGGCGTGATTCATGACCCGGGATCCGTAGAGACTATACGTGCCCCACCTGCGATGGTGAAGATATAGTCCAGACCACAAACCACTGCGCCTGGGCCTTGGGGGAACGACGTGTCCACCGGGCCGGACACAGTGGGCGGCGAAAGCCGTAGTTGGTAAGCTAAGCCGTAGGTTACAGGTTCGAATCCTGTCGGGCGTACCAGTTTTCCGGAGTTCCGGGGGCTGTTGAACAGGTACAATTGTGTCAGTTGTGTATGGTGAGCGTAGCTCAGTTGGTAGAGCCCCGGGTTGTGATCCCGGTGGTCGTGGGTTCGAGCCCCATCGCTCACCCCATCACAATGCCCGCCCTGGCCGGAAGCGCCCGGCGGGATGACGGAATGTCCGTTGCGAAAGTGGCGGAATTGGTAGACGCGCTGGATTTAGGATCCAGTGGGGCAACCCGTGAGAGTTCGAGTCTCTCCTTTCGCACCAGCCTGCCGGCCGGCTTCCGGTCCGGGCGGAGGATGACCGGTTTCTCCTGCTCTTTGGCGGTTCCCCCGGATCATTCCGCTCCCGGTGTTCCGGGCAATACAATTTCACGAGGAAGCGATATTCATGCAAGTGACGGTTGAACAGACCGGCGTGATCGAACGCAAACTGAAAGTGTCCGTTCCCTCCGAGGAAGTGGGCGCCGAGGTCGACAAGCGCCTGCGGGACGTGTCGCGTCAGGCCAAGATTCCGGGGTTTCGCCCCGGGAAGGCCCCGATGAGCGTGATCCAGAAACAGTATTCCGGTAGGGTCATCAACGAGGTGATCTCCGACAAGATCTACGCCAGTTATCAGGAGGCGCTGTCGAAGGAGCAGATCGACGCTGCCGGACTGGTGTCCATCGATCCGGAGCCCTACGAGTCGGGCAAGGACCTGGAATACACCGCCACCGTGGATGTCTTCCCCGAGATCCCCACGGTCAGCCTCAGCGGAAAGGCCATCGAGAAGCCGGTGTGCGAGGTGACCGAGGAGGACGTGGAACGGACCCTCGACGATCTCAGAAAGCGCAACGCCACGTTCAGCGAGAAGGACGGCGCCGCGGAAACGGGTGACCGCGTGGTCATCGATTTCGACGGCAGCATCGAGGGGGAGTCATTCGCCGGCGGCTCGGCCACGGATTTTCCCTTCGTGCTTGGCGAGGGCCAGATGCTGGCGCATTTCGACGAGGGCATTGCCGGCGCCGGCGCCGGGGATACCCGTACCGTGGAATTCACCTTCCCGGAGGACTATCACAACGGGGACGTGGCGGGCAAGGACGTGAAATTCGAAGTCACCGTCAAGAAGGTGGAGCGGCCCGAACTGCCCGAACTCAACGATGCGTTCGCCGAGGACCTGGGTATCCGCGAGGGCGGCGTGGAAAAGATGCGCGAGGAGGTCCGGTCCAGTCTCGAGCGCGAACTGGGGGACCGCATGCGCGCCACGATACGTGACCGGGTCATGGATGCGCTGTACGAGGCCAACGACATCGAGGTCCCGAGAGCCCTGGTCGAGGAGGAAGTGGATCGGGCGGTGGAGGCGATCACCCGGCAACTGGAATCCCAGGGCATACCCGCGGACAGCATCGACCGGGAACGGTATACCGAGCAGGCCCGCAGGCGGGTGGCGCTCGGCCTGATTGCCCGCGAGGTCATCACCCGGCATGACATCAAGGCGGGCGGCGACACGGTGCGCAGCAGGATCGAGGAGATGGCCCAGGGTTACGACGATGCCAATGCCTTCGTGAACTTCTACTATTCCGATCCCGAGAAACTGCAGCAGATCGAGGCCATGGTGCTTGAAGAACAGGTCGTCAGCACCATGTTGGAATCGGCCGACGTCAAGGAGGTGAATATCGGATTCCGCGAGTTCATGAATCCGAAATCCGCCTGATTCCGGGCACCCAAGGGCGTCCAAACATGAGCGAACCGACAATGACAGATCTCGACACGCAAGCCCTGGGCCTGGTTCCCATGGTCGTGGAAACCACCGGGCGCGGAGAGCGCGCCTACGACATCTATTCCCGGCTGCTCAAGGAGCGGGTGATATTCATGGTGGGACAGGTGGAGGACCACATGGCCAACCTGATCGTCGCCCAGCTGTTGTTCCTCGAGTCGGAGAACCCGGAGAAGGACATCTCCCTCTACATCAACACGCCCGGCGGGATGGTCACCTCGGGACTGGCGATCTACGACACCATGCAGTTCATCCGGCCTGACGTGAGCACCGTTTGCGTGGGCCAGGCTGCCAGCATGGGCGCCATCATCCTGGCAGGCGGCCAGCCCGGAAAGCGCCACGCGCTTCCGCATTCTCGGGTGATGATCCATCAGCCCCTGGGGGGTTCCCAGGGCCAGGCCACGGACATCGAGATCCATACCCGCGAGATTCTCAGCACCCGGGACCGGCTCAACAGGATTCTTTCCGACCACACGGGCAAGCCCATCGACGTGATCCGGGAGGACACGGACCGGGACAATTTCATGAGTGCCGAGGCGGCCCAGGAATACGGGATCATCGATTCGGTTCTGTCCAAGCGGGACTGACAAGGGGGCAGAAAACCCCTTCGGCCCGCCGGCGGGATTCTCGGCATTCATGTGCATTTTCGTACTACTTTGCCGAAATTTTCCTCTATACTTCCGGTCAATGAGGTAAATGGGCCCTACGCCCGGTAGGAATGTCTGACGAGAAATTGTCCAAGGGGGAGAAACTCCTCTACTGTTCGTTTTGCGGCAAGAGCCAGCATGAAGTCCGCAAGCTCATCGCGGGCCCGTCTGTTTTCATCTGTGATGAGTGCGTCGACCTCTGCAACGAAATCATCCGGGAGGAAACCACCACCGACTCGGCCCAGCAGGCCAGTTCCGGAAATTTCCCCAGCCCCCAGGAAATCCACGCCATCCTCGACGATTACGTCATTGGCCAGCAACGCGCCAAGAAAACCCTGTCCGTGGCGGTGTACAACCATTACAAGCGGATCGAGAACGAGGAAGCCGTATCGGAGGTGGAGATCTCCAAGAGCAACATCCTGCTCATCGGGCCCACCGGCTCCGGCAAGACCCTGCTCGCGGAGACCCTGGCCAGACAGCTCAATGTGCCGTTTACCATCGCCGACGCCACCACCCTGACCGAGGCCGGTTACGTGGGCGAGGACGTGGAGAACATCATCCAGAAGCTTCTCCAGACCTGCGACTACGAAATCGAGCGGGCGCAGATCGGCATCGTCTATATCGACGAGATCGACAAGATATCCCGCAAGTCGGACAACCCCTCCATCACCCGGGACGTGTCCGGGGAAGGGGTGCAGCAGGCACTCCTCAAACTGATCGAGGGCACGGTGGCCTCGATCCCGCCCCAGGGCGGCCGCAAGCACCCGCAGCAGGAGTTCCTCCAGGTCAATACCGGCAACATCCTCTTCATCTGCGGCGGCGCGTTCGCCGGCATGGAAAAGGTGATCCAGGAGCGCACCGAGAAATCGGGCATCGGGTTCGGTGCCGACATCAAGGAGAAGTCCGCGGACGAGCGCACCAGCGAGCTGCTGCAGCAGCTCGAACCGGAAGACCTGATCAAGTATGGCCTGATACCGGAATTCATCGGCCGCCTGCCGGTGGTGGCCACCCTGGAGGAACTGGATGAGGACGCCCTGGTCCGGATCCTGACGGAACCGAAGAACGCCCTGACCAAGCAGTATCAGAAACTCTTCAAGCTCGAGGGCGTCAACCTGGAGTTCCGGGACGATGCCCTCAGGCAGGTGGCGGTCAAGGCCATGGACCGCAAGGCCGGCGCAAGGGGACTGCGTTCCATTCTGGAAAATGCGCTCCTGGAGACGATGTACGAACTGCCGTCCATCGAGGGGGTGAAGAAGGTAATCGTGGACGGCTCGGTGATCACCGAGGGTGCGCGGCCCCTGTATGTGTACGAGGAGGAGGAGACCGGGCGCGCCGCGGTGTCGTCCTGATTCCCGCGAGGCTGTCCACCGCGCCACCCGGCCTGCCGGCCGGGAAACGGCCGGTGATGTGACGCACATTGCGCTTGCAAACCGCCTTTCCCGCCTTCATTATTAACAACAGACTGTATCTGCCCGCCGCCTTCCGCCGATGCCGACCCGGTGTCGCGGGGTGGCCGGCATGAGATGAGACCCGTTATGGATAGTACCGACAATCCCCGAAGTTCCGATCTGCTGCAGCTGCCGCTCCTGCCCCTGCGGGATGTGGTGGTGTTCCCCCACATGGTGATTCCGCTGTTCGTGGGACGGGCCCGCTCCATCCGCGCCCTGGAAATCGCCATGGAGTCCGAGAAGAATATCCTCCTGTCCGCCCAGCGGGATGCCGCCCAGGACAATCCGGACCCGGAGGACATCTACCAGATGGGAACCATCGCAACCATCCTCCAGATGCTGAAGATGCCGGATGGAACGGTCAAGGTTCTGGTGGAGGGGACGCAGCGCGCCAGGATCCACAGCTTCGGCATTGATCCGGAGAACGAGGACGAGGCGATTGTCTGCGCCGCGCTGCCCATCGACGATACCGAAGAACAGAGCCGCGAACTGGGCGTGCTGGCCAGCACGGTGGTTTCGGAGTTCGAGAAATACGTCAAGCTGAACGCCAAGATTCCGCCGGAAATCCTGACCTCCCTGACCGGCATCGACGATGCCGGGCGCATCGGCGATACCATCGCGGCCCACCTCAATCTGAAAAACGAGGAAAAGCAGAAAATCCTGGAACTGCTCACCGTGACCGAGCGGCTGGAACACATTCTCGGGGTGATGGATTCGGAAATCGATCTGCTGGAAGTGGAAAAGCGGATCCGCAGCCGGGTCAAGAAACAGATGGAGAAGAGCCAGCGGGAGTACTATCTGAACGAGCAGATGAAGGCGATCCAGAAGGAACTTGGCGACATGGATGAGGTGCCCAACGAGACCGACGACCTGGCCCGGAAGATCAAGGAGGCCGGCATGTCAGAGGAGGCCGAGGAGAAGGCCGACGGGGAACTCAAGAAGCTGAAGATGATGTCCCCGATGTCGGCGGAAGCCACCGTGGTGCGCAACTATATCGACTGGCTGATTTCCTTGCCGTGGAAGAAGCAGAGCCGGATTTCCCGCAACCTGGCGAAGGCGGAGAAGATCCTGGACGACGACCATTACGGCCTGGAGAAGGTCAAGGAGCGCATCCTGGAGTATCTGGCCGTGCAGCAGCGCGTGAAGAAATCCAAGGCCGCGATCCTCTGCCTGGTGGGGCCTCCCGGGGTCGGCAAGACCTCCCTCGGGCAGTCCATCGCCCGGGCCACCAACCGGAAGTTCATCCGCATGTCCCTTGGCGGTGTGCGGGACGAGGCGGAAATACGCGGCCACCGGCGGACCTATATCGGGTCCATGCCCGGCAAGATCATCCAGAACCTGTCGAAGGTGAAGACGAACAACCCCCTGTTCATGCTTGACGAAGTGGACAAGATGTCCATGGATTTCCGGGGCGACCCCTCTTCGGCGCTGCTGGAGGTGCTGGACCCGGAGCAGAACAACACCTTTGGCGATCATTATCTCGAGGTGGAATACGACCTGTCGGACGTCATGTTCATCGCCACCGCCAACACCCTCAATATTCCGAGCCCGCTGCTTGACCGCATGGAGGTCATCCGCATTTCGGGCTACACCGAGCAGGAGAAGGTGGAGATCGCCCATCGCTACCTGCTGCCCAAGCAGTACCGCAACAACGGACTGAAGGAAAAGGAGATCACCATCGAGGAATCCGTGATTCATGACATCATCGCCTACTACACCCGTGAGGCGGGGGTGCGGAACCTGGAACGGGAGATTTCGAAGATCTGCCGCAAGGTGGTCAAGGAACTGCTGCTCGACAAGGGTCTCAAGCATGTCACGGCCACCTCCGGGAACCTGGACCAGTACCTGGGTGTCAGGCGGTTCCGCAAGAGCGGCATCGAGAAGGAAAACAAGATCGGCCAGGTGACCGGTCTTGCCTGGACGGAAGTGGGCGGGGAACTGCTGACCATTGAAACCGTGGTGATGCCCGGCAAGGGCAAGCATGTGTTCACCGGCAAGCTTGGCGATGTCATGCAGGAATCCATCAGCGCGGCGATCAGCGTGGTGCGCAGCCGGTCCAGGCAGTGGGGCATCGATCCGGACTTCCACCAGAAGCAGGATGTCCATATCCATGTCCCGGAAGGCGCCACACCCAAGGACGGGCCAAGCGCGGGCATCGGCATGTGCACCGCCATCGTATCGGCACTGACCGGGATTCCGGTCAAGTCCGATGTGGGCATGACCGGGGAGATCACCCTGCGCGGAGAGGTGCTGCCCATCGGGGGGCTGAAGGAAAAACTGCTGGCCGCGCATCGTGCCGGCGTCCAGCGGGTGCTGATTCCCCACGAGAACAACCGCGACCTGGAAGAGATCCCGGAAAACATCACCCAGGAGATTGAAATTCGGCCGGTAAAATGGATTGATGAGGTGATTGAGCTTACCCTGGAAAGGGTGCCGGCACCTGCAGCCGAACCCGATCGCCCCGCACCCGGGGAATCCGCCACCAAGGGCAAGGAGGACGCCACCACGGGCCTGACGGCCCATTAGGGCCCTCCGGATTCCGTGAACCCCGCGTGTTCGCGGTAAATTGTGCCATTGTGATCAGAAAGATAGCCTTGGATATGCATGCTGATTGGAGCCACCCCGGGCAATCCGCATGTCCGGGGCGGTTCCGGAGGCGCCATGGCGCCTGGGACGCAGACAGGACAAAGTCCTGTTGCATTGCCTCTGGATGATTGATTATGATCACTGAATGTCCGGCAAATCTTTCTGATTCCCACGGCGGATAACCGTGCAGGCGGGGCTGTTCGGGCCCCAGATTCGAATAGAAAAACGAACCGCCGACCCTGACGGCGGACCAACGCACACTGGGCATCTTTTTATTCCAAATCGTAATCATCAAACATCACGTCGATTCATCAACAACCGTAAATCGAGGAAATTCAAACTCATGAACAAAGCCGAATTGATTGATGCTGTCGCAGACAGCGCCAGCCTGACGAAAACCGACGCAGCCTCTGCCGTGGACGCCACATTTGAAGCCATCAGCAAAGCCCTTGCAGGTGGAGACACCGTGTCGCTGGTAGGGTTTGGCACATTCTCCGTGAGCGATCGTGCCGCACGCTCCGGACGCAATCCCCGAACCGGTGAAACCATCAGCATTGCCGCCACCCGGGTACCGAAATTCAAGGCTGGAAAAGGCCTGAAGGATGCCGTAAACTAGCGCGCCTTTCCGGGGGCGCTTAGCTCAGCTGGGAGAGCATCGCCCTTACAAGGCGAGGGTCGCAGGTTCGATCCCTGCAGCGCCCACCAACCACTGGAGCGGTAGTTCAGTTGGTTAGAATACCGGCCTGTCACGCCGGGGGTCGCGGGTTCGAGCCCCGTCCGCTCCGCCAATTTCCGTAGCGCGGGATCAGTCTGAACTGGTCCCGCGTTTTCGTTTTGTCAGCCCCCGGTATCGGAGGCCATTTCCGGTAATTCGAAGAAGCCGGCAGCGGGCCGGTTCAGTGAGGGGATTCGGGGCCGGCCACTGACAATTTCACCGGGGATCATCCCATGACCAGCATCACCGCGAACGATCTCAGGGCCAAGGGAATATCCGTTGTCGAGTCCGCGCTTCGCCAGGACGGGGAAGCCGTGATTACCGTACGCGGAGAGCGCAGGTATGTTGTCCTCGACTTCAATGCCTGCAGCAAACTGCGCGAATACGAACTGGACATCGCCCTCCGGGAAGCCCGCAGCGATCTAAAGAGCGGCAACTGCAACACCGAAAGCGTAGCGGATCATATGAAGCGCGTACTGGATTGATGCCATGTACACTGGTATACCCGGATGTCTATATCCGACGCGCCAGGAAATTTCTTCGGAAGCAACCAGAGATGCGCAACCAGTACAGGAAAATGCTTGAGTTGCTGGAACTCGCCCCCCCCACCATCCTGCACTGAGGCTGCACAGCCTGGAAGGCCGCCTGGAGGCGCTGTCTTCAGACTCCATCAATATGAACCATTGGAGTGTGCTTGAACCGGAACTCCGGGCGAAGAGATTGGTCTGATCGATATTGACGACCACGACCAGGTTCAATACGCCCCGAGGGGATATCTGCCTGTAATGCGGAAAGTAACGGGGATGATCCCGGGTTCGGGATATTTCCATGGATCGTCTGCCTGCTTCGCGGGACCCGGACAGCCGAATCGTTCCGGTCCGCATCGGGAATAGGGATTCCGCTGCGTAATACCGCATGCATGCGATAGAATCTGCCCCTTCAAGAAGCAATCAGCCAATCGCAACAAGCCATGCTCACTGCAATCAGAGAAGGGTCCAAGGGCTGGATATCGGGCATCGTCATCGGCATCATCGTGCTGACATTCGCCTTGTGGGGAATCGGCTCGTATTTCGAGGGCGGCAGCCAGGCGCCGGTGGCTTCCGTCAACGGGGAGGAGATCGACGCATACACCTACCAGAACCAGCTCTCCCGCCAGCGCCAGGCCCTGATCAGCCAGTTCGGCAGCAGCATTTCACCTGAAATGATGCAAACCCTGGGACTGCAGCAACGGGTGCTGGACAGTCTCATCGAATCGCAACTGCTGGGCCAGTACACCCTTGAGCGCAACTACCGGCTGACGGACGAGGAGGTGGCCAGGAGAATCCGCGAAAACGAGGCGTTCCTGATTGACGGCAGGTTCGATCCGGCGCTGTACGAGCGGCTGCTCGCCAGCAACGGGATGAGTCCCCAGGGATACGAGGCCGTTGAGCGCCAGGGCGGAATGGTCCAGCAACTCGCCGACGCCATCGCGGGTTCGGCCTTCGTGGTCGAGCCGGAGGTCTCCCGGCTGATCGCATTGCAGCACCAGTCCCGTGAGGCCTCGTATGCGGTCATTCGGGGCGATCTCTATGTGGATGAGTTCGATGTCTCCGACGACGAGGCGCGGGCGGAATACGACGCGAATTTCGAGAAATACTACAACCCGGCAAGGATGCGGGTGGAGTACATCGACCTGAGCGTGGACGCCCTCGCGGCGGATTCCGCCCCCTCTGAAGAGGAGATCGAGCAGACCTACGAACTGATCAGGGACCGGCTGAAGACCGCGGAGGTCCGGAAGGCCAGCCATATCCTGATCAGCGTGGACGGGGACACCGACGAGGCCAGGGCGGCCGCGCTGGCCGAGGCGGAGACGGTGCTTTCCAGGGCGCGGGGCGGTGCGGATTTTGCCGAACTTGCCGCCGAGTTCTCCGATGACACCGGGTCCGCCGGAAGCGGCGGCGATCTCGGCGTGGTTACCCGGGGCCAGATGGTGCAGCCTTTCGAGGACGCGGTGTTCGGCATGGTCGAGGGAGAGTTGAGGGGGCCGGTGGAAACCCAGTTCGGCTATCACGTCATCAAGCTGACCGAGCTCCAGGCCGAACAGCAGCAGACTCTTGACCAGGTGCGGGAGGAAGTCATCGCGGAAGCGCGCCGGGCGGCGGCGGAAAGGATGTTCAACGACCTGGTGGAGCCTTTCGACAACGCTATCTTCGAGCAGCCGGAAGCCCTGGGACCGGCCGCGGATGCCACCGGCCTGGAGATCATGACCAGTGAGTGGTTTACCAGGCATGAGGGCGCCGGAATCGCCGGGGAGGCAGCCGTGCGGGCGGCCGCGTTCAGCCCGGATGTCCTGGACGAGAACCTGAACAGCCCGGCCGTTGAACTCGGTTTCGACCGGTTGGTGGCCCTCAGGAAGCTGGATCACGAGGAGTCGTCTCCGCGGGAATTCGAGGAAGTGGCCGACGAAATCATCGCGGCAATCAAGCTGGAGAAGTCCCGCGCGAAGGCGGCGCAGGTCGCGAAGGAGTCTGTGGCGGACCTGACTCACCTCGCATCCTGGGACATCATGCTGGCCAAGAACGAGTGGCAGGCGGAGACGCTGCCCGCGACACGGGACCGGATATTCCCCGGGCTGGCGCAGCTGGGGGACAGTGTCTTCACCGCCGCCCTGCCCCGGGACGGGTGGCCCGTGTACGGGCATACGGTCCTTGCGAACGGCGATGCCGCTGTCTATGCGCTGACGGCGGTCACGCCGGGGAAGGCAGAAGCCGTGGACGCGGACGTCAGGTCAGGCCTGGAGCAGCAGCTCGTCTACCGTGACGGGGAAGAGGTCTATCACAGCTTTATCCAGACACTGAGATCGGCTGCCGATATCAAGATCAACGAGGAGCAGCTCGAACAGCTCTGAGATCAGTCGACTGCCGCTTCCCCGGGGTCGCCGACGTCCGTTCTCCTGATTCGCCAGCCAACGGTTTCACCGGCCCTGAGCGGCACGAACTCCGACAGGGCCGGATCGCCACCGGGTAGTCCGGGCACCGGGTAGGACGCCGGAACCTCCCAGGCGAATTCTTCGAGAATCACCTCGTCGGTGTTTCTCGGCACGCGGTAGAAGTCCGCCCCGAAGTGGGAGGCGAAACCCTCCAGGCGGTCCAGCGCGTTCATGCCGTCGAAGATTTCCGCATACAGTTCAAGGGCGGCATGGGCGGTGAAGATGCCGGCGCAGCCGCAGGCGCTTTCCTTTTGCCCCCGCAGGTGCGGCGCGCTGTCGGTACCGAGAAAGAACGACGGGTTGCCGCTGGTCGCCGCTCCCAGCAGCGCCTCCTGGTGGCGCCGGCGCTTCAGTACGGGCAGGCAGTAGTAGTGCGGCCGTATTCCGCTCCGGAACAGATCGTTGCGGCAGTACAGGAGGTGATGGGCGGTGAGAGTGGCGGCGATGTTGTCGCCGCCTGACTGCACGAACCCGATCCCGTCGCTCGTGGTGACATGTTCGAGTATCACCCTGAGCTCCGGGAGTTCGCGGCACAATGGTTCCAGCACCTGGTCGATGAACACCGCCTCGCGGTCGAAGACATCCACGTGATCGTCGGTCACCTCGCCGTGCACCTGAAGCACCAGGCCCTTGTCGGCCATGGCCTCCAGGGCCGGCATCACCCGGTGGATGGAGGTCACGCCGTTATCCGAGTTGGTCGTGGCGCCGGCGGGGTAGAGCTTGAATCCCGCCACATGGGGGGCGTCGGCGGCCTCGGCAACCATCGCGGTGGTCGTGTTGTCCGTGAGATAGAGGGTCATCACGGGATCGAAGCCGCTGCCGGGCGGCAGGCAGGCGAGGATCTCGTTCCGGTATTCGGCGGCGCGCCCGGCGGTTGTGACCGGCGGCACCAGGTTGGGCATGACCAGGGCGCGCCGGAAGCGTGCGGCGGAATGACCGACCGCCGAGGCCAGCAGGCTGCCTTCACGCAGATGCAGGTGCCAGTCGTCGGGGGCGGTGATTCGGAGGGTGCGCGCCATGGTGGAGGAGTATAACGGGCGAGGGGCCGGTCTACACCATCTCCATGGGATCCACGTCCAGCGACCAGCGGGCCGACTTGCCGGACCGGTCGGATTCCATGCGCACGCTGAGCATGCCGAGCAGCCGATGCAGCGGACCGCGGTGCCGGGAGCGCACCATCAGCTGCAGGCGATAGCGCCCCGCGCGTCTTTCGACCGGTGACGGGACAGGGGGCAGGATTTCCACGCCCTCGATCTTCTCCTGGCGCAGGATCTGTTCACCGCTGCGCCGTACCCGCTCAAGGACACCGAGCGCATCCCCGGCTTCGCGGGACTCGGCCCGGAACAGGGCCAGGTGGGCGAACGGGGGATAGACGGCCAGGCGGCGCTCATCGAGTTCGGTGTCCGCAAATCCCATGTAGTCATGGTCCAGCAGCTTCATGATGCAGGGATGCTTCGGATGGGCGGTCTGGATGAACACCTCGCCGGCCGCTCTTGCCCGCCCTGACCGCCCGGCGACCTGCAGCAGCTCCTGGAGCAGAAACTCGGAACCGCGAAAATCCACGCTGAACAGGCCCTGGTCCGCGTTCACCACGCCCACCAGGGTCACGCGGGGGAAGTCGTGCCCCTTGGTGATCAGCTGGGTGCCGATCACGATGTCCACCGTGCCCTCGCGGATACGTTCCAGCCGGCTGTGGAGTTTTTCGGCGGTGCCGGCCTCGTCCCTGTCCAGCCGGCAAAGGCGGGCGCCGGGGAAGCGGCCGTAGAGGGCCTGCTCGAGTCTTTGCGTCCCGGCGCCGCCGAGAAACAGGGTGGACCCGCATTGCGGACAATGAGCCCCCGCAGGTTCCGTGTGGCCGCAGAGATGACAGCGGAACCGGTCGCTGTCGCGGTGGTACACCAGGCGTGCGGAACAGTGGTAGCAGGCCGCCTGCCATCCGCACTGGTAACAGTGGACCACCGGGGCATACCCCCGACGGTTGACGTAGATGATGGTCTGTTCCCCCCGGTCAAGGCGCCTGCCGATCGCCTGCAGCAGGGGGTCGGTCAGGCCGTTCCTCGGGGGGTGAATCCCGCTGTCGATGACCCGGATTTCCGGTACCGTGGCGGCGCCGAAGCGTTCGCTCAACTGGAGGAACCGGTGACGCCCTTCCCGTGCGTTGTGGAGGGATTCCAGCGAGGGCGTGGCCGATCCGAGCACCACGGGAATGTCCTTCAGGCTGGCAAGCTTGATCGCCAGGTTGCGCGCATGATAGCGAAACCCGTCCTGCTGCTTGTAGGACTGGTCATGTTCCTCGTCGACGACGATCAGTCCGGGATTCTTGAGCGGGGTGAAGATGGCGGAGCGGGTGCCCAGCACTGCGGAGATGCGCCCCGCCCGGGCAAGCCACCAGGTTTCATAGCGTTCCTGTGCGGACATGCCGGAATGCAGGCAGCGCACATTGTCTCCAAGGTATCCGCGCACCCGGGCGATCAGTTGGGGGGTCAGTGATATCTCGGGAACCAGAAACAGCACCTGGCTGCCGCGGGCGATGGCCTCCCGGGCGGCCACGAGGTACACCTCGGTCTTGCCGCTGCCCGTGATCCCCTGCAGGAGACAGGTCCGGAATGTCCCCAGGGATTCCATGATGTGGTTCGCGGCCTGTTCCTGTTCCGGGTTGAGCCGGATGGCTTCGACGTCCGGCAGGGGCGTGATCTGCGGCAGCCGCACCCTGGTCTCGGCAAGCCCCCGCTTGAGCAGGGCGCGCAGGACATGCCTGCCGCAGCCCGAGGCCTCGGTCAGTTCCGGCCAGGTATGCCATCCCTCCCGTGACAGGGCCCGGTGGAGACGCTGCTGCGCGGGTGCCCCGGACAGGGTGTCCGGCGCTTCCGCAGCAGGATCCGGGGAGGCGCGGTATATCCTGATTCCCCTGGGTTCCGCCGCCGCCTCGCCGCTCCTCAGCTTCACGGGCAGCCCGGCCGTGAGCACCTCCCCCACAGGGTGATGATGGTATTCCGCCGCCCACAGCAGCAGCCGGAGAATCCAGCCGTCCAATACGGGCTCCGAGTCGAGCACGCGGATGATGGACCTGAGCCTGTGGCCGGTATGCGCGGGACCGGTCGAAAGCACTACACCGGTCAGCCGCCGCGGCCCGAAGGGCACCACGACCCGGACCCCGGGAAGCAGGTTTCCCGGCCCGAGGTAGTCAAAGGATTTCCGCAGGGGAACCGGTACCGCGATCTGGTGTACGGTTTCAGCGGCGGGCATGCGGATACCCGCCTTTATACACAGAATCTGTGGATAACTTTGTGTATAACACGCCGTTGTCTGGCCCTGAGCCCTGTATTGATGCGGTGGAGTGAAAGTTGATTAATTTTTGCATAATTTCCAATTTATTTATTATTATCAATAGATTACGACCTTAGATTAAAAATTTTTCAGACAAAATACCGCTAACTTCAAAGGTATGTGACGATCATGTGACAGCTGTGCATAACTTCGCTGACCGGGCGCGGCAAAGTCACTGTTGCAGGTGGTTCAGAATCAATCAGTTAGCACCCCCGGGAACCGTCGATGGAAACGGTTTCGAAAAATTTTCGGTCAATGCAGGTCTGTCAGGGCGATGGAGAATCCGCCATTTTCCCGCTCTCCCAGGTACCGTTTCAGGGTGGTTTCCACGACCCGGAACGCCATTTCGTCCCAGGGGATCTCGTCCTCGCGGAACAGCCGCACCTCCAGGGTTTCCGCGCCGACGTCGAATCCGTTCTCCCGCAGGAGATTTCCGAGGAACATGACGTACACCTGGCTGATCCTCGGGAGGCTGTAGACCCCGAACAGCCGGATGTCGCTGACCGGCGCGCAGGCTTCCTCCAACGTCTCGCGCACCGCCCCTTCGGCCAGGGTTTCATTGTTTTCCATGAATCCGGCGGGAACCGTCCAGAGGCCCAGGCGGGGTTCGATCGCCCGCCGGCAAAGCAGGATGCGGTCCTGCCACAGCGGCACGCAGCCCGTGACTATTTTCGGATTCTGGTACTGGATACTGCCGCAGTCGTGGCAGACGTGACGTTCACGGGTATCCCCGTCAGGTATGGCAATCTTGATGCCTGCGCCGCAGGTGTTGCAGAAACGGATGGATGTGTCGAGCGTCATGCCATGATCATATCGGTTTCCGGTAGAGCGCCACAATGCCGCCGGCGGCCGGTTCAGCCGGGACCCAGCAGTCCAAGCACAATGCCGGCGAAGACCATGGCGCCGAACCAGTTGTTGTTCAGGAAGGCCCGGAAGCACAGGTCCCTGTCGCGGTTCCGGCAGAGGTGCTGCTGATAGACGGCGAACGCGGCCGCAGACATGAGGCCGAGATCGTAGTGCCAGCCGAAGCCGCGCTGCCAGCCGATGCCATAGAGCACGGCCAGGGCCGCCAGATGCAGAAGTCCGACGACGAGGTTGTCCCATTTGCCGAACAGGATTGCGGTGGACTTGACGCCGATCAGCACGTCATCCTCGCGGTCGGCCATGGCGTACTGGGTGTCATAGGCGACGATCCAGGCAAAGTTGGCCAGGAACAGGACCAGGGCCTCCACCGGCAGGCGTCCACCCACCGCGGCGTAGGCCATCGGGATGCCCCAGGAGAAGGCCACGCCGAGCACCAGCTGGGGCAGGTGGGTGACCCGTTTCGTGAACGGATAGACCACCGCCACCAGGGCCCCGGCGACGGATAGCCAGATGGTGAGGGCATTGAGCTGCCAGACCAGGGTGAAGGCGCCGGCCAGCAGAACGCCGAAGGTTGCCAGCGCCTGCCAGGGCAGCAGTTCGCCGGTGGCCAGCGGGCGGTTGCTGGTCCGGGCGACATGGGCATCGATATGCCGGTCGGCATAGTCGTTGATCGCGCAGCCTGCGGCCCGCATGACGAAGGTGCCGGCGACGAAGATCAGGACCACGGTGGGGTCCGGGGCCCCGTCGCCCGCCAGCCACAGCGCCCAGAGGGTGGGCCAAAGGAGCAGGAACGTTCCGATGGGCCGGTCCATCCTGATCAGGCGCAGGTAGGGGCCGATCATCTGCGGCGGTCCTCCGGTCCCTCAGACATTGGCGTAGGCATCGGTGCGCCGGATCCACTGGCTGACCAGGGGGTCGACGGCGTCGGGGTGGTGCCTTTGCAGGTTGTCGGCCAGCGCCCCGGCCTGTGAAAGCAGGTCCCGGTCGCGCCACGGATCCGCGATGCGCATCTGTTGCAGCCCGGTCTGGCGGGTTCCCAGCAGTTCCCCGGGTCCACGCTGTTCCAGGTCCTTTTGTGCGATGACGAATCCATCGTTGCTTTCCCTGAGCAGGGCCAGGCGTTCCTTTGCCTGCCGGCCAAGGGGGGGCTTGTAGAGCAGCACGCAGTTTGCCTGCTCCGCCCCCCTGCCGACCCGGCCGCGCAGCTGGTGCAGCTGGGCGAGTCCCAGGCGTTCCGCGTTTTCAATGACCATCAGGCATGCGTTGGGCACGTCCACGCCCACCTCGATCACCGTGGTGGCCACCAGCAGATCGTATTCGCCTTCACGGAAGGCATGCATGATCCGATCCTTTTCCGCGGCCTTGAGGCGGCCATGGACCAGCCCGATGCGCAGGCTGTCCAGCTGTGACGCCAGCACGCTCCTGGTCTCCGTAGCGGCCTGGGCCTGCAGCTTTTCGGATTCCTCGATCAGCGGGCAGACCCAGTACACCTGTTGCCCCTTCGCGCAGACTGCATCAATCCGCCGCATGATTTCCTCACGTCGCGTGTCCGGCATCACCACGGTGTTGACCGGCTTTCGGCCGGGCGGCAGTTCGTCGACGCTGGACACATCCAGATCCGCGTAGAATATCATCGCCAGGGATCGCGGAATCGGGGTGGCGCTCATGATCAGCTGATGGGGAGCGGTGGTGTCATTCTCGCCCTTGCCCCGCAGGGCGAGCCGCTGATCCACGCCAAAGCGGTGCTGTTCGTCGACGATGATCAGTCCCAGCCGGTTGAATGACACCTGTTCCTGGAACAGCGCATGGGTGCCGACCGCCATGGATGCATCCCCGGATGAGATGGCGCCCAGGGTGCGGCGCCTTTCGGCGGCGGGCAGTTTCCCCACCAGCCATTCAACGTCGATACCGATGGCCTCGAACCACTGGACGAAATTGTTGCGATGCTGTTCCGCGAGCAGTTCGGTGGGCGCCATGAGCGCGACCTGGTAGCCGGCGTCAATGGCATGGAGAGCGGCGGCGGCGGCGACCACGGTCTTGCCCGACCCCACATCCCCCTGGATCAGCCTGAGGGCGGGTTTGCTCCGGCCCAGGTCCTCGAGGATTTCACCGATGACCCGCCGCTGGGCGCCCGTCAGTGTGAATCCGAGCCGCGGCTCGAGCCTCTTCCACGATGGGGATTTCCCCGGGAACGCCGGTGCGGACAGGACCTGCCGCTGTTTCCTGATCCCGAGCAGGGCAAGGCGATGGGCAGTCAGTTCCTCCAGTGCCAGGCGTCTTTGCATGGGATGCATGCCTTCGGAAAGGGCGGAGGTGTCCGTGTCCGGCGGCGGCTGGTGCAGGTAGCGGATGGCGTCCCATGTGCCTGCCAGGTCGAAGCGTTCGCGCGCCTGTGGCGGGATGGGTTCCTCACAGAATGCGCCGATCCTGTTCAGGGCGTCACCGACCAGGCTCCTGATCAGGTTGGGCCCGATGCCCTCGGTCGCAGGGTAGACCGGGGTCAGGGATTCCCGGGTCGGGGATTCGGGAGGGGCCTTGCTGATGCGGTATTCCGGATGCACCATCTCCAGCCTGCCGGGCCCGGGCCTGGCATCGCCGAAGCAGCAGATCCAGTGCCCGCGGATGAATCCCCGTTGCTGTTGCTGGCTGAAATGGAAGAAACGCAGGGTCAGCAGGCCGGTTTCGTCGGATATCTGCACCAGCAGGCTCCGGCGGCGTCCGTAGTGTACATCCGCCAGTTCGATCCGCCCGACGATGACCGCGTCCATCCCGGGCCGCAGGCCGCCGATGGGTGTGACACGGGTCCGGTCCTGGTAACGGATCGGGAGGTGGAACAACAGGTCCCGGGGCTCGCGGATTCCCAACCGCTCCAGCCGGGACGCGAGTTGGGGACCGATGCCCCGCAGCGATGTCAGTGGATGTGATTCCAGTAAATTGCCCGGTCAGTCCTGATCCAGCACCAGGATCGCCTCGATCTCGATCGGAACCCCCTTGGGCAGAGAGGCGACTCCCACGGCGGCCCTGGCGGGATAGGGCTCCGAGAAGAACTCCGCCATGACCTGGTTCACCGTGGCGAAATTGGCCAGATCGGTCATAGATATATTGATCTTCACCGCGTCGTCCAGGGACCCGCCCGCCGCCTCCGCGACCGCCTTGAGATTGCTGAATACCCGTCTTGCCGCCGCCTCGAACGTTTCCGTGTCCGGCTCCATGGTGGCAGGAACAAGGGGTATCTGGCCTGAGATGTAGAGGGTATTCCCTGTCTGGACAGCCTGGGAATAGGTGCCGATGGCGTCGGGCGCCTGGTCGGTGCGGATGATTCTTCGACGGGTCATGTTGGTGTCCGGGTACGGGTGTGTATCTGGCTGATGTCCATGAATGAACTGCGGGGACAGCGGTGATCCTGGCCGGTCCGGCCATGGCGGATGATGCACCAGGGTCCGGGACCGTCAGGGGTGATGGAAGCCGCCAGGCCAATCCTGGCGGGAATAACGGGAAACCCCTGATGATCCACGGCTGGACTGTATCGGACTTCCCGAACTGATTTCAAGGATTCATCACGTGGCGGGCATGCCGATCGCCCCCGGGCGCGTACGGGGGGCGGTTCCGGTGCCCGATGGAGGGAGCCCGCCGGGTCAGGGGTAATGGATGGCGCCGGCGATGGTGGTGCGGCTCGCCCCCGTCACCGATGGCAGGGTGCTCGGAGATTGATTCAGGGTGGCCAGTGCCATCCAGCCGAAAGCGGCCGCCTCGATCCATTCCGGGGGCCATCCCAGGGCCGAGGTGTCGTCCACGGGCAGACCGCTCTCTTCTCCCAGCAGGGCCCTGAGGTGCGGGTTCGCGCACCCGCCGCCGCACAGGTACATGGCGTCCACCGCCGTCGGCAACTGGCCGGAGATGCTCCTGGCGGTCAGCATGGCAAGTGTGGCCTGCACGTTCGCCGGGGAGACGGTTTCGCCGGAACCGGCCAGGGCCCGGTCCAGCCACGCCCCGCTGAAATATTCCCTGCCGGTGCTTTTCGGGGGGGGCCTGGAAAAGTAGGGGTCGGCCAGCATCCGCCCGAGCAGGTGTTCATCGGGCGCTCCCCCGGCCGCCCAGGCACCGGATTCGTCGAACGGCTTCGCGAGGTGCCGCCGGGTCCACAGATCCATGAGGCAGTTGGCCGGCCCGGTGTCGAACCCGGTGACCGGCCCTGACCGGTCGCGTGGCAGCAGCGTGACATTGGCGATGCCGCCGAGATTGACAATCGCCCGGCAGGACGTGTCGCTGGAGAACACCGCGCGGTGGAAGAACGGCGCGAACGGTGCGCCCTGTCCCCCGGCGGCGATGTCGGCACTGCGAAAGTCGGTCACCGTGGGAATGCCGGTGCGTCCCGCGATGACCGCACCGCTGCCCAGTTGCAGCGTAAAGGGATGGGGGCCGTCGGGCCGGTGCCGCACGGTCTGGCCATGGCACCCGATCACGCTGACGGCATCGCTGCCGGCCCGCTCGACCAGGTCCAGGGCGATTTCCGCGTACAGTTCCCCCAGCTCGACATGGACCCGGCAGGCCTGGTCGATCTCATTTTCGCCGGGGGTCATCAGGCCGAGGACGGTGTGCCGCAATTCGGCCGGGAAGTCGCGGGTTGCGGTCTCCCTGAGCTCGGGGTTCCCGTCCGGCGGAATCTCCAGCAGCACGGCATCGACGGCATCCACGCTGGTGCCGGACATGATTCCGATCGCGTAAGTCATTCCACCGCTCCTGCCCCTTCGGTTACAGCCGGTCCTGCCGCGGCGGCGGGGGCCGGCGAGATGCGCCCGGTACGGGGTTCAGGAATCGTTCTGGGCCAGGGATGTCTGGCTGACGTTTTCGAGCTGCGCCACCCAGTGTGCGGCCACCCGGGCGAAGTCATCCCTGAACCGCCGGTCGATGGGCAGGGACTTGGGCAGTTCCACGGTGAGGGGATTCTTGTGGTGCCCGTCGACGCGGAATTCATAATGCAGGTGCGGCCCGGTCGACCATCCCGACGTGCCCACGTAGCCAATGACCTCGCCCTGCTTGACGCGCTTGCCGATGTGCAGATCCTTGTGGTAGCGGTTGAGATGGGCGTAGAGCGTCTGGTATTTCGCTCCGTGACGGAGTATCACCGTGCGGCCGTAGCCTGTCTTTGAACCGGTGAATTCCACCACCCCGTCCCCGGTGGACCGGACCGGCGTATTCATGGGGGCGCCGTAATCCACGCCCTTGTGGGCCTTCCATACTTTCTGGATCGGGTGCAGACGGCGTTTGCTGTATGTGGAGGTCACCGTGGCGAACTGGATGGGGGAGCGCAGGAACGAACCCTGGATGCCTTCACCGTCAGGGGCATAGTAGGTCACCACGTTGTCGTCATCCACATGACGCACCGCCTGCAGGGACTTGTCCCTCGTCACCAGTTCCGCTGCAACCACCTGGCCGTTTCCGACATGCTCGTCATCCAGGTACTGTTCCTCGTAGATCACCGTGAACCGGTCCCCGCTCCGTATGTCCCTGGCAAAGTCGACCTGCCAGCCGAAAATGTTGGCCAGCGAGTAGACCACTTCGAAGGGAATTCCCGCCCTTTTTGCGGCGCCCATGAGGCTGCTGCCGATGACCGCCTGGGCGGTCTGATGGCGGATCTCGGGTTGCCGCCGGACAATATCGGCGACATATCCGTCGTCCTGGCGGCGGACCAGCAGGGTGGTGAAACGCCCGAGGTCGTATTTCAGCTTCCCGAGGCGCTTGCGGTTGCTGTCGCCCTCGGGTGGAAGCGTGGTGACGTGTATTTCCTCGCCCGGCCTGATCTTGTTCAGGACGGATGCATTCTCCAGCTTGACCAGGGAATAGGCTTCCCGGGTGCTGATTCCGAAGCGTCTGAAGATGTGCGAGACGGTGTCCTTCTTGCGGACGGTTTCTGTCACCCAGTCGCCTTCGCGAAGCACGGCTTCCAGCGGGTCGACGGGGGTTTTCCCTGCCAGGCCGGGGAACTCGTCTTCCACGATGTAGTCCAGCGGTGATGCCTGTTCCCTCGTGACCATCGGCGCCAGGCTGGCCAGCTGCATCCTGTCATCCGGGCCATCGGGCCGGGGGGCCTGGCGGTCCGCAGTGGTCTCTTCCGTCCTGTCGGCAGCTTCCTCCGTGTCGTGGGTTCCTGCCTGTGCCGGCAAAGGCGCAGCAGGGGGGCTGTCGACCGGGTCGGCCTCCGGCTTGAGGGGGGCGTCGGCAGGGGTGGCGGGAACCAGGGCGGTGTTGTCCGCCATGGGCAGTTCCGGGCCCTCCACGGGGTCAGGTTTGACAGGGTTCTCCGCGAAAGCCGCCGGCGGCGCCACGGCGGCGGCTTCGGGTTTCGGCACGACCGCGACCTTGGGCTCGGAGATTGCGGGGACGGCGGAGCCCGCCACCGGTTCAGGTGGGCTCTTGACAATCATGGTCGCAGACAGAAGGACCACCACGACCGCCAACGCCAGGCCGGCCACCGCCATCAGTCCGGCACGCATCCCGTACGGCCTGGAAGGGCGAAGCGGCAGATCCTTGAGATCCAGCCGGAAGGTTGGTCGCAGCCTGGCTGTCATTATCGTTGCATTTTCACCGGAATCCGGCTCCGCCCGGGGAGTGCTACCGGCAATCCCAATCCTGGTGGGTGCATTGCCGATGGAGATGCTGACGTCGGATAAACGTCGCCGTCAGATCCAGAATCCGGATATGAAACAATTACGTTTCATGTTATCAAAGGGGTCGCCGTACACGACGCCACAGCCATTGCCACACCATTAAACCCGCGCACAGAATGCCTCCATCGCGGGGTGTATGGATGTACCATTGGTGATCGCCGTATTGCGTGGCAATCCCACTAACCCTACTTTACCCATTCAGCCGGTCGAGGTCAAAAAAATTAACCGCCACAAGCCGGCGCGGATTGGTAAAAATTCGATTACAGTTGGCTGTTGAGGCGATATTCCTGCTCATGAAAGAACAACACGAAACAATGACCGAACTCGGACGCGGCGCCGAGGAAATACTCCTGCTGGAAGAGCTGGAGGAAAAGCTCCGCAAGGGAAGGCCGCTGCTGGTCAAGGCCGGTTTCGACCCCACCTCGCCGGATCTCCATCTCGGCCATACGGTCCTCCTCAACAAGATGCGGCAGTTCCAGCAGTTCGGTCATATCGTGGTGTTTCTGATCGGCGACTTCACCGGGCTGATCGGTGATCCGAGCGGCAAGAGCGCCACCCGGCCCTCGCTTTCCAGGGAACAGGTCGAGGCCAATGCGGAGACCTACAAGAAGCAGGTGTTCAAGATTCTGGATCCCGACCAGACCATGGTGCGCTTCAATTCCGAGTGGATGGACGCCCTCGGCGCGGACGGCATGATCAGGCTGGCTTCCCGGTACACCGTAGCGCGGATGCTGGAGCGTGACGATTTCAAGAAGCGCTTTGCGGGCAACCAGTCCATCGCCGTTCACGAATTCCTCTATCCGCTGGCCCAGGGTTACGATTCCGTGGCCCTTGAGGCGGACGTGGAACTGGGGGGAACGGACCAGAAATTCAACCTGCTGGTGGGACGGGAACTGCAGAAACAGGAGGGCCAGGAGCCCCAGGTGGTCATGACGCTTCCCCTGCTCGAGGGACTCGACGGCGTCAACAAGATGTCCAAGTCCCTCGACAACTATGTCGGCATCACCGAGCCGCCGGACGAGATGTTCGGCAAGCTGATGTCGATTTCCGACGACCTGATGTGGCGCTATTTCGAGTTGCTCAGTTTCCGCTCGCTGGCGGAGATCTCCGGGCTTGAAGGAGAGGTGGCCGAGGGCAGGAATCCAAGGGATGTCAAGTTCGAACTGGCTGGGGAGATCGTGGCGCGCTTCCATGGCGCGGGGGATGCGGAAGGGGCCAGGCGCACCTTCATCGAGCGTTTCCGGAAGGGGGCGGCGCCCGAGGACATGCCCGAGGTGAGCCTGGGTGCGGGACCCGGCGGCATGCCCGTGGCCAACATGCTCAAGGAAAGCGGCCTGGTAGAATCGACGTCCGAGGGGATCCGCATGATCCGCCAGGGCGCGGTTCGCATCGACGGCGAACGCGTCAGTGACGGCAAGACATCGCTGCAGCCGGGTGTCCGGATCGTGGTGCAGATTGGAAAAAGGAAGTGGGTGAGGGTCAGCATCGGGGAGGCGGGTCCTTGAAGCCCCGGATGCCCTGGGGAACGCGTCTCCGGGTGCCTGTCGGCGGAGTGATGAGTGTTAATTCCAAAGAATATCGACCGAAGACGCTGAAGTGTCCCCCTGTTTTTTCTTCAAGCCTCTTTGTCGACCGGTCGGGTTTAATGCCACTACGCGTGCATTATTTCAATTTCTTCTTTATTGATAAGTGACAATGTTTCATGAAAACAGAGTTCCGTTACATCTTTAATCGTAAGTGCATTCTTAGAATAAGGTCAGGAAGTTTTTTCTTGTAGGTTTGTCTTGACTATTTTTGATACTGTTTCTAGTCTGCGTCGTATCTTTTTTATTACTTGATCTACAGCATTCATCTCGTTCCGTTCCAAGGCTACAATGTCTTTTCTCTCAATATCTTCCAGACTCTCATATATCTTTTTAAGCCGGTGCTGTGCACCGCTGATTGATGCCCGATCATATGCGTCATTTAGCGATACGGACCCATTCTGAAACTTACGAAGTATTTTAGGCTTTTCTATGATTGAAGGTAGCCGATCACGCATTTCTTGAGCAGTGAATTCTTTTTTCTTTATTTTGGATAGTAATGCATCACTAAGTGAATTATCTCTTTCTATCGCAGACGAAATTACCCTGTTTCTAACCAGTACATCATAATAGCTGAAGTTGGAATGGATGTTGTCATCATTTCGATGCATAAGCTTAATTGTAGTGACATTTTTTTTAATTTCCTGTTTTGTTAGTCCTGATATTGTTGCCAAGGAATCTGGGTCTTTTTTTAGTTCCACTACCCACCTATAACAGTACAATGCCCTAGCGTATCTAGACCAATCTGTTTTCCCATGAAGGTGTATCTGTCCCAGAAGACGTGTCTGTTGTTCATCTGTTAGCTTATCTACAACAAGGCAGTGTATTTCCTTCCAATTCTCTTCATCTGGAAACTCCTTATTTAGCTTACGATATACTGCGAGTCGAGAATTGCCCTCGATCACTTCCTTTGTATCCCATCGAACAATAATAGGTTCTTGTAGACCAAGGTCCCTCTTAATTTCAGGCTGAAGATTTTTTACACTTGGTTCTTTGAGCAAGCATTCATAGATTCTTACTTGCTTCTCTTCTTGTGTAAGGTCATGGAAATCATCCATTTCTCTCGTGACCGCATATACGCGTGGATTATCCGGTAAGAATTTTAGGTCCTCGATCGGAATATTTTCATGACTTGCTTGGAGCTCATCACCCAAAATTGCGATTTTGTTTTCGTCTTTAGTCATCTTGGCTTGTTCAAATTAACATTGAATTTGGTGGCTGTTGGATTCATGTGGGAAAAGAACTTCTTTTAACACTTCAGAAACATCTGTACGGAAGGTATCTCTGAAGGTTGTTATATCAATATCTCCCTGTGCAAGCTGTGCAGCTTTATATTTTGCTGCCAGAAGAACATCGACCCATTCGTCTATTGTGTCTTTGGCGATGAGATTGTGAATATAACAATCTCGTTCTTGTGAAATACGATGTATACGGTCTTGTGCCTGGAGATAGTCATCGAGGCTGAAGCTACGGTCGAAAAAAAACGCATGGTTCGCAACTGTCAGGGTAAGTCCCTCTTTTGCTGCGCCTGGCGTTGCAATGAGCACTTTATTTGATGTCTCAGTGAAGTTTCTAACCGCTTCGTTTCTTTGATTCATGGTTAGACTTCCATGAATGATCGCAGGGTTAAATTCTGTTAGCTTCTCGGCAAGCCAGTTAACATTTTCAATAAATCCTGTCCAAATTATTACCTTGGATTCCTTTGTAAGCTGATGGCACATATCGAGAAGTATTGGGTATTTCGCAGGTATGTGTTCATAATTTCCATCAATTAAGGCTGGGTTCGATGCACACTGAACCAGACGTAAAAGTCTTTTAAGGATGCTGTCAACACTGTCTGTTTCGACAATTCCCTCTCTATCGTATTCATACGCAAGTTCGTCTCTGTAAGCCGTGTACTTATCCATTTGCCATGTTGGCAATTCAACATAGTGACTGATGATGCTTTTTTCGGGTAGATGAATACCTGCAGTGTCCTTTGTTTCTCTTACCGTGAATTGAGCGATTCTTTCGTAAATTGTCGACAGACGACTTCCATAGTCGTCCGCTATTGAGTGATTTTCTGGTAAGTCCATACCCTGCTTGAACTGTTCAAAGTCCATACCGAGTGATTCACCGCCATCAAGAAACTTCACTTGTGACCAGATATCGTAGGGTCTGTTCGCGGCCGGTGTTCCAGTCATGATGACCCGGCGCTCAAAATATGCAGCCATGTCGTGGAATATACGTGTCAAGCCAGCATCTGGATTTTTAATCTTCTGACTCTCGTCGAGTATGCATCCAACTCGACATGTCTGTAAGAAAAGCTTGATTATCTGTAGATTTGCCGTGATCGTTTCGTAGTTTGTAACGTAGATTAATACAGGTGAATTTAGTGACGCACTGTTCTGTACTCGATTGCCTGACAGGATATGTGGTGTGATATGGCAGTGACCCTTTACCTCCTTTCGCCAATTTTCAACTAATGATTTCTTTGTGACTATGAACACAGTATCCACGGTATCGCTTCCCAACCATAGTAAGGTTAGGTCAATTGCAATTTTTGTCTTTCCAAGTCCCTGTTCGTGAAAGATTGCGGCGTGAGGCAAGTCTTTGACCGCCCTAATTGCATCAACCTGGTAAGCATAGGCCTCGTGCTTTGGTGAAAATACTGGTTTTCTTCTCAAAACAAACGCCACGTCTTTTCTCCTAGAGGTCCTAAGTCCCAGAAATCCAGATAGTCAAAAAGTTTTATGTGTAGATTTTCCGTAACACGTTCTCTGAAATTGAAATTCAGAATAGTTTTTGCGAATTCGTTATGCCCGCTAACAGCCAGGATAAATGTTCCATTAGTAGCTTTCTTCGACTCAAGATATTTTATAAAAGCATCAATCTGACATAGAGTATGACTATGTTTTAAGTCGTTATGTGTTTTTGCCTCAGCAATAACTATTTGTATACGTGGGTCGCTGGTCCTAGCGAATATATCCGGTCGATAGTTGCCAACAATCTGAGGTATGTCGTCCCCAGGGTTTTCTAATATGTCTTTGGTGATATTTACCCTTGGATACAGTTCTTGAATCGCCTTCGAAGTGTCGACAACCAGTCGACGGTGTACCTCACTTTGAGACATCCTGGATAAGGTCGAGTAGATTCTCAGCCAGTTCGTTCAGTAATACTATTTCTTCATCGGCAGACTCATAGTCCCTATCTCTCAGTGCAACCAGTTCCCCCCTTGACATATTATTCAATTTATCAAGCAAAGCTTGGGCCAACACAGGGATGCTTGCATCAGTAACTTTAGTTTTTTCCGCTTGCGATTTGTCATCCTTCTTTCTGTTGGATTCTACGATGGAAATTGCGTCTTCGATTGATCGTATGCCGCCACTGACAAATTCGTTTTTTGCTTCTTCGTCGGCCAGTACCCAGGGCAATTTTCTAACGTCAGCGAGTCTATAAATTTGACCATTGCATATCCATTTGCCAAAATCGTACAAGTCACAATCTGCATCGTAAATTGCATCCTTAATGTTTTTCTTCTGCAATTCAACGAAGCCACTAAATCGATCCACATGGAACGCATCGTCACTGTTTACGTCTCGATAATATTTATTCATGTCATGGTATGCATCGATTTGCTGTGTGATTGTATTTCGGCTCCCCCCGCACCTTGCAATAAGTTCGTCATAGTCCATAAATTCAACGTTTCGAAGGTAATGAAGATATCTAGCCTTTTCGTATGCGGGCCATTCCCTTGCACCAACTAGGTGTGCAGTGACTCGGATAGTTTCAATGTCGCGTTGTTCAGGGTTATCTAGAACGAGGCAGTTTATAGTGTTCCATTCACCTGGCGCTTCTTCTTCTAAAAGCTCATGATAAATCGTTAGCCGTGTATTTCCATCAATGCAAACAAAACGGCCTTCGTTTTCACAAACAATTACAGGTACGGAAATTCCTCGTGCTGCCCTAATTGAATCCTTTAGTGAATTAAATGATGTGAAACTTTGAGACCCTTCCGTGGCGCTTCGTAATGCAAAGCGTATTCGCTGGTCATTGAGTTTGTCGCCATATTTTTCAAGTGCCACCTTTATCCTTGGATTTTCTCGGTCAAAATCTATCTGTTCAATCGGTATATCTCTATATGTACTATTCACTGCTCTTTAAATTCAATTGTAATTTCAATATTCCTCAGATAATTAAGCGCAATGCATCTTCTCTGAAGACCTGACGGTTTGGTATATTTTCACTGAATCTACGCCTAAGTCCGGACGTGATATATATTCTTGCTGCGATGGAAGTCAGATGTTCTGGATTCATAAAACTGATTAACTGTAATAATGATTTTGACTAATTCATATTCGCAAATTTAGAACTGCTGGTTTATGCGTATTTCAGAACACCTTCAATCATCTCCTTGGCTATCGCCGGAGAACTGCTAAATTCTGTCAGTGCCCTGAATATTCGCTGGTATGTTGCAACCTCCCCACTGCGGACGTTTTCCAGGGTTGGCCGCCCTCTTCTTGGTTTGAATCCATTCAGTTTCGTCTTGAGTTCAAAAAGCTTTTGTCCATTCTGTTGATAAATTAGGCTATCTGCACTCATATTGTCTTCAAGCTCTTGCAGCCTCTCCAATGCCTCTGTTACGAGGGCTTTTGAATCTGCTGCCTTCAGATATCCCGACCCCGCCAAGCTATACGCACTATCCATGTGTTCCAATACCGTTTGTACCTTCCTGGACTGTACCCGGCTCGATGAAGCATTCCGGCATCGTTTCACTATTCCATGGATGATCGATTCAAGATGGTTTTCTATGTGTCTCAAGTGGGGATTGGGATCGAAGTAATCTCGCCGACCATTCGGCAGGAGCCGTGCATCGATCACGTGTAATTCGCCTATGCACCACCTGTTGAAGCGTTCTTCCTTGAACAATGGATCAAGGACGTCTTCTCCCCCGACCTGTATGTTTCCTGCCCTAAGTCGGATTCCTCGCACTCCCATGTCTTTCGGGATTGCCCCCAGATATGATGTGTGAGCGATCCACCCGATTGCAGCGTCATTATCGCTATCTACGGCCGGAATTCTGATCTGTTGAATTTCCCTGAATGTGTCCTTCCGGTCTTCTGAAAACTTGAGACCTGATCCATGCATGCGTCGTATCGGCTCTTCTTCTCCTTCCAGGGTCACTTCCAGCGTTAGAAGTTTTTTCCCATCTGGGAAAAGTACCTCCACCTCATTCGCAAACGGAAACGATTCTGCCATGGGCACCGGCCCTACCTCGCCGATATATCTCCGGACAGCTTCTCGATTCAAAATCCTGTCTGCAGCGTATCTGGACACTTGTTCAATCTCAACTTCGAAGAAGTTACTTGGCCATCCGCTGTCCTCTATTTTCGATACCTTTACGCAGCTCTTGATGATCTTTTCCGGGTCTGCATTGGGCACTGCATTCGCGCGTAGGGAAATGCCGTCCCAGGAGACCTCGGTTACCGGCTGAGTTTTCTTGCTCCTCGTTCTGAATGTGACTTTTTCTGCGAACGCTAGGCCGGAAAGCCGACCGATTCCTCTGAACCCACGGTCTACGCCTCGCTGTTTGGAGCTCCGAGCGATGGGGATCAGATTCCGTTTTGCTTGTTCAGGTGAGAGCCCAGGACCATTATCCCTGATTTTGATGTTGTTATTTCCTGGATTGATTGAGATATCTACTCGTCCTTGGTCAGGCCACTTAGATTTTTCGATCGCATCTGCCGAGTTCTGAATGTATTCTCGATAAACTGCCAGTGGGGTGTAGTACATACCGGTTGTAACCAGATTTAGTATATCCGCTCCCACCAGCGACGCTGGCTCGGTATGCTTCAGCATAGTAGATCCTCGGGTTTCAGTCTTAGATGCTTACGCGTTGGTTTCTTATGTCTTGTTGCGTTGAATCATCATCGTACAGACCAGCGTCTTCCACATGCTCATCCTCTCCAGGCATGACTGGGTCTTGATTGAGTTGCGAAAATACCGGTAAGATTTTTTTATCCTCGGAACCAATTCGATGTCTAGTGTCAAGGGTATGGAATCGCATAACATTTCGAATTGCCGGGTCTATAGTGCTGTCGCTTATCAGCTTTGTGTAGTGCTTCCTTGGTAGACCGGTAATTACGCCATCCGGTCCCGCTAGGTGTCCGATCAGTTCCTGTTCCTGTCCTCCAGACAATCGATTGCGTAACCCATAATATTCGTCAAGAACTGACCTTCCATCCCCGAACTCGTAGTGGTCCCGATGAAATATAAATGCATGTGGCATGCTGAGGAGACGTTCGAATTCATGCTTGTCTTCACCGTATGCCCTCATAAAAAAAGACGGATTTCCACTGACCAGTCCATGGGTTGCCTGGAGTATGATCTGAAATGATCTCAAGTAGTAGCGGTTCCAGAACTTTCCCACGTGGGTGCGTTCCTTTAGGGTCACGGGCTGGTACCGCATGGGGAACGACCAGATCCTGATATTCAACTCCTCGTTGAGCGAAATATTTAATCTCATCCGTTCGTACAGGTCACTTGGCGAATCCATGAAGTTGTAGAGCATGTAATTCGACAGCGATGTGATTTCGTTGTCTGCCGCCATCCGAATGGCAACATCGTAAACCTTCCTCATCCCAATATGGTCGAACGCGATACGCAGCGGGCTGATGCAGATTGTGGCCATTTCCTTGAGGTACATCGGCGATTTGGCCAGGATCCTTGCGTCCACACCTTGGTTGAAATCCACGCGTCGTTTTATTGGCCTGCTTCCGGGCCGGGTTAATGTCGCCCCGGACTCGAAGCCCAGATCTCTCAACTCTGCAATTACCTCCTTATATCTAGCGGATGCAGTGATGTTATTGTCCATCAACACCATATCCTTCTTGGTCCCGTGTGCAGCGTCGATACCATTCACTAGTTCCGTCAGGGGCGGCATTTCACGCTGTGGGCCTTCGAGCTTGGGAACACCGCAAAAAGCACATTTCCGAACACACCCCCTCGATGCGTAACCGAAATATGCATCTCGTACCGGGTAGGTGTAACTGATATCTGACAGGATGTCGTAATCCGGGGTTCGTTCCTCTATGGGTTGTCCCGACAGGTCGTCAGCACCGAAATCGCAATCTTCTGCTGACAACTTCAGAGCCTTCGCGGGAGATTCCACAAGAAGTCCCTTGATAAATCGAACTCCAGCCCACCGGGGTTCATTCTGGTAGTCGTCGTGCATTAGGGAAGCCGCAATCCCCCCGACAAAAACTCGCTCTGGCTGCATTGCTGCAATCTGAATTGCTCGGTCGATCGCCTCAGCTGTCCTTTTCCACTCGAAGCTGAACAACGTGGTGACATAGACCCGATCCCATGGGGCTTCCAGAAGCGATGATATGCCTTCGTCCTTGCCGAAACCCACCTTGGTGAATTTCACATAGTCTCCGCGGGTCTTATGATATGCAGCGAGCTTCATCAGCCCAAGGGGGGGATACTTGTTTCGGTATCCGGGCTCCATCAGGAGAATTCTTTTTTGGCTCATTTTCTAGTGCCTTTTCACTTTCTTGCCTGTGAATAGGCGAAATTCTTTATTGATTCTATGGGTATTTTTCCGAGCACTACTTTCCAACCTCCTAGAAATGATCGGATTATGGCTTATCAAACTTAGAATTACCAACTTTTCAAGTGAATGCTAATTCAGTGGTCATAATATAAATGATAAACATTTATTCTTTATTTTCAGTTAATTAGAGTTGGTGTGATGTTTGGAGTTTGGTGAGCCGGAAAGCCCGAGAGGATGCCAGCACTGAGGACGATGATTACAACTCCACGATCTTGCCTCCTTCCGGTATATCTAGGAACGCAAGCCCGAGCGCGAAGACGCAGGAGGAAGCCGAAGTCGATATCGGCCTTGCCGATGACCAGCACGCCATCCGTGTGGGGGTTCGTCAAAGTCCACCTCGTGTCAACACCGCCTCACTTCGTCCCCATTCCATCGAATAAGGTCATGGAATGAATCGTCCCACCATTTTCGGCACCATCGGTGGTGACTTCGGGAAATATCCAGATATCCTACAACTACGGTCAGCAGCCCGGCATCGCGTGTCAGGTAGCACCGTAAACCGTAAGCGTGTCGAACCGGGGCGGCCAGGACGTTTCGGGGCTGGTCGGGGGAACAAGTTGCCCCGGAAGACTACCGTTGGGGCCGGATTTGCCACCGCCGGCCGACTAGGGGGAATGCCTTGCTGGGTCCCCGCTTTCCGGCTGCTGTTCCGGCGCCGGGATTCCGCCCGGAGTCCACGGGCCGGCCCCGGTGCCGTGCCGTCCCGGCAGGGCCCGCGGAGCCTCTTGCGGCCATTCGGCCGCTGAAGAAAAAAATTATTCAAAATCAATAATATGAATCCAGCCAGTCTCTTTTTTTCACAAATATGAAAAAAACCCGGATTGTTGTTGACGGAGGGCCTTGAATCTGTATAATTCGCGCTCCCGGATGACGGCGTTCTGCCGTTAATTCCCTGGTCTTTTACAATCAATCAAGCAGATTGTGTGGGCGCTTCGATTCGTCGGAAGTCTCTCAATCCAGAATGTGGATTCCGGTGCCTGGCACTGGGATTCAGAAAGTACTGTTCTTCGGAACAACCAACTTAACTGGAGAGTTTGATTCTGGCTCAGATTGAACGCTGGCGGTATGCCTAACACATGCAAGTCGAACGGCAGCACGAGAAAGCTTGCTTTCTTGGTGGCGAGTGGCGGACGGGTGAGTAACGCGTAGGAATCTGCCTGGCAGCGGGGGACAACTCCGGGAAACCGGAGCTAATACCGCGTACGCCCTACGGGGGAAAGATGGCCTCTTCTTGAAAGCTGTCACTGCCAGATGAGCCTGCGTTGGATTAGCTTGTTGGTGGGGTAATGGCCCACCAAGGCGACGATCCATAGCTGGTCTGAGAGGATGATCAGCCACACTGGGACTGAGACACGGCCCAGACTCCTACGGGAGGCAGCAGTGGGGAATATTGGACAATGGGCGCAAGCCTGATCCAGCAATACCGCGTGTGTGAAGAAGGCCTTAGGGTTGTAAAGCACTTTCAATTGGGAAGAAAAGCACTTGGTTAATACCCGGGTGTCCTGACGGTACCTTTAGAAGAAGCACCGGCTAACTCCGTGCCAGCAGCCGCGGTAATACGGAGGGTGCAAGCGTTAATCGGAATCACTGGGCGTAAAGCGCACGCAGGCGGCCTGTTAAGTCAGATGTGAAAGCCCCGGGCTCAACCTGGGAACTGCATTTGATACTGGCAGGCTAGAGTATGGGAGAGAGAAGTGGAATTCCACATGTAGCGGTGAAATGCGTAGATATGTGGAGGAACATCAGTGGCGAAGGCGACTTCTTGGCCCAATACTGACGCTCAGGTGCGAAAGCGTGGGGAGCAAACAGGATAGATACCCTGGTAGTCCACGCCGTAAACGATGTCTACTAGCCGTTGGGGAGATTTACTTCTTAGTGGCGCAGCTAACGCATTAAGTAGACCGCCTGGGGAGTACGGCCGCAAGGCTAAAACTCAAAGAAATTGACGGGGGCCCGCACAAGCGGTGGAGCATGTGGTTTAATTCGATGCAACGCGAAGAACCTTACCTACCCTTGACATCCTCGGAACTTGTCAGAGATGACTTGGTGCCTTCGGGAACCGGGTGACAGGTGCTGCATGGCTGTCGTCAGCTCGTGTCGTGAGATGTTGGGTTAAGTCCCGTAACGAGCGCAACCCTTGTCCTTAGTTGCCAGCACGTAATGGTGGGGACTCTAGGGAGACTGCCGGTGACAAACCGGAGGAAGGTGGGGATGACGTCAAGTCATCATGGCCCTTATGGGTAGGGCTACACACGTGCTACAATGGCCGGTACAGAGGGCAGCGAACTCGCAAGGGTAAGCAAATCTCAGAAAACCGGTCGTAGTCCGGATTGGAGTCTGCAACTCGACTCCATGAAGTCGGAATCGCTAGTAATCGCGGATCAGAATGCCGCGGTGAATACGTTCCCGGGCCTTGTACACACCGCCCGTCACACCATGGGAGTGGGCTGTACCAGAAG
>JAJDTE010000112.1:0-5754 GCA_022827325.1 Gammaproteobacteria bacterium | reverse complement strand
CATGATGCCGGCCACCACCAGGAGGGGCGTTCCCACGGCAGAGACATCGATTCCCCCGGCGGCGATCAGCAGCACGCCGACGGACAATAACGCGATTCTCCTGACCGGGAACCGGTGCCCGGATTCGGGGATGTTGCGGGCCCCCTCTGCCGAAACTCCCGTTCGTATCCAGACCGAAAGCAGCATCGCCGCAACCGCGTATACCCAGAAAGCGAGTTGCCAGGAAAGCCGCTCTACGAACAGGGCCCCGATGAGCGGACCAAGAAAGGCCGAGGTGCCCCAGACCGCGGACACCGCAGCCATCGCCCTTGTCATCAGGTGCGCCGGGAACAGGGATCCGATGCCGACAAAGGAAATGGCGATCAGCCCGCCGCCGCCGAAGCCCTGCAGCAGCCGCCCGGCAACCAGGACCGGCATGGCGTCCGCCAGCGCACAGACCGTGCTGCCCACTGCAAACAGCAGGGCCGCAATGGCCATGGGGGCGCGCAGCCGATAGCGATAAACCAGTAGCCCGCTGCCCGCCCCGGCCACAATGGACCCGATGTCGTACAGCGCGAAACTCCAGGGAACTAGCGAGATGCCGCCGATCTCCTCGATGATTTTCGGCACCATCGTCGAAATGGCAGTCACCATGGAGGCGTGCAGCCATATCGACAGGCAGACCAGGGCCAGGGAACGGCGGTAATCCGCGCGCAGGATTTCCTTCCAACCGGAGCCGGTTGCGGGGTGATGGCCGGTTTCGTTGCTCATACCTGCGGATTACAAGGGTTCCAGCGCACTTGAAGTCAACCCCCCGGAATCTGTGTCAGTACCGTTTCCTCCCGGGCGGTTCCCGGTCCAGATCCGGGTGGTAGCCGCCCAAGGTGCGGACGGGACACGGAGTCAGCCGCGCATCCGTTCACCATCGGGATCAAACAGCGCCCCGGAGAACAGCCGCGCAGGACGCCTCTCGCCGAGTATTTCGATCTCGACGGCGAGATCCGGTCCGATCATTTCCACCGGGACGAAGCCGATGGCCACGCTCTTTCGGGCATGGTGCGCATACCCCCCGGACGTCACGAAACCGACAACCTCGCCCGCCGCCCAGATCGGCTCGTCCGCCACCACGTCCGCATCCAGCGCATCCACCTCAAATGTGCAGAGTTTCCTGCCGACGCCATTCTCCCGCTCCGCCAGGGCGGCCGCCTTGCCGATGAAGTCGGCGGGCTTGTCATAGGCCACGAACCGGTCAAGCCCGGTCTCCATGGGCGTGTAGTCCGGCTTGTACTCCCGGAGCCACGAACCGAAGGATTTTTCCAGCCGAAGACTCATCATCGCCCGCATGCCGAAGGGCCTGAGGCCGAGGCCCTCCCCGGCCGCAGCGAGTTCGCCGTACAGTGCCACCTGCTGGTCCGCGTCCACGTAGATTTCGTAACCGAGATCGCCGGTATAGGAAACCCGCTGGACGATGGCGTCACAGGCGCCGATCCGCAGGCGCCGCACCGACAGGAAGGGAAACGCGTCGTTGGATACGTCGCCATACGCCGCCCTGGCCAGCAGTTCCCGTGCATTGGGACCGGCGATCTGGAAGCCGACACGCCGCCGGGAGATGTTTTTGAGCAGGACGCCGGACGCCGGCAGGTTCTGTTCAAACCAGCGCTGCTGATAGTTCTGCGAGCCGTAGGATGCCGTGAGCTGGAAAAGGTCCGCAGCAAGCCGGGACAGCGTGAAGTCCCCGATCAGCCGGCCCTTGGGGCTCAGCATCGGCGCCAGGCTGATACGCCCGGTCCGGGGCAACCGGCCCGCCATGATCCGGTCCAGCCAGTCTGCGGCCTCCGGCCCGGAAACCTCGAACTTGCTGAAGTTGTGCACCTCGTTGATCCCGACGGCGGTTCTCACCGCATGGCACTCCCCGGCCACTGCGTCGAACGCGTTGGAGCGCCGGAAACTGGGGATCTCCCAAGGCTCCTCCCCTTCCGGGGCGAAATAGTTCACGTGCTCCATGCCGTAACCGGCCCCGAAGACCGCGTTCTGCTGCTGCCAGATTCCATATACCGGCGTGGTGTGAAAGGGCCGCGCTGCCGGGAGCTCCTCGTTGGGATAGGAAACGGAAAACCGCCGCTGGTAGTTTTCCCGCACCTTGATGCGGGTATAGCCCGCCGTGGGAAAATCCCCGAAACGGGCCACGTCCATGGCGAACACGTCTCGGGAGGGCTCGCCCTCGACCATCCATTCCGCGAGCACAAGACCGACGCCGCCGCCCTGGCTGAATCCCGCCATGACCCCGCAGGCGGACCAGAAATTCCGCAGTCCATGCACCGGGCCCACCAGCGGATTCCCGTCGGGGGCGAAGGTGAAGGGCCCGTTGATCACGGTCTTGATGCCGGCCTTCTCCAGCACCGGGTAGCGCCGGTACGCCAAAGCCAGCGCGTCCCCGATCCGTTCGAGGTTGTCCGGCAGCAGTTCATGGCCAAAATCCCAGCTGGTGCCGTCCACGGCCCAGGGATCGCAGTCCTGCTCGTAGAATCCGATGACCAGCCCGTCCCGTTCCTGGCGCAGGTAGCTTTCCCCTTCCGGGTCCATCACGTGGGGCAGTTCGCTGCCATGATTCACCACCTCCTCGATGGTGTCGGTAGCCAGGTACTGGTGCTCCATGGGGTGGAGCGGCAGGTATACCCCGGCCATGGCGCCCACTTCCCGGGCCCACAGACCTGCGGCGTTGACCACGTGTTCGGCAATCATGCTGCCCTGATCGGTCACGAGCTCCCAGCCCCCGTCGGGTCTCGGGTTCAGTGCCGTCACGCGGTTCCTGAGGATGATCTCGGCGCCGTTGTTCCTGGCGGCCCTCGCATAGGCATGGGTCGTGCCGGAGGGGTCGAGGTGCCCGTCCAGCGGATCGTACAGCCCGCCGATGACGCCGTCGGTGTTGGTGATCGGAGACAGTTCCCGGATTTCCGCCGGGCTGACGAGATGGGTGTCGAGACCCATGTACCGGTGCTTGGCCCGTTCGGCCCTGAGAAAGTCCATCCGGTCCGGCGAGCCCGCCAGGGTGATCCCACCCACATGGTGGAGCCCGCAGCTCTGGCCGGACTGCTGCTCCAGTTCACGGTACAGCTGGATCGTGTAGCCCTGCAGCGCGGCCATGTTGGTGTCCGCATTGAGGGTGTGGAACCCCCCGGCCGCGTGCCAGGTGGACCCCGAAGTCAGTTCGGAGCGTTCGATGAGGGTGACATCGGTCCAGCCGAACTTTGTCAGATGATACAGAACGCTGCATCCGACCACGCCGCCGCCGATCACGGCGACCCGGGTATGGCTTTTCATTTCAGTGGATTCTCCTGATCAGGTCGTCCAGGTAATCGGTGATCTCGTTCGGCTGCACGATGGCGAACCGGATGAGTTCGTCGAAGCGGCGGGTGAACATGCGGATGTGCTCGGTACTGTTCAGCACCAGGTAGGACTGCCCGATGAACACCACCACGCGCAGTGGCCCGAAGATGGTGAACGCGGCAGTGTAGACCTCGCATCCGTCAAACAGGAACCAGCGGAATCTCGGATAGAGTTCATCCACCAGGCCGATCATGTGCTCGAGCTGACGGACCCGGCTTTCCCGGGACAGCCCCCGCCAGATGCCCTGCCCGAACGCGAACCCCTCGACATCCTGCACGGACTGGCAGGACTCCATCTCCGCCTCCGCGCGGCGCTGCTGGACCAGCAGGATATGGGAATCGCGGATGCTCTGGTCGGTGCGCCCGATCCCGTAGCGGCGAAATTCGTAGCCGGCCACCTCCTCGTTCTTCAGCAGGTCCGGCAGGATGGCCGGTATGTAGCGGATCTTGTAGCCGCTGGCCTCCCGGTGCCATTCCAGCAGCTTCTGGTTCGCCGAGGATTCGGAAAAATCCTCGAATTCCAGGGGGCCGCGCAGCAGGTCGGCGTCCACCACCCCCCGGTTGGTCAGCCCGAGGAGCCAGTCGACGCTGACCTGGTAGACCTCGGCGATGGCGGCGATGGTGTCCGCCCTTGGCAGGCGGAGGTTGTTCGGCGAAAGCAGTTGGGAAAGGGTTGAACGGTCGACGCCGATGGAGGCCGCGAAGCGGGAGTGGTTGAGGCCGCTTCCGGCGATGACCTCCCCGATCCGTTCCCGGAAGACTTCCACTCGCTGGGCGTACTTCACGATCGCGTCCCCGGCCCCGTTACCATGCAGGCTTGATTTCGCCCCTGCGCCGCTCGACGTAGGCGGTGAGTTCCTCGTGTACCGACGGGTCCAGCGGCGGTTGCCGGTAGTCCTCGAGCATCTGCTTGAACAACGCATTGGCCCGTTGGTCCGCGGTCAGGGCGCCGTTGTCGCGCCAGGTCTCGAAATTGCTCCAGTCCGAAACGATGGGCTTGTAGAAGGCATCCTTGTAGCGGGCCATGGTATGGCTGGTGCCGAAGTGATGCCCCCCGGCGCCCACTTCCCGGATGGCATCCAGTGCCAGGTCCTCCTCCGTGACTTCGATGGGCTGCAGGGTCCGGTGCATCATCTGCACCATTTCCATGTCCAGGATCAGCTTCTCGAACGAGGCGCACAGGCCGCCCTCCAGCCAGCCGCCGCTGTGCTTGATCATGTTGCCGTGGGCCATCACGGCGCTCCACAGGGACATCTCCGATTCCCAGGCGGCCTGGGCATCCGGCGCGTTGGCCGCGTTGACGTTGGACGTGCGGTATGGAATTCCGTAGTGCCTGGCAAGCTGTCCGCCGGCCAGCACCGCACGGGCATATTCCGGGGTGCCGAAGGCGGGGGCGCCGGTTTTCATGTCCACGTTCGAGGTGAATCCCCCGTACATCATGGGCGCGCCCGGCCGAACCATCTGGGAGATGGCAATGACGCCGAGCGCCTCCGCGTTCTGCTGCGCCAGGGCGCCCCCCAGGGTCACCGGGCACATCGCTCCCGCCAGGGTGAACGGCGTGACCACCACGGGCTGGCCCCACTCCGCCATCAGCATCAGGCCGTCCAGCATGGGACCGTCAACCTTGAGTGGGGAGTTGGTGTTGACGACGGTGGTGATGCTGGGCTCGTTCTTCATCTGGTCGGCGTCGATGCCGCGGGCAATCCGGGTCATCTCCAGTCCGTCCTCCACCCGCCCGTTGCCCAGGCTGTAGCAATGCCAGGGCTTTTCGGTCAGGGTGACGAAGTCCATGTAGGCATCCAGATGCCGGGTATGGGCCGGCAGGTCCACCGGTTCCACGGGGTACCCGGAGAACATCTTCACCACGTTGAACTGCTGGCCAAGCTTGAGGAACTTGCGGAAATCGCCGATGTTCCCGGTGCGGCGTCCGTGATCGAGATCCGAGCAGTTGGGCGGGCTCGCCACGAGGGTGAAGTTGATGTGGTTGCCGCCGAAGACGGTGTTGTGCACCGGGTTGCGGGCGTGGAGGGTGAATTCCGCGGGCACCAGGGCGATCTTTTCGAGAACAAGTCCGCGGTCCATCTTCACGTACCCGGTCTTCGGGTCGATGCCGGCCCCATGGTGAACCATCAGTTCCCTGGCCCGGTCGTTCACGATTTCGAGCCCAACCTCCTCCAGGATCCGCATGGAGCCGTCATGAATCCGCTCCAGGGACTCCGCACTCAGTACCTCGATGGGCGGAAAGGGGTTGCGCAACTGGGTGACCGGAAGTTGTTCCAGAACGGACGACTGATCCCCCCTGTTTGCACGTTGTCGACGTCGCAAGACGGCCCCCCGGTCATGATCGTTGGCAATGGTCCGGCAATGTAACAGGAGCTGATGACTTTTT
>JAJDTE010000156.1:0-11127 GCA_022827325.1 Gammaproteobacteria bacterium | reverse complement strand
GCCGCCGGAGCAGGGCGCCTCGACGTTCTCCCTGGAAATGAAGTATTCCGGATGTTCGTCGCTGTCGAGTATCAGGCGGAAGCCGTCCTTGTCCTTGGTGACTTCCTGCAGGGGAATCTTGTTGTAGCGGAACTTGGGTATATCGACGAAATCCTTGACGTAGTAGTCGTTGACGGGCACGCCGATACCGCGCATTCTGCGTATGGGTCCGATCATGGGGCACCCCGGTCGTGTTGGATGAAGGGCATGCCGACAGTGTAGTGGCAAACCGCACCGGCGGGATGCAAAAAGATTTTATGTCGCCATCAACGGGCAGGGTGGCGGCGGGCGGAGCCGGGTATGCCGGCCCCGGAAGGATTCAGGCCCCGGCCGGGACGGCTCCTGGGGTAATCCGCTCCATGAAGTAGCACAGGCAGTCATGGCGGACAGCCGCCGGATCCATGGTGTACATGGCCGGGACGAGGGGTTTTCGGGTGACGATGTGGTTGCCTTCCCGGTGGAGGTAATGCCAGGTGACATCCGCGTGATCCGGGCTGTCGACCCGGGGGGCGATACCTTCCGCCGAGACCGCGAAAAGCGATCCGACCGGCAGTTCCCGGAAATTCACCGCCTCGGTGCACGCGAACACCAGGGACGATTCCCCTGGTGCGCCGCCGAAGGAAAAGTCCACCTCGTCCGGCACGTATACCCGCCCGAGCGAACGGTAAAGGGCCAGCGGGGCCGTGTCCGGGGCCGGCAGGCCGGGCAGGGCCAGGAGCTTCTCCAGATAGGACAGCGCATGCTCTTCGCAGCCCGGATCCCCCACGGGCCCCAGTTCCAGGGTGACCGCGGGGCAGCGGCCGCGGAATGCCCGGGCGAGGGTGGTGGACGGCTCGACGACGTATACCGCCTTGTCGGAAAACAGGCCGGCCAGTCCGAGGCACTCGGGGTCGAGTTCGGACAGGAGGCTGTAGTGCGGGTTCATGCCGGTGTTGTTGTGCAGGTCCACCACGGCGTGCAGGCTGTACCCCCCGAGGGCATCCATGACCGAAGCGCTGAGCGCAGCCTCGTCCCCGGAGGCTTCGCGCCAGATGCGGTTGAAGTCCTGCTGGTGGGGCAGTTTGCGGACGCCCGCGGCGGCGGCGGCGACGTTGCCGATGAACAGGATCAGGCTGCGCGCGGGGACGGGATGCCTCGCAAGCAGCTTCCTGACACCGTTCCAGCCGCTGGTCTCGTTGCCGTGCAGGAGTACGGAAACGAACAGCGGCGGCTCCTGTCTCCCCGGAATGTGGACCATTGAAGGCCCGCCGAGAGACGCCTCGAGTTCGGTGGCGTCACACTCCAGCAGGTCCCCGGGAAGGGAATCCAGGATCCTGACTTCCACGGTCACAGCGGCCAACTGTGCACGGGCTTGCCGGATTCCTGGTGCGCCAGGTACGTCAGGGTGAGTCCGTTGAGGTCGGGGCCGTTGAGACCGACCCACCGGCGCTGCCAGGCGGCGCCGTTCTGCGACGTGTCCACCCGGTCGGCGATGACTCCCAGGTACTCGTCGATCTCGTCCCCCGGGATGTCCCGGCTTTCCAGCCCGCGCCTGGCCAGCGGCAGCAGCTCGTCCAGGATCAGGGTGCGCACCGCGCATTCCCGCTCGCCCCCGGCGTCCGCCCACAGGATGCGGGCGTTGAGCCCGTAGCGCGCGGCGGTATAGAAATTGTCCCTGGCCTTGTCGAAGGTCAGCAATTCCTCCACCGGCCGGTCCCAGGTCCGAAGGCCGTAGATCATGCCGAAATAGAAGGCGGCATTGGCAATGCAGTCCCGGATGGTCGGTCCCGCCGGCACCACGCGGTGTTCGATGCGCAGGTGCACCTGGCCGTCGTGGTCGAAGCCGATCAGCGGACGGTTCCAGCGCCACAGGGTGCCGTTATGGAAGCGCACGTGGTTGAACTTGTCGGGCGGCGTGTCCTGCAGGGCCGGAAGCAGGATGGGATGCTCCCGCCGGTTGCGCTCGAAGATCTCCAGCAGGGACTCCCGGATGTAATCGTGGCCGAAGCTCACCCTGGGCGGATAGCGCTCGCCCGCGTCCACCGCCTGTTCGAACAGGGGTATCCGCGTCTCGTCCCACAGCGCATGGCCGAACAGGAAGGGGGAGTTGGCGCTGGCGGCCACCATGGGGGCCGAAACCGCCAGACTGGCGTTGAAGTCCCGCTTGGTGTTTTCCGGGCGGCACTGCAGGTGAATCTGGAAGGACGTGGTGGCGGCCTCCATCATCACGTCCGAGTGGGTCAGGGACAGGTCCTGGTCGCCCTCGATCTCGATGGTGAACGGCATGCCGTCACGCATGGCCAGCAGCCGGTCGTTGAGGGAGTGGTACCGCACCATGCGGGACATGTGGTCGGAACTGAGCAGGCCCTCGGTGATGGTAGGCAGTATGCCGATGCTGGCGATGCTGAGGTCCATCGCCCCCGCCGCGGCGACGCAGCCGCCCCAGGTGGCCGACAGCTCGTCGTACAGCCGGCTGAACACGCGACCCGACAGCGAGGAGGCGCTGCCGTTCAGTTCCACGTTGAAGGTGGCGAGTTCGGGCACCACCAGGGGGTCGTTCAGGGCCGCGAGAAATTCGTCGTTGCGCGGTGCGGGGTTGCCGGCCGGGTCCACCAGCCAAGCTTCCAGTTCAAAGCCCGCCATGTTGCCGCGGTGGCTGAATTCGCGCCGCTCGAAATACTTGTGCAGCAGCGCGGTCTCGGCCTCCAGGCGTTCCCGGAAGCCGCTGAAATGCTCGGCGTCGAAGTAGCGGCTGGAGATCTCGTCGCCCATGGAATGCGTGCGTGTCCGGGTGGAATTCGGGTCGGAGGGGTGATTCTACCGCCTTCGCGGCCGAAAGGAGCAATCCCGCGTGCCGGGCGGACGGGCCGGTTTTCCCCCGGTATCGGTGGTATGATGATCGGTGCCGCACACTTGCGTTTCCCATGAACCCCCTGCGACTTTTCCCGAGGCCGGGCGGAATCACCCGTCGGCTGGCGCGCGTGGTGGTGCTGCAGCTGTTCTTCATCAGCGTGATTACCGCCCTCGGCGTGATCGTGGCGGCGCAGGTGGTGGACGGCGTGCTGATGCGCACCGCCCTGGAGGGGGAGGCGGCCTACTTCTGGGAAAAATACCGGGAAGACCCGTTCCACCCCCTGCCCAACACGGACAACCTGGTCGGCTACCTCCACGAGCCGGATGCGAACCATCCCGTGCCGGATTACCTGCTGGATCGGGAGGAGGGATTCGGCCAGACCGAGCTCGAGGGCAGGGAGGTGCTGATGCTGGTGGACCAGAAGGCGATCAACGGCCAGATCGTCACGCTCTACCTGATTTTCGACGCCGAGAGGGTGTCCGAGCTTTCGTTCTATTTCGGGGTAGTGCCCCTCATCCTGGTGCTGATCGTGATTTACCTGTCCGCCTGGGTGGCCTTCCGGCACTCCCGCCAGGCGATCTCCCCGCTGGTTTCCCTGTCGGGGCACCTTCGCCGGTTCCATTCCGACGAGCAGCCAGAAGTGTCACTGGACATCCAGCGTCTCAAGACCAAGGACCCCGATGACGAAATCAACATCCTGGTGGACTCTCTCAACGCCTTCACCGGGGAGATCAACGAACTGATACAGCGGGAGCGCCGTTTCACCAGGGACGTGAGCCACGAGCTTCGCACACCGCTTTCCGTCATCCAGGGATCCGCGGAACTGCTGGCATCGTCGGAGGAGCTGGACCAGGTCCAGAGGAAGACCTTGCAGAGGGTCCTTCGGACCGCCCGGGACATGAATGCCCTGGTGGAGGCCCTGCTGCTGCTGGCCCGGGGCCGGCTCGAGGAATCCGAGTGCGAACAGGTCTCCATCAACGAGGTGGTGGGCAACCAGCTGGAACAGCTCGGTCTTTCCCACAACCCCGAGGGCCGCCTGGTGGTGCAGGTGGTCTACCGCCGCGTGGTGACGGTGACAGCTACCCGGCAGCTGGTGGACGCAATCTGCGGCAACCTGCTGCGCAACGCGTTCAACTATACCCGGGAAGGCGAGATCAAGGTGTTGCTGGACAGGGAATTCCTGGAGGTGAGCAACCGGGGAACGGTGACCCGGCCCCCACCGGAGGAGCAGTTGTTCGAGCCCTTCGCCCGCGGCAGCGACAGCGGCGAGGTGGAAGGCCATGGCGTCGGTCTCGACATCGTGCGGCGCCTGTGCGAACTCTACGACTGGAACGTGACGGGCCAGTACTCCCGCGGACGCGGCATGGTCTTCACCGTCCTGTTCGGGACTGAGGACAGGGACCGGTAGCCGCCGGGCCGTCGGACTCCACGGCGGACAGCCGCCGCCGGGCCCTCAGGACAGGTCCAGCCGGAAGCCGACGCCTTTCACGGTCCGGATCATGGTGGCCTCATCGGGCTCGAAAGGCTTGTCCAGGGCCTTCCTCAGGATATAGACGTGGCTTCTGAGGGCATCGCTGTCCGGGGCGTCTTCTCCCCACAGTTCGTGCTCGATGGTTTCCCGGCTCACCACCGCGGGCGCCTCCCTGAGGAGGATCCGCAGGATCCTGAAGCCGGTGGGGGACAGGTCCAGCGGGCGGCCGCGGCGGGTCACCTCGCGGGTACGGGTGTCCACCATCAGGTCCCCGGCAATGATGCGGGTGCTGGCGGTTTCACCGCGCTTCCGGCTCACCAGGGCGTTCACCCGGGCCTTGAGCTCCTCGATCACGAACGGTTTCACCAGGTAATCGTCCGCACCGTGCTCGAAACCGGTCAGCTTGTCCTCGATCCGGTCCCGCGCGGTCAGCATCAGCACCGGGGTGTCGATGCCGTGGTCGTTGCGAAGGCGCCTGCAGACCGCGAGCCCGTCGATGCCCGGCAGCATCAGGTCCAGCACGATGCAGTCGAACATGTTCTCCGTGGCAAGCCGCAGGGCCTCCGGCCCGTCGGCGGCATAGTCCATGGTGAATCCGGCGGATTCCAGCGCCATGGAGATGGTTTCTGCGAGGTCCCTGTGGTCCTCCACCAGCAGGACGGATCCCTTCATCGGTGCGTGTTCCTGGGGAAAACTCCGGCAAGTATTCTATCGGTTTCCATCCGGCGGGCGCCACCCTTTCCGCCCCTGCTGTCCGGTGAGGGCGGGAAGGGTGAAGCGAAAAGAACCGGCCGGAGCCCTTCCCGGCAATGTGCCTGGCTTGCCCGTGCGGTTCAGGCGGGTGCCGAGTAATGCCCGGAAGACATGCGTCCTGGTGAGCGTGCATCCGGAGTGCCATTCGGGGAGATGATTGCATACAATCCGCAACCGGCGGCAAAGTGGCCACCGAATCCGTCAGACCATCATCCGGAGAGAATTATGCCGTGCCGAGTCGGAGTTACCACGATCCCTTCACACCGCAGGGGCGCCTGGGAAAAAAGAGTCATCGGACTCAGAAACTGGAAACAGTTCCCGGCGGGCTCAAAAGCCGAGGCCCTGCAGGAGGCGGAAAGCAAGAAGAATGGCTGCATGGGGTCCCACAAGCGCGGTACCTGCCATGGCCATCCGGGCGGCGGCGACCCCGACAACGGGAAGTGGTACGTCTATGAATTCGACTACGTGCGGGAGAGAACGTAACGGCAATCCCTGTTGCCACTGCCGGTGCGGAACCGGCCCCGGGGCTGTCCTGCCAGAGCCGGAAAATTCCTGGTGTAGCCCTCCGGCGCCGCCAGGCTCAAGATGCCGGCTGACCGCCGGACCAATCTTCTCTTCCTTGCTTCAGGTTCCTGATCGGTAACGGGCAGTTCTTACCGGGGCTGACACCGCTTCATGCTGCGCGGGGACCTGTACCCGCAGCCGTCCGGCTCCCGTTCCATCATCGTCCCGCGAATGACATGCGGAGATCTTCGGTTCCGCCTGTTCGCCGAAGAACGGATCGGCCACCGGCGCGAGCGTGCCGGGCGCCATCCCTGACGACTGGTGATGTCCCCGATGGGATGTTCCGTACCCTCCCGGACACGGCGCAGCACCCGAGGCGGTATACTCCCTCCATCGAAACCGGAATCCGGATCCTTGAAAAACCCCGATCCCTCGCGCTACGTGGCGGAAAACGCCCTGGAACTGGCCATCGGACGGCAGGTGCGGGCGTACCGTACGCATCAGGGCATGACCGTGGCGGACCTGGCCCGCGGCTCCGGGCTGTCGCCGGGCATGCTGTCCAAGGTGGAAAACGGGCTGACCTCTCCCTCGCTGGCCACGCTCAACGGCATCGCCGCCGCGCTCCACGTGCCGGTCACCGCGCTGTTCCGCCTCTACGAGGAGACCCGGGAGGCCACGTTCGTGCCGTCGGGCAAGGGACTCACCATCGAACGCCAGGGGACGCGGGCCGGCCATCAGTACCAGCTGCTCGGCCATTCCAGCGGGCAGTCCCCCATGGTGGAACCCTATCTGGTGACGCTGACCGACGAATCCGAGATCTTCCCCCTGTTCCAGCATGACGGAGTGGAATTCATCCACCTGCTGGAAGGGGAGATGATCTACCGTCATGCCAGCCGGACCTATGCCATGAAACCCGGCGACTCCCTGTATTTCGACTCCGACGCCCCCCATGGCCCGGAACAGCTGCAGAAACTGCCGATCCGGATGCTCGCGGTGATCGTGGGGCGGCATGGAACGGATACGGATTGATTCATATAATTAAACTATGTTTCATGGTAGTTGATTCGCCGGATTCCCGGTGCTACCATCCGTGACCCATCCATCTCCCTGACAGGCTGGTCATGTGCGGAATCGTCGGGCTGTACTACAAGAACCCGGACCTGGAGGGCCGCCTCGGCGAGATGCTCTCCGACATGCTGATCCAGATGACCGACCGCGGTCCGGACAGCGCGGGCGTGGCTCTCTACCACGAGCCCGCCCCAGCGGGGTCGGTGAAGATCACCCTGCAGGGACCGGATGACGTCGACTGGGGAGCCGTTGCCGACGAGATCCGGGACGGACTGGACTCCCGGTCGACGCTGACCCCGCTGGCCAACCACGCGGTGGTGGTGGCCGAAACCGGCGGGGACGCCGACAGCGACCGGATCGCCGCCTGGCTGGAGGAACGCTTCGGGGACATCCGCGTCACCAGCATCGGCAGCGCCATCGAGATCTACAAGGAAAAGGGTCTTCCCGCCGGGGTCATCGACAAGTTCGCCCTCCGGGGTACGGCCGGCACCCATGCCCTTGGCCATACCCGCATGGCCACCGAAAGCGCGGTGACCACGGAGCATTCCCACCCGTTTTCCACCGGCAGGGACCTCTGCCTGGTGCACAACGGCTCCCTTTCCAACCACAACCGCTGGCGGGAGAGACTCCGCCGCGACGGCATCCGTTTCCAGACCGACAACGACAGCGAGGTGGCGGCGGGCTACCTGACCTGGCGGCTGGGCCAGGGCGCCGGCCTGAACGAGGCCCTGGAAGCCGCCATCGCCGACCTGGACGGTTTCTACACCTTCGCCATCGGCACCCGCGAGGGGTTCGCCGTGTTGCGCGATCCCATCGCCTGCAAGCCGGCAGTGCTGGCGGAGACCGAAGACTGGGTGGCGATGTCCTCGGAATACCGCGCCATCGCCCAGCTCCCGGGCAGCGAGAACGCCCGGATCTGGGAGCCGGACCCGGCCACCATCTACAGCTGGGAGAGGCACTGACATGCCGTCATTCGATCTTCAGGATGCCGGCGTCCGGGAACTCAACGCCTACCTCCACTCCGACGGATCCGCCGGCCAGGCCGTGACGGTGGAACATCCCGGCGGCAAGCACAACGTCGCCGCCGGCGCGATGCACGAGACCCGGGTCGACATTCACGGCCACGTGGGGTACTACTGCGCCGGCATGAACGACCGCGCCCTGGTCACGGTGCACGGCAACGCGGGCCCCGGCCTGGCGGAGAACATGATGGGCGGGGAAGTGCGCGTCCGGGGGAATGCCTCCCAGTATTGCGGTGCCACCGCCCACGGCGGCCTGCTCGTGGTGGAAGGCGACGCGGCCGCCCGCTGCGGCATCTCCATGAAGGGCGTCAACATTGTCGTCGGGGGATCCATCGGGCATATGAGCGCGTTCATGGCGCAAAGCGGCATCCTGGTGGTCTGCGGCGACGCGGGGGATTCCCTGGGCGATTCCATCTACGAGGCCCGGATCTACGTCCGCGGACGGGTCTCGGGCCTCGGGGCCGACTGTATCGAAAAGGAACTCGGCGAGGGGCATGCCGCGGAACTTGGCGCCCTGCTGGAACGGGCGGGAATGGATACCGACCCCGCCGGGTTCCGCCGCTACGGTTCCGCCCGGCAGCTCTACAATTTCAAGATTGACAACGTCAGCGCGTATTGAGGTCCGCACCATGGCAAACAAGATCGATCCCAGCTGGCTGCGCGAATCCGCCGCGTTCAGCCGCCCGGTCATCCGCGAGATCCAGCGGGCGGCCAGGGAGGGTATCTACGATATCCGGGGCGGCGGCGCCAAGCGAACCGTCCCGACCTTCGACGACCTGCTGTTTCTCGGCGCCAGCGTCTCGCGCTACCCCCTGGAGGGGTATCGCGAGAAGTGCGACACCGGGGTCACCCTGGGGACCCGGTTCGCGCAGAAGCCCCTTGAACTCAGCATTCCCATCACCATCGCCGGCATGAGCTTCGGGGCGCTCTCGGCCCAGGCCAAGGAGGCCCTGGGACGCGGCGCCTCCGAGGTGGGCACCAGCACCACCACGGGCGACGGCGGGATGACCCCGGAGGAGCGGGGACAGTCCAGGCACCTGGTCTACCAGTACCTGCCGTCCCGCTACGGGATGAATCCCGTGGACCTCCGCAAGGCCGACGCCATCGAGGTGGTGGTGGGCCAGGGCGCCAAGCCCGGCGGCGGCGGGATGCTGCTCGGGCAGAAGATCAGCGACCGGGTGGCCGGGATGCGCAACCTCCCCCAGGGCATCGACCAGAGAAGCGCCTGCCGCCACCCCGACTGGACCGGCCCGGACGACCTGGAAATCAAGATCCTGGAACTGCGCGAGATCACCGACTGGCAGGTGCCGGTGTTTGTCAAGGTGGGCGCCACGCGGACGTTTTTCGACGTGCAGCTGGCGGTCAAGGCCGGCGCCGATGTCGTCGTGGTGGACGGGATGCAGGGCGGTACCGCGGCCACCCAGGACGTTTTCATCGAGCATGTCGGCATCCCCACGCTGCCCGCCACCCGCCTGGCCGTGGATGCGCTCAAGGATCTCGGCATGCACCGCGAGGTGCAGCTCATCGTGTCCGGCGGCATCCGCTCCGGCGCGGATGTGGCCAAGGCGCTCGCCCTTGGCGCCGACGCCGTGTCCATCGGCACCGCGGCGCTGATCGCCATGGGAGACAATGCCCCGGAGTACGAGGAAGAATACAACCGGATCGGCACCAGCGCGGGCTACTACGACGACTGGCAGGAGGGCCGCGACCCGACCGGGATCTCCACCCAGGACGAGGATCTCGGCAGGCGGCTGGATCCGGTCAAGGCCGGCCACCGCTTGGCGAATTACCTGCGCGTGCTGACCCTGGAACTGCAGACCCTGGCCCGGGCCGCCGGCAAGACCGACGTTCACAACCTGGAACCGGAGGACATGGTGGCCCTCACCGTGGAGGCGGCGGCCATGGCACGGATTCCGCTGGCGGGGACCGACTGGATACCCGGGCAGGGCGGGTTCTGATGGCCGGCCCCGGAGCGTCCCGGCTTCAGGCCGCCGGCCGACTGCGCACCGAACCGGGGAGCCATCCGTGGTTTTGCCCCAGGGAAAATCTTTGCCATAATCTTTTCACGTTCCCACAACAACCCCACAGCACCAGGCAGGAGTGACACCATGGCCACCAATCTCGCTACCGTAGCGAAACAGAAGAAAATCGAATATTTCCTGATCAGCTTCGTCGACCTGTTCGGCGTGCTGCGCTCCAAGCTGGTTCCGGCCCGGGCGATCGGCGACATGCAGAAGGACGGCGCTGGTTTCGCCGGATTCGCCGCCTGGCTCGACATGACCCCGGCGGACAGCGACATGTTCGCGGTGCCGGACCCCGACAGCCTGATCCAGCTGCCCTGGAAGAAGGAGGTGGGCTGGCTCGCCGGCGACCTCTACATGGACGGCAAGGCGGTGGAGGCCTCTCCCCGCGTGGCGCTGAGGCGCCAGGTGGAAAAGGCGGCGAAGAAGGGCTACCGGCTCAAGACCGGCGTGGAATGCGAGTTCTTCCTGGTCAATGCCGACGGCACCGAGATCTCCGACTCCCGGGACATCCAGTCCAAGCCCTGCTACGACCAGTCCGCGCTGATGCGGCGCTACGACGTCATCACCCAGATCTGTGATGCCATGATCGAGCTTGGCTGGGGGCCCTACCAGAACGACCACGAGGACGCCAACGGCCAGTTCGAGATGAACTGGGATTTCGATGACTGCCTGAAAACCGCCGATAGGCACGTGTTCTTCAAGTACATGGTCCGGCAGATCGCGGAAAACAACGGCTTTCGCGCAACCTTCATGCCCAAGCCCTTCACCAACCTGACCGGCAACGGCTGCCATGCCCATGTCTCGCTCTGGAACCGGGACGGCAAGCGGAACCTGTTCGAGAAGAAAACCGACGAGATGGGCCTTTCCGCCCTTGCGTACCATTTCCTCGGCGGTATCATGCACAACGTCGAGGGGCTCGCCTCCATCTTCAACCCCACGGTGAACAGCTACAAGCGCATCAATGCCCCGCGCACCCTTTCCGGTGCCACCTGGTCGCCCAACGCGGTCAGCTACGGGGGCAACAACCGGACCCATATGGTCCGGATTCCCGATACCGGGCGGTTCGAGCTGCGCCTGATGGACGGCGCCGCGAACCCCTATCTCCTGCAGGCCGGGATCCTCGCCGCCGGACTCGACGGCGTCGCCAACAAGCGTGATCCGGGCAAGCGGCTCGATATCAACATGTACGAGGAGGGCGACAAGGTGCGGGGCCTGAAGAAGCTGCCACTGAACCTGCTCGACGCCATCCGGGCGACACAGAAGGCCACATCGCTGCGCGAAGCGATGGGCGAAGAGCTGATGGACGCCTACTGCAAGCTGAAGCTGGAACAGTGGAATGACTTCACCCGGTCCATCACGCAGTGGGAGCGGGACAACACCCTGGATTGCTGAGGGGCTGACAGGGCAGGGCCA
>JAJDTE010000092.1:0-14111 GCA_022827325.1 Gammaproteobacteria bacterium | reverse complement strand
CATGCCCTGATGACCAAGCCTGACATTCGCGCGCTGTTGTTTGATGTCTTCGGCACCGTAGTGGACTGGCGCGCCTCCATTGTCGGGGAAGGCCTGGCCATGAACCGGCGTCTCGGCATCGACGTGAACTGGGAAGTGTTTGCCGATCGCTGGCGCGGCATGTACCAGCCCGCCATGGAAAGGGTGCGCACCGGCGAGCGGCCCTGGACCATTCTCGACGTGCTGCACCGTGAAAGCCTGGACACGCTTCTTCCGGAATTCGGATTGGATCACCTGGATGAGCCGGCACGGGACCGGCTGAACCGGGTCTGGCACCGTCTCAGGCCTTGGCCCGACGCGGCGGCGGGACTTGCCAGGATGAAGGAAACCCGTGTAATTGCCACCTGCTCCAACGGCAACGTTGCACTGATCGTGAACATGGCCAGGTTTTCCTCCCTGCCCTGGGACATGGTGCTCGGCGCCGAGGTGACCCGGCACTACAAGCCACAGCCCGGGGCGTACCTGGAATCCGCCAGGATGCTCGGCCTCGCGCCGGAGCAGTGCTGCATGGTGGCGGCCCACAACAGCGACCTCGTCGCCGCCGGGGCCCTCGGACTTGCCACCGCTTTCGTGCCCCGCCCGACGGAATACGGACCGGACCAGGATTTCGATCTCGTGGCGGAAAACGACTATACCTACGTGGCCACGGACTTCATCGACCTTTCCGAGCAGCTGGAAGGATGAATACGACCCGGACCCGGCTTGACCATGTCGTCGTTGCCGCCCGCTCTCTGGACGAGGGCGCGGACTTCGTGGAATCGAGGCTCGGCGTGCGGGTGCCTCCCGGTGGCCGCCACGAGATGATGGGCACACATAACCGGGTGATGACCCTCGGGGACGGCGTGTATCTCGAGATCATTGCTGTCAACCCCGAGATGACACCGCCCGCGCGGCCCCGATGGTTCGGCCTGGATGACCCGTCGGTGATCCGCGGCCTCGCGGATGCACCGCGGCTCCTGACCTGGGCCGTCAACACGGACAGTCTGGAAACCCTGCTGGCATCGAGCCGAATCATCGTGGGGGAGGTCCTGGAGGCCCGGAGGGACGACCTTCGCTGGAAGGTCGCCCTTCCGGATGACGGACGTCTGTTCGCCGGCGGATTCTTCCCACTGTGTATCCAGTGGCAGATGGAGTTCCATCCGGCGTCACGCATGCCGGATATGGAGTGCCGGCTCAAGTCCCTGACCCTGTACCATTCCTACCCCGGGTGGTTGCAGGGGCTGCTTGCAGCCATCGGCGCCGATACCGCAGTCGTGATCAAGGAAGTGAGCGACCCGGCCGAGGCCCGGCTCGTGGCCCGTATCAGCACCCCCGGCGGCGAGGTCGAATTGTCCACCTGACGGGTTCTGCCTCATGGCCGGTCTTAGTTGAATTGTTATTTTGGATATTGGGCATTGGTTGTGGCGTCCATTGCATTTGTAACATCAGGCAATCTCCGGAATGGTCCGGGCGATTGAAAACATCAGCATATGGGTATGGCGGTGTTCAACCACTGGTTCTTGTGGCCGCCTGAAACGAGGATTTTCTGGATCGACAATATAGCAGTCGTTATAAAGATCTGGTTTTATGGCTAAACCGGTATAGACACAGCTGATATATAACGGGACTCTTTGTGGCCCAAACATGAATTAGGTCTGGACATCATGGATATGAACAGCCCTCTGAAGAAAATTCCCGTTCTTTTTCAGAAGATATTATTTATTCTGGGTGGATTCTTGATGACGTTGATCCTGTTGTTGGGCAACGGTATTCAGTACGTCGGTGGGAAGGTACCTATTCATTACTTTCAAGAAGTCCGCGCGGATAGCGGCGACGGGGATGGAGACGGCGACGGCGACGGCGACGGCGACGGGGATGGTGACGGCGATGGCGATGGCGACGGCGATGGCGACGGAGACGGCGACGGAGACGGCGACGGCGATGGCGATGGCGATGGAGACGGCGATGGAGACGGCGACGGAGACGGCGACGGCGATGGCGATGGCGACGGCGATGGAGACGGCGATGGAGACGGCGATGGAGACGGCGATGGAGACGGCGATGGAGACGGCGATGGCGATGATGATGGCGACAACGTACGGCTTCCATGGTCATTGAACTGGAGGTAGTGACGAACATGCTCCATTTCACCAAGATTGCTGAGAATGTGGAGATCAGTCCGCTTTTGGATGAAATGGATGCAGCTCCGGAAATGTGGCTGGTTGACACGAGTCGTCAGCGCAAGGTCCGCTGTCAGCGCAATACACAGAATATCTTCTTGCGCGTCCCCAGAAAACCACTACCGCCGGGAGAGAAAAATGCCAACAATGTCCACGAGAGTCGAACGGCGCCGGCCGCCAAGAAATTCCCATGTGCGTTGGCATTTTGCGAGCGGATTGCCGAGGAGCTTGAAGCGACACTAGGACGGGCGACTCTAGTGACACTGCTACCGAAATGCCAGGTATTTCCTCATGTTGATGCTGGATCCTACTACCGGATCCGGGATCGCCTTCACCTGGTTCTCAAGAGCCCTCGGGGTAGTCCACTCGCCGCCGGAAACGAGACGGTCGTGATGCGCGAGGGTGAACTGTGGGCGTTCGATAACAAGGTCCGTCATTGGGCCGAGAACCCCTCTTCCGAGCCACGGGTTCACCTGATTTTCGATGTCCTCCCTTTACCCGGGAATGGATTCTATGTTCGGCCTGGGTGCGATACTGACCAGCGAGTTTCCTGACATCTGTATCAGATTGAACGTTTAGATGAGTACACCCCTGTTACGTTCATGATTGCCTGCCTGGCTATACAGTTCTGCAACTGTTCCAGAAAATTATGTTCACGATTCCTTGGATTCGGAGGAGCAGGTGTCGAACTGCATCGGATGCAGTACCTTGATTGTCGCCATGAGGGCGTGGGCGGCGGAATCCACACGGACTGAATTGTCATAAGCCTCCGTCCTCAGCGCACCAAGTACACGTCTGGATTGAGAGACATAGAAAGCATCTCTATGATCTCGAAACTGGAGTTGCCGCAAAGATCTCAAGCCACGGTGTATCGAACGTTCGTATAGCCTGGCTCGTCCTTCTTCACCGAGCTCCCGTGCCAGCGATGCAGCGTCTGCGAGACCCTCAAGATACGCCCCCGTTGAAGCTGCGTGCGGTGGACCGAAATCGGGCCGACGGGGATCATAGAACCTGCCACGCAGGTCGGTATCCAGCTTGTCCCACTGCTGCATCGGAAGGAGCCAGTCATTCATCCGGAATACAAAATCAGCCAATTCGCGATGCCTGGTTTGGGCAAACAACGACACACAGGCTTGCGTGTGCCATGGCACGAAAGCAGGATTACGTTTTCGCAGGTGCCATTTACGACAGCATTCGAATGTATTTACACAGCGTTCAACGGATGGCGCAATCGAAAGTCCCCTACGTGCCGCTTCAGCCCAGAACAGCAGCGCCTCGCCGGAGTAGAAATTCCAGTTCTGGCCATCGCGTTCAGTCGGAAAAAAGAACGTGCGGAAGCCATACTCTTCGTGAACAAGAGTATTGATCCCTGCCGCGAGGAGGGTCAGTTCTCTGGAGAACGCTTCTTTGGCCGGGCTTTCAAGGATCGCCAGTCCGGCAACCGCAGCAGCACCGAGTTTTGCTCCAGTTGATTCCACAATTGCACCACGTCCACCATCAATTTCCTTGAAATAGCGCTGTAGATTGAATCGCAGGTTTCTCTGTGCGGCTTCAATAACCTGCACGGAACCTTGTAGTGCGCCCAGGCGGGCAAGGGAGATTGACGCCAGAAAACGCCGGATTGCATTATCCGCGGGTGATTCTTCACCCCGGCTAGGCCAGTATTTGTAGGGCAGGGCACCATCGGGCGATAGATTGCTGAGCATCCACTGCCCTATACCGTTTCCAACCGTGGTCGCTCGACCTTCATCACTTGATGCCTCGGCTTCGACCAATGTGGCACCACGAAAGAGTTCTACCGGGCTGTCTTTATCACCAGGAGGAAGCAGGTACTGTCTTGCAGTGAATGACAGCAGATGCCCGTCTGCAGCGAAATCTTCCCGAATGGCATCCCGCTCTTCAAGAAATCTGTCCAATGCACGATCGAATCCGAGGTTTGTTGCTATCATGTGCGTTGGTGCAAAACGGGCGATCTGCCCACGAAAGCGGACCTCCATCCCTATGATGCCCCTTGCACGTGGGAAAAAAACGCGCCGGAATTGTTTGTACGCAACGCGCCGAAAATTCTCTGCAATGGATATCTCAACCACCTCGTCAGGACGTGCGTCGACAAGGCGGCGCAGGTTGGCCAACGAAGCAGTTTCAACCCAACCCTTACGTCGAGACACTCCGTTTCGACGAATACAGAACCAGGTCGTTCTGCTGGGGGTCTGAGCCGAATTCAACTTGAGCCCATTTCCGCATTCGCTTCCTCCAGACGAGGAGAGGAATCGTCCTGAACAGATATCAGGAGAGGCTGAATAATCTCGGCCACAAATTCGGCGCGGCCATGAACCCCTGCCTTCGAATAAACGGAAGTAGCCTGCAATCGCGTTGTATTTTCCCTGACGCCTCGAGCCTCGGCGATTTCCGAAAAGCGATATCCCTTGATGATCAGCCAAGCGACATCCCTTTCACTACGAGTCAGATTCCATTCATCCATCTGGTCGTTTATGCTATCTGCAAGTTCGGCTGACAGCTTTCTGTTCAGGCGCCTCTCCCGGACCAGCCGGACCCGTAGCTGCCGCAGGTCGCGAAGGCCAAGAATGAACGCAATCGTAATGCCGGCGAACACGACGGACTCCAGAGCAAAATGGATGATTCCGTATTCCTCTTCGTGAAACCAGTCCGTCACAAGATCATAGATGAAAAAGAGCATCGCCCCTGCTAGCGCGGTAAGTGCGAGGATACGCCGATCGATAATGGTTTGAATTTTGAATTTCATGCAACCAATATTCCGTTGTTCAAAACCGGTTTTCGACCACATGGCACTGCACCGGTAACAGCCGGCAGGCAGCCTTCCCGAAAAGCGCGAGAACCAAGGATCTTGTGCACTGACTCACAGACAAGGACACCGACTGGGGCATGATTCCATTCAAGGCTCCAAAGCTGAATCGTCCCCAATTATAACGAGCAGGCTCTTATCGTACATGCGGTGCACGGACGAATGAACGGACGGACGGCGGCGAACGAATAGATTCCCTAACATGGCCGTATCCACAGTCGGGTCGAAACGCGACTATCGCATATGAAGCCAGTTCAAAAAATCATGTTGCGCATCACGTGATCCCGATCACCATGATCAGGCATGTGCTGTGCACTTCTGCACTGTCACGCTGTTGACCACGGGGTTTTATCGTAATCAATTCGTAACTACGGCAAATCCAACCCCATGGTGGAGATGCGCATGATATGCTTTCAACGACCCGGCAAGCCCGGGGTATCCCTGGTCATGCAAAATACTTCTTGGAGCCCCTGCCGGTGAATGCTAGCGGGGGCGTTTTGGTCTTCTTGTCCGGAATGCGGCGGAAACTCCGCCGGCACTCTATGAACGCGGCCTGGCGAGACCCGGAACTATCTCCGCTGCGGGCAGCCGGTAGACCAGTTCCGGCGAAACCTTGAGCTTGGACGTACGGTTGCCACCGCCGAGGATGATGTATTCACGCTGCATGATCGTGTCATCCACCCAGATAGGCAGTTCCGGCGGCAATCCGATGGGGGTCACGCCGCCGATCTCCATTCCGGTGATTTCCCTGGTCTCCTGCGCGTCGGCAAAGGAAACCCTGCGCGCACCGAGTTTTTTCCGCACGGTGTGATTGACATCCAGCAGATGCGTGGCCAGCAGCACGCAAAGGGCATGCTTGCGCTCACCGGTTTTTGAGCGCACCAGGATGGTATTTGCGGAATTCTCCGCCGGCACTCCGTAATGGGCGCAAAACTGCGCGGTATCCGCCAGGTCAGGATCACAGTCCCAGACCTCGAAGGCCAACCCGGAATTCTCCAGGAAGCTGCGAATCTGTGGCAGGGTGTCACTCATCAGCCGCGTTCGGTGCGGGATGCATCCATTGTCAGAATCCGATGGCGGGAAATCATGCGAAAGCGGCCTGCATCCTCAGCGCCTGGTCGTCGAGATCTCCCATCAACTGTTCCCAGTATCGCCCGGAATCGAACCATGGAAAGGCCCGGGGGAACGCGGGGTCACGCCAGCGCGAGGCAAGCCAGCCGGCATGATACACCAGCCGCAACGTGCGCATCACTTCCACCAGGCGTATCTCGGCATGATTGAAATCATAGAACAGGTCGTATCCCCGAAGCAGGTCCTGCAGCCTTGCCTCCAGGTAGTCGCCGTCCCCGGAAAGAAACATCCACAGATCCTGGATCGCCGGCCCCGTGCGCGCATCGTCGAAATCCACGATGTGGGGGCCCTGGTCCGTCCACAGGATGTTGCCGTGATGCATATCGCCATGCAGCCTGATCCTCGGCAGGTGCCCCACCCTGGCAATGGCATCTTCGGCAATGTCGCACAGCATGTCGAGTGAAGCCAGCCACCGGCGCTCCAGGTGCGGGGGAATATGGCCTTCCGCCACCAGGAAGGTGCCGGGTTCGCGGAGAAAGCTGTCCACGTCGATTGCTGGACGGTCCCGGTAGGACTCCCTGGACCCGACCGCGTGGATACGACCGATGAACCGGCCAAGCATTTCCAGGTGCTGCGGGTTGTCCGGCTCCATGGCACGGCCGCCCTGGTATGGGTACAGGCTGAAACGGAATGGCCCCGAATGGTGCAGTGTCCGGCCGTCAGCCGCCCTGAGCGGCGCGACGACCGGTATCTCCTGGTCCTCGAGTTCACGGGTAAACCGGTGCTCTTCCAGGATCGCCTCGTCGGTCCATCGCTCCGGACGGTAGAACTTGGTTACCACCGGTGGCCCCTCCTCCACACCCACGCGGAACACCCGGTTCTCGTAACTGTTCAGCACAAGGAAACGGCCGTCGCAGGGAATGCCAAGGTTCTCCACAGCATCCAGCATGTCATCCGGCGTCAGGGCCAGGAATGCGCGAACCGGGTCTTCCCTAGTCATGGATCAGGTGGCCACGATCACCCGGAGGGCATCGAAACGCAGCGAGGACGACTCCAGCCGGTCGGTGAGGTCGCCAAGCTGGCTGTGCAGGTGGTGGATCTCTTCCTGGCGGACATTCGGATTGACAGAGGCCAACGCTTCGAGCCGCTCGATTTCCCGGGACAGCACACCCCGCCCGTTCTCCACCGCCCGAGCAAGCAGTTCGGGTGCCAGTTGACCGGCGAGCCTTTCACTGGCTGCCACCATCTTTCTCAGCAGCTTGTGGCGTGTCGAGAGTAACTTCCGCACGAGTTCCGGTCGCAGCTGCCTGCCGGGACTTTCCAGGGTACGATGGCTCGGCAAGTGGTCATGCCGCCTCCCGTGCTGATCGATCAGTGTCCGGATGGTGGTGGGAGGAAGATACCGGTTGCTCCGCAGAGTTTCGCTGGACGCGGATTCAAGCACAAAAATCGCTTCTAGCAGGATCACGCCGGGTTCCACGCCCTCCAGGGGCACGGCAATCACCGAGGTGTTGCCGAGTTCTCCGCCAAGAATCATGTCCATGGCATCGGTCACCAGGGGGTGGTCCCATGTGAGGTAGTTCACATCCTCGAAACTGAGCGCGGTGGCCCGGTCATAGGTGACGGTCATGCCCTCGTCCGGCAGGGCCGGCAGGGGCAAGGTCGTGTGCGCCCCGGGATTGATGGCGTGGCACCCCTCAGAATGGAATTCGTGATCCACTCCAAAACAGTCGAACACGGTCTCCATGTAGTCCTTGAGGGTACTGTTGCGGTCATGGGACAGGGAGAGCCGGCACAGGTGCTCCGCAATCCCCGGGCGGCAGGAATTGTATTCCAGCAACCGGTCCCTGCCCTTTTGCAGGGCCTCGGTGAGTTCCCGGTAATGAGCTGCGCTTTCCGCCACCAGGCCCTGGTACCGGCGTGCCGGGTCATGCAGCACCCGGGTGATTTCCTCCCGCATCCGGGCGAACACCGCGTGGCCCACGGGACAGGTGCGGGCAAAGGCATTCAGCCCCTCGTGGTACCAGTGATACATGACCTCCTGGGCGGTGTCCTGCATGAACATCACGTGCAGGTGGATGGTCCTGGTCTGGCCGATGCGGTCAAGCCGGCCGATCCGCTGCTCCAGTAGGTCGGGATTCAGCGGCAGGTCGAACAGGACGAGATGATGGGCGAACTGGAAGTTCCGCCCCTCGCTGCCGATCTCGGAACAGATCAGCACATGGGCGCTCGCAGCCGTCTCCCGGTCGGCGAACCAGGCCGCCGCGCGGTCACGTTCAAGCAGGCTCATTCCCTCGTGGAACACGGCCGCGCCGATGCCCTTTGCCACCCGCAGCCACTCGGCGAGATCCAGGGCGGTATCCGCGCTGGCTGCAATGACGAGTATCTTTTCCCTGCGGTGCTTCTGCAGGATATCCGCAAGGGCCTCCACCCGGGGATCCACGCCGGCCCAGTCGGGCGACTCCGTGATGGCCTGGTACAGGAGTTCCGGGCACAGCAACAGCTGCATTTCCGACAGCTCGCTTCCTGCGATCTGGTAGAACGCCTCGGCGTAGGCGTCCGGAAGCGGCAACGGATAATGATGCACCTCCCTTCCCGGAAATCCGTGCACTGCGGAACGGGTGTTCCGGAACAGGACACGGCCCGTGCCATGGCGGTCAACCAGGGCTCCGAGCACCCTGTCCCGCGCCTCGCGGAGCGTATCCGGTTCCGTGGATGACCTGCCGATGCGCTCGACATCATCCGCGAACTCCGCACCCAGCCTGCGTCGCACCTCTTCCAGGGCGCCTGCACCGACTCCCCCATCCGCCGTGAGTATCGCGTCCACCGCGCTCGCCACGGGTTCGTAGTCCTCCTCGTCGGCCAGAAACTGCCCGAAGTCCGGAAACCTGTGCGGATCCAGCAGCCTGAGCCGGGCGAAATGACTGGAGCGCCCGAGCTGTTCCGGCGTGGCCGTGAGCAGCAGGATTCCGGGAATGCCCCGTGCGAGATTCTCCATCAGTTGATATTCGAATCCCGGATCGTCTTCGGACCATTCCAGGTGATGCGCTTCGTCCATCACCAGCATGTCCCAGCCGGCGGCACAGCATTGCCTGTAGGTCTTCGGATCGCTGCAGAGAAACTCCAGGCTGCACAACGCCAGCTGTACACTGTGAAACGGGTTTTGCGCCAGGGTATCGTCGGCGTCCTCCCCGTCACCGGAAGCGCCGCCGGCGGTCAATGATTCGATCCGCTCGGCATCGAAGATGCGGAAGTGGAGGTTGAACCGGCGCAGCATTTCAACCAGCCACTGGTGCACCAGGCTTTCCGGCACCACGATGAGAACTCGTCCCACCCTCTCGGTGACCAGCTGGTGATGGATGATCATGCCGGCCTCGATGGTCTTGCCGAGCCCGACTTCGTCCGCCAGCAGCACCCGGGGCGCGTGGCGGTTGGACACCTCGTTGGCGATGTAAAGCTGGTGCGGAATGAGGCTTACGCGTCCACCGATCAGTCCCCGCAACGGATCCGTTGCCATGGCGGTGGACAGCAGCCTGGTCTGGTAACGCAGTTCGAACCAGGGATCCCGGTCAACCAGGCCGTTGAACAGTCTCTCGGTGGGACGGTTGAGCTGGATCTGATTGTCGAGACGGCTTTCCTCGACCTCGTGCAGGCGACCGTTCGCATCCCGTGCACTGTAGATGATGAGGGCCTCCCTCTCCGCCACGCCCTCCACCTCCATGGAATCCCCTTCCAGGGTGACGATGTGATCGCCGGGGGCAAAACGGATCCGGGTCAGGGGAACCGATTCCTTGGCGTAAACGAAGGTTTCGCCGGTGGCCATGAACAGGACGGTCACGGTGCGCAGGTCGGTGCCGAGGACGGTACCGAGGCCCATGTGCAACTGGGCATCGTTGATCCATCGCTGTCCAGGAATGAATTCTGCCATGCAGTGGGGGTTCCGGTAGGGTTACAATGAAAGGCGCGTATTGTATGGAAAATATCTTGACAGCTTCAAACGCTTCCACCCGCCCAGCGCCGGCCGGACTGGACCGACACCAGGAACGAAGGGTCATCGACCGCACCCACACGCTGATACACCGGGCCGCCTCCCTGTTTGACATAACCCTGCCGCCGCTGCCGGTGCATTTCAACCTGAAGGGCCGGGCCGCGGGCATGTTCCGTATCCGCCATGGCCAGGCGGAGATCCGTTACAACCCCTGGATATTTTCCCGGTGGTTCGAGGAAAACCTGGCGGAAACCGTGCCCCACGAGGTGGCGCATTACGTGATCAGCCGGCGCCACCGCTCCGGCACAGTCCGCCCCCACGGTCCTGAATGGCGGGCGGTCATGCATGCCTTCGGGGCAGCGCCCAGGGCGACGGCCGATTATCGTCCGGAGGACATCGCCGACCTGCCAAGCCGCCGCATGCGTTATTTTGACTATGTCTGCGGCTGCGCAACCCACAAGGTCTCGGGGATCCGGCACAACCGGATGACTCGGGGGATGGCGGAGTATTTCTGCCGCAAGTGCCGGCTTCCGCTCCGGCCCGCCCCGGACGATTCCCCGTAGACGCCGACCCTGTCCGGCTGTTGCATTGCCCGTATCGGCGTTTTCCGGTCCAACCTCTTCGGGAAGCGGTCAACTGGACGCACCGGATGCGAATCTTGCGGTTCGGCGCGGTCCGGCGGGGAGTGAGGCGGAACCGGACGTTTACGCCCGGATCAACCGCATGCGCGCCGCCGGCTGCGCCATGAATCCGGCCTGGCGCTGAACCCGGGTCATGGAAAAGCAGCAGACCTGGCACGTGTACATCCTGCGCTGCGCCGACGGCACGCTCTATACCGGAATCACCACGGATCTCGAACGCAGGCTTAAGGAACACAATTCCTCTGACAGGGGCGCACGCTACACCCGCAGCCGCAGACCGGTCAGGCTGGCCTGGTCCGAGAAAGCGGAAAACCATGCCGCCGCCAGCCGCCGGGAGTATGACATCCGAAAAATGAACCGCCACGGGAAGCTGGCATTGCTGGCAGGCCGGGGGAAATCCACCGGGCGCCGGTACGGACGCAATCCCGCCAGGCCCAGGTGAACAAACCAGGCCCTTCGGAACGTTGGCGTCTCGTTTGTGACTACAATCAACCGGAATATCGACCCGGGCGAAGACCCCGTTACGGCACAGGAACTCGTTGAAAATCGAATTTCTCGACAACACCCCCTACTCTCCGCAGTACCGGGATGTGTATTTCTCCCGTGAGGACGGACTCGCCGAGGCCCGGCACGTCTTCCTGGCCGGCAACTGCCTGCCGGCACGGTGGGCCGGACACGGTTCCTTCACCATCGCCGAAATAGGGTTCGGCACCGGTCTCAACTTCCTTGCCACCTGGCAATGCTGGAGCCGGCACGCGCCGGCCGGTGCGAGACTGCATTTCGTCTCGGCGGAAAAGCACCCGCTCGAGGGGGCAACCCTGAAGGCCTGCCATGCGCTGTTTCCCGAACTCGGCCCGCTGTCCCGGAAGCTGTGCGCCGCCTGGCCCGGCACGCTCCCCGGGTTCCACCGGTGCATACTGGACGGGGGTCGCGTCACCCTTACCCTGTGCCACGCCGACGCGGCCGATTCGCTCCGGGAACTGGTCGCGGGAGTGGATTGCTGGTACCTGGACGGTTTCGCGCCGTCAAGGAATCCTGAGGTGTGGAGCGAACGGGTCCTCAGGGAAGTCGGGCGGCTGAGCCGCCCGGGAACGACGTTCGCCACGTTCACCGTGGCAGGCCGGGTACGCCGGGAGCTGGCCGCCCAGGGATTTCACGTCCGTAAAATTCCCGGGTACGGCTCCAAGCGGGAGATGCTGGCCGGTGTCATGAAAGTCGCACCGGACTACCGTCCCCGGGAACCCTGGTTCCGGACACTTCCGATGCAGGTTCCCACCCGGAATGCAATCGTGGTCGGCGCCGGGATCGCAGGCGCCCAGGTGGCCCGCCACCTGGCGGCAAGGGACTGGTCGGTCACCGTGCTGGAGCGCCACGGGAAGCCGTCCATGGAAGCGAGCGGCAGTCCCATGGCCGTCTTTTCACCGCTCCTGACCACCCGGCCGTCCCGGGAGGAGCAGTACTCCCTGCAAAGCTTCGTCTACCTGCTGCACCACCTGTGTGCGCTGGACCCTGACCGCACGTTCCACCGTCGCTGCGGTGTTCTTGAACTGAGCATGACTGATGAACGGCGACAACGGGCCGGGCGGATCGCCTCAAGACCGTTGCCGGCGTGGCTGGTACATCCCGTGACCGGGGAGCAGGCGAATGCCGTCAGTTCCGCCGAATGCGGTTTCCCGGGACTGTTCTATCCCGGGGCGGGCTGGATCCATCCCGGCGAATGGATCCACCGCCTGCTCGCGCATCCGAACATTGCACTTCGAACCGGCAGTGCCGTATACGAGGCGGGACACGACGGAACCGCCTGGCAGGCACTGGATGGAAACGGCAGGGTACTGCACACGGCCCCCGTCCTCGTGTTCGCCTCCGGCCGGTCCATGGACTGGCGCCAGACCCGCTGGCTGCCCTTCACGCCGGTCTTGGGGCAGAGCACGTTCATCGATGCCGGGATGCTGCGCGTCCGGCCGGACTGCGTCATTCGCCATCACGGCCACCTGCTTCCGGGAAACGGTGGCCCCTTCCTGGTCGGTTCCACCTATCGGCGCGGTCACGGGCAGGCGGTCGCGGACCCGGCGGCGGACGAGGAGAACCTGGCCAGCCTGGCAACCTCCCTGCCGGGATTGCTGGCGGAGTCTGCTGATGCGGGCCGGGCGGTCTCCACCGCCCACTGCGCCGTGCGCATGTCCAGCGAGAACCGCCTGCCGCTGGTCGGGGCGCTCCCGGACCCGGAGCGCCTGGCAGCGGAGTATCCGCGCATGCTGAGACGGAACTACCGACCCCCGGCAGGGAACCCGGTGTATCCCCCCGGTCTGTACATTTCCGCCGCATGGGGATCCCGGGGCATGACCAACGCCGCTCTCGGCGGCGAGTTGCTTGCGTCGCTGATCTGCGGTGAGCCATTGCCGCTGCAGGCGTCGCTGGTGCATGCAACCCACCCCGCACGCAGCCTGATCCGTGCCCTCAAACGGGGCACCGGGTAACCCCGGGGCAATCTCACTTTCGGAACCACTGTGAATTTGATACAGTTTGGCACCACTTCGGGTGTACGTTCCCGGGCATTTAATTATTATTTCTAATATAAGGAACCTCCCTATGAATCAACTGAACAAACGAATCATCGCGGCCGCCGCCCTTGCGGCCGTCTCCGCCACCGCCGCCGCCGACGAAGTCAGGATCGGCATGCTGCAGGGTTTCACGGGGCCAACCGAATCCCTGGTGGCGCCGATGGCCATGGGCGGCGAACTGGCGATCCGGGAAGCCTCCGAAAGCGGGCTTTTCCTGGGCGGCAAGACCGTGGTCTCCGTCCGCGGTGACAGCACCTGCATCGACGCCGCGGCCGCCACCGCCGCCGCGGAGCGCCTGGTCACTTCCGAGGGCGTTGCCGCCATCAACGGTGCGACCTGCTCCGGCGCCACCACCGCGGTGCTGAACAACGTTGCCGTGGCCAACGGCGTCGTGATGATCTCGCCGTCGGCCACTTCCCCGGCCCTGTCCACCATCGAGGACAACGGCCTGTTTTTCCGCACCGCGCCCTCCGACGCCCGCCAGGGCGAGATCATGGCCAAGGTGCTGAACAACCGCGGGGTGAAGTCGGTGGCGGTAACCTACACCAACAACGACTACGGCAAGGGTCTGGCGGATGCCTTCCAGGCCGCCTACGAGGCCTCCGGGGGGTCCGTGACTGCAGTGGCGGCCCACGAGGACGGCAAGGCGGACTATTCCGCGGAAGTGGGTGCGCTGGCTGCGGCCGGTGGCGAGTTGCTGGTGGTGGCCGGCTATATCGACCAGGGCGGCAAGGGCATGATCCAGGCCTCCCTGGACAGCGGCGCCTTCGACCTCTTCATGTTGCCGGACGGCATGGTGGGTGACGCCCTCGCCGACCACTTCGGCGA
>JAJDTE010000004.1:0-5874 GCA_022827325.1 Gammaproteobacteria bacterium | reverse complement strand
GGTTGGGGAAAGGCGTCGGGAAGCCGGCGATTGCCCAGGTGCCGGTGGGATTTCCGGCAGACCCTGGGCGGACACAGCCCAGGGTATCGAACAAGAATCAGGCCCCGATGACGGTTTGACTCCGGGAATTCGATTTAACGGTGCAAGAGCAGGGAACTCCGCCGTCCCGATGGAGGCTTGCGAACAGGCAAGGCCCTGTTCCCCGGTCTCCTCCCCCGGCATCGGGGAACCCGCATCCGGCGGGCTGATCGGAACATACAAGCAGGAAGGGCCGATGTCAAATCGACAGCCGGTGCGGGGAGAGAGAGGGTTTTTCTCATTCCGGCATGTCTGCCTGCCGTGGGGACTGGGCGCTTCATTGGTTCCGTTGAATCGAAACAACAGAACCAATGAGACGATGAAAAAGAAATCTGCAATCCATTCTGCTGTAAGGATGGAAAAAATCCGGGTGGGCCTTGCCGCCGTATTCCTGAGCCTGCTTCTGGCCGCCTGCGGCGGCGGAGGTGGCAATGGCGGAGGCAACAACATGATGCCGGGCTCCGGCGATGGAAATGCGGGCGGCGGTACCGGCGGGGGAGGCGGGACGGATACTCATGCGGAGTCCGAAGACGCTGCCCGACAGACCGAATACGCTTCAATAGAGGCCGAAATCGAAGTAATCAGCAATTACTCCGAATACGTAGCAGCGCTGGAATCAATAAGCGACTACCATAACGACTATCAGGATGCCAACAATATCCATTCCGAAAGAAGTCAACTGGATTACAAGATAAGAACAACCATAGCTGGAATCTATCCCGATTTGTCAAGTCGTGATGGTTCGGAGGATTTTGAAAGATTCTTTGCTGGTGACGAAGAAGAACTGATATTCCGCGGAGATTCCCACATGTTTGAATCGAACATTAAGAGGGAACAATCCCGCACTACCCTCAATGCAAACGGGATCGGCGTAAAGGGTATTTTGGCGCTGCCCGAATCATTAACCAGAGAGGGAATTGATGACCCTGATTTTCCATTATTAAGGTTTCACTATACCCGGGACAGGAAAGACCGCTACGTCACGTATCGGTTTAACGACTACAACAGGGCAGACCAGGAATATCACATTCCTCCAGGTACAGAGGCCAGACAACACTACAGTTCTGATCTGGAAGAGGACTCGCCCTACGATATCGATCAATATGGATGGTGGAGTCGATTAACTCCATACGTTGGCGTTCTGGGCCTGTACGCAAGCGACAGTTCATCAACTCAAAATCATTACGTCATCACTGGACCAGGAACGCTTGTCGAAGACATGCCGACGGGAACCGCGACATTCACAGGCTCTTTCTACTCTCAGTCGTACCGGCAAAACTCAGGTTCAAGCAGCCACCGTCAAAGAATAGCTGGTGATGTCACGCTGAACGTTGCATTCGACGATGGCACCCTGAACGGAAACATCACCAATGTGAAGGGGATGGCGCCAGGTCTGCCATGGGTTCCAGTCCGGGAATTCGATTCCTGGGGCACCAGCAGCTTCAGCATCACCAACGGGGCGATCACCGGAAACGAATTTACCGCTACTCTGACGGGAAGAGACAGGAGCCAGAGCAGTCAGGATGTGGCAAGCGTCAGGGGATTCACCGGTAGCATCGAGGGTGGTTTTTTCGGTCCGCCGACGGAAGATCAAATGATTGGGGCGGCAGTGACCGCAACCAGGGATCTGGCCGGAACGGACAATGATCGAAACCTGTACGGGTACATCGTCGCGGATTGACGAACTGAATTATTGATCTCTCTGAAGAGCCACAAATGGGAATCTGGAGTGGCTTGTATGCTTGTTTTCTACGGATTTTGCCTGTAGTGCTTGTATGCATTTCCGCGGGTGTGCTTGCATCTGACAGGTCTGCGGGGGCGGAAGAGGTCGAGTTCCTCGATGCCGGCATCGAAGGTCTGCTCTTCCCAGGATCCCGGCTCCTCGATCCGGGCATGCATGTGCATGCCTGTGGGGATGCCGTCGATCTCTACGTGACCGAGAAGGTTTCCTTGTTGGGCAATACTGCCGTTGCGGTTCGCAAGGCATACCTCGATGCGGCCCGGAGAATCGTGTCATTTTCGGGCGGCACTGGAGGATCCCGCACACAGGAAGTCGAATACACCGAAACGTCCCGGAATCGGGAAACCGTCAGGTCAGGAATACGCCATCTTGTCCAGGCTTCCGGCGTTGTCGCCGGACTGCGGATTGCAGCCCGGGCCACGGACGGAAATTCGGCCCGAATGGTGTTTGTGCTGCCGGTTTCGGATTCACACCCGACGGCGGATTGCTTGCCGTGAGCCCCCGAATCAAATCAGATACAGGAAAAGTTCCAATGAGAATCTTCGCTAACCCGGTCTGCCGCACCATGGCTGCGGTGGCGCTGTTCATCGGATATCCCCTGCATGCGCAAAGCGAATCCACAAGAACCGAATCCGTCGCTGAAGTGGAAGATGATCAGGAGGTTCGGGTACTGTCGTCCAAGGCCATCCGCTACACACGGCGGCTTGATGGAGAGTGGAAGGATTTCCTTTCGAGAGCCGGTCTGCAGCCGGGTGCACACAAAGGCAACCTCTTCGTCTCATCGGGAGTTGAAACCGTCGGATTTCCCTTGGAGCACCCCGGATTCATCGAGGCCCGCGGGCTTGCATACGAGATAGCATATCTCAAGGCCAAGGCCGAACTGGTTCGCTTTCTCGGCACGGCGGGATCCCGGGAACAGGTTTTCGATCTCCTGGATAGTGCGTCATGGGATCGGGGACAGTCAACCAGGTTCGTCGAGCCGCTTCGTCAGAACGCCCGCATCGAGCGTAAACTCGCAGACCTTGCCGAAGCCGGATTAGACAGGGCGCTGCAAGAACTGGAGCCGGATTATGATCCAGACCGTTACAGCACACGCGCACGGAAAGAGGAGGCTTTCCGTCTCGGCTTCCAGAGAACGATATTCGCTTCTGCGGCCGCATTCGTTGCAGGGGCGACGCCGCTCCAGGTGCTGGAAGGGCCATCACCGGATGGAAACAGCTATCAGATACTGGTGGGACTGGTGTGGACACCAAAGCTGTCCCGGTTTGCCGGTGCGGTTGGGGACAGCGCCCGGCCGATGCTGGCTGACGAAGCGGGTGACCGGATCGAAGCGTCACTTCCGGTGACCGTGGATGAAGTGGTTGCAAGTTGGGGCATCCACCATGTCATCAACGAAGAGGGTGAGCAGGTTCTGGTGTCGTTCGGGCAGGCGGCGCCACGCACGTCATCCCCCACGCAGCGGGATCGGGCGAATGAAACGGCCCTCGAGATCGCGGCGCTGCGAGCGGAAGGCGCGATTCGTGCATTCGTGGGAGAGACCCTGGAATCGAGACGAAGCGGAGACACCGGTCTGGCTCTGGTGGAGTATGCGACTGCCGCCGAGGGCGCTGAAGTGGATCGGGAATTTCTCGAACGAATACGCGCCGCTACCGGGGATGTCGATCTCAGGGGCCTGTCCACGGTCGGAGAGTGGATCGTTGAACATCCGGCGAATGGCCGAAGTGTCGCGGTTGCCGCCGTTTCCTGGTCTCCCGGGAGTGTTGCGCTCGCGGAACGCATCCGGGAGGCCATCGAGACCCGGAGCGCACAACCCGAGCCTGCTCGAAACGCAGGGGACAGCGAAAGCAATCAGGAAGGCGAAGGAAGGGTACTCGGCAGGCAGAACGTGGATGTTGAACTGCTCAAATAGTTACCTTCAGGCGTCATGTTAGGCCTGTTGCCTGTGTTTCCCGACAAGGCGATGGCAACATGAGCAGGTCCATTGTCATCATCGCCTCTATTGCAGTTTTTCTCTCGGCAGGGCCGGTTCCGGTTTCATGGGGAGATGCAGCGGCCGATCTTCGGAAGAAGATAGAGAACGTTCAGGAGTCGTATGATTCCGCCCTGAAGGAATACAACGATGCGCTCCGTGCGATGAGCAGGCACGAGGGCGACCTCGAGGCCGCCGAATCGGCGGTCGAACGACGCAGGGGCGAAATGGAGGCCGCCCTCGAGGAATTGAAGGAGGTGCAGGAGTTCGCGCGTGACCGTTCCGATATTTCCGATGCGAAGGAGAAGGAAGCATACGCGGCGGCGAAGGCGGCCCATGAAAAGGCGCGCATGGCGCTTGGGGAAAAGACGGAACAACTGCACGAGGCAAAGTCGTCTGCGACCTCGGCGCTGACGGCACTGAAAGGCTACCGGGGTGAACTGGGGAATCTCAACCGCCAGGTTTCGGCTGTTCGGTTCAGGAAACTTCAGGACAGCCTTTCCAGGGAAAGCACGGTCACAGCCCGGGGAGAGTTCGGGTGCGAGGAGGTCACCGTGAGGCAATGCCGGGATGGCGCCCTCGAACTGGCGAAACGGTCTGCCGTGGAACAGGCATCGGCGGTCATCCTCGAATCGTCTACGGTGCTGGAGGAATTCCGGACCTTCATCGGTTCTGAAGCCGTTGCGGAGGATCGGCAGATGATGAAGGAGAGGATCGAATCGCACGTCACGGGGATACTCGTCAGTCACAGGATAATCGACAAGGGCTGGATCGGCGAGACGGGCTATTTCTATGAAATCGAAGCAGTGGTCAAGGGCCAGGTCTCGGAGGCATTCTTCAGGATAGCCGGGTCTGACGATCTCCCGGTTCCGCCCGAACCGGAGGAGGCGATGACCTTGGCCCGGGCTGATGTGGAATCGGAACAGGCTCATGATGTTGCCATCGGTTACGACCCGGCCACCGAAGTATTACGCCTGAGGGACCGGATACGCGATACGAGAGACCGTATCGAAACGCTGCGGGAGGCGGGCCTGAAGGATGCTCAGGAAGTGTACGAGGGAAGCCTGGCAGCCATCGGGCCGAAGGACATGTTCGAGACGGAGGCGGAGTATCACGCCCGGGATGCAAGGGAGAAGGGCGACGCGGCAATCGCCAGGGCGAAGGCCCGGAGCGAAGTCAACCGGAAATACGGCGGCTTGCTCTCCGAAGAGGTGGAGCCATTGTTGGAACGTGTGAATGAATTGCTGGGAAGTGCTGATGTCATTCATGGCGGCGCCATCCTCACGAAACTGGAAAAATACGATCCGGAGAAAGGGATATTTGTGGGTGCCCTGGAAATTGACTCAGCCCTCATTAATATGAAAGCAGAGATGATCATCCCCGTGAACCGGGAAAGTGCCCGGGATTTCTGGGAACACAGGGACTCCCTGGTCGGCAGGGCATTGTTGACGATAGACAGTCATTCCCTGGAAATCGGAATCGATGAGTTCTGGTTGGAAGATCCAGAATCGGGAAGCAGGACGAAGGAGCGGATATCAATCATTGAGGTACGGAGACCCTCGTCGGAGGAAGAATTGAAACTTGCCCAGGGATTGAGCGCATCCGCCGCGGATTTGGCGAGTCGGTCTGCAGAAGGTGCACATAGATCAACCGTCGCGAAGGGCTGGATCGTGGAGTACAACCGGCTGATCGGTGAAGCGAAGTCGGTATTTCCGCAGGATCACCATATTCAGGGTCTGCGGTCGTTGTCGTAGAGCGGTGACACGCATCAGGCGTCGGGCTCAGTTGCCACAGCATCTCGAGGCCTGGAGACCTACATGAAATCGTTCAAGTCGAACGAAGCTCTGAATGTGTCTGCAGCGGATCTGGCAAGTCAATCCGCAGGAGGTACACATAGATCAACCGTCGCGAAGGGCTGGATCGTGGAGTACAACCGGCTGGTCGGTGAAGCGAAGTCGGTATTTCCGCAGGATCACCATATTCAGGGTCTGCGGTCGTTGTCTTATGGCGGTGACACGCATCAGGCGTCGGGCTCAGTTGCCACAGCATCTCGAGGCCTGGAGACCTACATGAAATCGTTCAAGTC
>JAJDTE010000064.1:0-3427 GCA_022827325.1 Gammaproteobacteria bacterium | reverse complement strand
CCGGACCCGATCCGGAGGATTCCGGGACACCACAGGTCTACATTGGCGAGAGCGATAACGTTGGCAAACGGCTTGCCCAACACGGCAAGGATGAGGACAAGGATTTCTGGGAACGCATCTGCGTGGTCACCAGCAAGGATCGGAACATCACGAAAGCACATGCACGCTATCTGGAAGCATGCGTGATCAACATTGCGAACGCTTCAGACAACGCCAACGTCGTGAACGGGACGAGACCACCTACACCTCCGCTACCGGAGGCCGACGAATCCGACATGGAGTTTTTTATTGAGCAACTCAAGCTGATCCTGCCTGTTCTCGGCTTCGATTTTCTGCGGCAACCCGCAAGTGTGGCCCAAGCGGATTCGAAAGCTGGAGCCATCCTGACAGAATGCAGCACTTCTCCAATCTTCCGGTTAACCAGCAAAAAGCATGGGGTCGAGGCACAGGCACGCGAGCGCGATGGAGAGTTCGTGGTACTGGGAGACTCCAGCGCCGTTGCGGGCTGGAAGGGCAAGGCCAGTCACGGTTATGCGAAACGGCATACGCAACTTGTCAAGTCGGGCAAGCTCGTTACCGGGAAAGGAGAAACTCTGCGTTTTGCCGAAGATGTCGTGTTTCGAAGTCCAAGCGCAGCGTCCGCCGACATTCTCGGGCGGCCCGACAACGGACGCACATCCTGGAAGATCGGAGACTCGGGTATTTCGTACGGTGAGTGGCAATCGCAGCAGCTGGACAGGATAGCCCTGGACTACGATCGGGAGGCGACGGAATGACGCTGGCTTCCGTAAACCCGGAGGTCTTGCGTTGGGCGCGCGAGCGCGCCGACATGGCACAGGAAGATCTGGTGGCAAAATTCAAGGGGCTGACCGATTGGGAGAGTGGACAAGCGCAACCCACCCTCAAGCAACTCGAAAAATTCGCCCACGCCGTCCATGTGCCATTCGGCTACCTGTTTCTCTCCGAGCCCCCTGAAGAACGTCTCCCGATTGCCGACTTTCGCACCGTCAGGAACGAAGCAAAAGCTAAAGCTAAAGCGAGCCCAGACCTAATCGATACTCTATATGCTATGCAGCGGCGGCAGGCGTGGCTGCGTGAGCACCTCGTCGAGAATGACGCGGAGCCATTGACTTTCGTGGCAAGCGCCCGTCTTGCAGACGACCCCGATGCAGTGGGTCGCGAGATGCGGCGCACCGTCGGCCTCGACGACGGATGGGCATCAGGAGTCCACACTTGGCAGGATGCCGTGAATGAGTTACGCCGCATGATCGAGCAACTCGGCGTGATGGCGGTGATCAACGGTGTCGTCGGCAACAATACGCACCGCCGGTTGAATGTTGGAGAATTTCGCGGTTTCGCCCTTGCGGATCATTACGCACCCTTGATTTTCGTGAACGGCGCGGACGCGAAATCCGCCCAGATGTTCACGCTGGCTCACGAGCTGGCACACATCTGGCTCGGAGAAGAAGGCCTTTCCGGCTTCGAGAGTTTGCTCCCCGGTGGCGGGAACGTGGAGGACTGGTGTAACCGGGCGGCGGCTGAATTCCTCGTGCCCTCGCGCGAACTGCGGGATCGCTGGATACAGGTCAGGCGAGAACAGGATCGCTTCGCAGCTATTGGGCGATTGTTCAAGGTGAGCCCGGTGGTTGCCGCCCGTCGAGCCATGGACCTGAAACTCGTCGAGCGCAGCGCTTTCTTCGAATTCTACGAACACTACATCAACCGGGAACGCCGGAGCGGCACGACGAAGTCCGGGGGCGATTTCTACAACAATCAGAATGCGCGTGTCGGCAAGCTTTTCGCGACCCATGTGATGAGAGCGGCGATGGGGGGGCAAATCGGGTTCAGGGAGGCTTATGAACTGACCGGCCTTAGGGGAGGAACGTTCCAGGACTATGCCGGACGATTGGGCTTCCCGCTCTCATGATTGCGAATCGGCCCTACCTCATGGACTCGGATGTCCTTATCACGGCGAAGAACCTGTACTACGCCTTCGGCATTTGTCCCGGTTTCTGGAAGAGTCTGCTTCATCATCATCAGGAAGGCCAGGTATTCAGCGTCGACAGGGTGCGCAACGAATTGCTCGCCGGTCGCCGCACCGAGAATCTTGTTCAGTGGGTGATGGAAGAAGTCCCGAAAAGTTTCTTCCTTCCGGTGGAAACAGATGAAGTTGCCCGCGCCTATACGGAAATCATGATGTGGGTTCAACGCCATCCAGCGTACCTTGACCATGCCAAGGCGAAGTTCGCGACGGGTGCGGACGACTGGCTCGTTGCTTATGCACAGGTGCGTGGTGCAACTGTTGTAACCAACGAGCAGCCAGCCCCGGCTTCCAGAAAGGATGTGAAGCTGCCGGATGTCTGCGACGAATTCAGAGTCCCCCGGGAGAACACCTTCGACATGCTTCGCGCACTTGGAGCGCAGTTCAATTAATGGGCGGGAGGGCCTGTATGAGCAGCGTCAATGGTCAGTCACCGTGGTTCTCCCTCAGGAAGGTGCAGCACAACAAGAGAGAGCCTGTGAAAGGCGACAAGCCAGCGGAATGATGGCCGGAATCACCGAAAGCGAGGTCGAAGATGCCGCGCTCGCTTGGCTTGCCGGATTGGGCTATACCGTGCTTCACGGACCGGACATCGGCCCGGAAGGCCCGACACCGGAGCGTGGCAGCTACGACGAGGTGCCCCTGACTGGTCGGCTCCGCAAGGCTCTCGCGCGTCTGAACCCGGATCTACTCGCCGAGACACTGGAGGATGTCCTCCAGGAACTGACCAGGCTTGCCAAGGACATCAACGCCGCACACCGGCGTGGCGAAGAAGAAGGGCTCAGCGAGGAAGAGGTAGCCTTCTACGATGCACTGGCCATTAATGAGAGCGCAGTCGAGTTGATGGGCAACGACCACCTTCGCGTCATCGCCCTTGAATTGCTCAACAGCCTGAAGGGTAGTGCATCGGTGGACTGGCAACGCCGTGAGTCGGCGCGCGCCCGGATGCGGGATCTGGTCAAGCGCATCCTCCGCAAGCACGGCTATCCGCCCGATCTGCAGGACTCCGCCGTGCAGACCGTTTTGCAACAGGTCGAGTTACTGGCGCCGGGATGGACAGCAGGGTGATGCCCAATCCCGACTTCATGTTCTCCTGCCCCATGAGACTTGACCCAGAGTTACGTTGGTCACCGCTGACACCTCGTCCCTCCCTCTTACTCGGGCGACAATAATCCGCCAATGTGTCCTGAACCTTACCTTCTTCCGCTTCCGAAATGTTTACAATAAAATAATAACTTATTGTATTCAAATTATTTTATTCAGTAAGACATATTTCCACCCGTTCTTCAGGACGGGGCAGTCATGACCGGTTGGGCGTATCAGGCGCCAGCAGGATGCCGTTTAAAGACCTCGGCCCCGTCTCAGTATGTTCCGGCCGAAGCGCCG
>JAJDTE010000191.1:0-11649 GCA_022827325.1 Gammaproteobacteria bacterium | reverse complement strand
GCCAGGCGGGCCTCCCGGGTGATCACCCTCGTGTCGTCGGTCGGACACGCCAGGCGGATGACCTCGCTGGCGGAATGGAAGTCGGGCATGAACGGCGAGGTATGGATGAAGACGTGCATCGCGACCGCGAGGTGGTTCTGCTTGCGCAGTTTCTCGGCGGCGCGGCTTGCGTACAATGCCACGCCCTGCAGCACCGGTTCGGGGCTCGTGGCCTTCTTCCCGAACGACCGGGTGCAATAGATCTGCCTCTTCGCCGGCGGGATTTCCTCGAGGTCGATGCAGGAGCGGCCGTTCAGTTCCTCAATGGTCCGCTCCACGCATACGCTGGTGCGCCGCCGGACGGCCTTGGGATCGGCCCTGGCCAGGTCATGGGCGGTCGCCACGCCGAATCCCTCCAGGCGTTTCGCCAGCCTCCTGTTGATGCCCCACACGCCGGTCGCCGGGGTCCGTTCCAGGACCGGATCCCATTTCCCGGGGGCATCCAGCGTGCAGCTGCCCCCCAGCGCCGGATCCTTCTTGGCGACGCGCCCGGCGAGCTTGGCCAGCGTCTTGGTGGGGGCGACCCCGACGCTGACCGGCACGCGGACCTCCTGCCAGAGGGTGTCCCTGATCTTTCGGCCGTATTCCCTGGTGTCGATGCGCATCCCGGCAAAGGACAGGAACATCTCGTCGATCGAGTACACCTCGATCCGCGGGCTGAACTGCCTGAGCGTCATCATCAGCCGGTCGGATATGTCCCCGTACAGCGGGTAATTGGAGGAAAAGATCGCCACGCCGTGCCGGCGCAGCCGGGACTCGATCTTGAAAAACGGCTGCAGGTCCTCGATGCCGAGCGCCTTGGCCTCCCGGGAGCGGGCCACGACGAAGCCGTCGTTGTTGGACAGGACCACCACGGGCTTCCCCCGCAGGTCGGGACGGAAGATCTGCTGGCAGCTCGCGTAGAAGCTGTTGCAGTCAACGAGGGCGAACATGGCGATGGGAACGGATCGAGTGGATCACGACCCCTTCGATGATCATGTCCGCGTCCTCGCCCACGGGGATCGGCGGATAGTCGTCATTCGCGGACAGCAGGCAGCGCCGCTTCCGGTCGAGGATCTTGCAGGTCATCTCCCCGTCGATGACCGCCACGACGACGCTCCCGTGCTCCGGTTCCACGGCCCGGTCCACGATCAGGAGGTCACCGTCGAAGATGCCCAGATCCTTCATCGACGAACCCGAGACGCGGCAGTAGAAGGTCGCGGCTGGGTGCTTGATCAGGTGTTCATTCAGATCGAGCTTCCTGTCCATGTAGTCGTCCGCGGGGCTGGGAAACCCGGCCGGCACGGCGCCGGAGAAGTAGGGAATCCGGTAGGATGTCCCGGAAAGATGCTCTCCCAGATATTCCAGTTTCATCGCTTCAATCCGTTCGGAACAGACATTCTCCGCGGTACCGGGAATCCGTCCCGGGCGGCCTTGAAAGCATATCGTGATTCCGTTGATTCCGGGGGTACAGGCGGCAAGTGGCGCCCCGGCATGTGGTCCGTGCGCTCATGAAGGCCGGCCTATCACCCTGTCAGCCAATCCATACATCCCTATTCCTTCTTGTCGGTCCCCTGCGTATCCCCCGGAGGGTCGGGGCGTACGTCCCCGGTGCTGCCAAGCCAGGCGCCCATCATTTCCTGCCACATCTCCATTCTCTTCTTGCTGAGATCATTCCACATGGTCACCGGGTCCTGTCCCATGAGCCCGCTCATGCTTTGCTGGAGTTGTTCCTGCTGCTGCTGGAAGAAGGACAGGTTGTGGTTGAGGAACTCCGAAAAACCCTGGTGCTGCCTCTCGGCGTAGTAGCGGATGAAGTTCTGGAGATTGTCGGTGGAGAACAGCGGATCGCTTTCCGACTCCTGCTCGATGATGATCTGCAGCAGGATGCTTCGGGTGATGTCCTTCTTCGACTGGGTGTCGATCACCTGGAATTCCACGCCCTGCACCACCATGCTGCGCACATCGCCGAGCGTGATGTACTTGCTTTCCGTCGTATCGTAGATCCGGCGGTTGGGGTACTTCTTTATGATACGAACGTCGTCTTTGCTCATGATGGGACTCAGGGGACAATAGAAGCGGTGGTCTCACTGCCGGATCATACACTGTCACGGCCCGGCGGGTGACATGTCGGCCCGCCCGAACGCTCCTCGCTTCACTTGACTTGACTAGGAAAAACAATACAATAGCATAAATTGTGCGCTGCACAAATCCCTGTTCCCCCCATTCCGCGGACCGCCCCATGCCCGAAGACCAGACCCAGCATACCGCCAGAAGTGACGATCCCGGCCAGATATTGATGAACAATATCAAGGAAATGGAGGCTATTCTTGGGGAAATTTCGAAGAATACCCGTGCCGCGGACGTGGACCCGTTCCATCTCACCGAGGCCTGTACCGCCTGGCTCAAGGCCATTTCCGCCGACCCCCAGAAGGTGTTCGAGGCCGGCCTGCAGTACTGGCAGGACGCCATGCGCCTCTACCAGCAGAGCGCCCTCACGCTCATGGGGGTGGACCAGGAGCCCGTGATCAGCGAGTCAAGGGGCGACCGGCGTTTCCGCCACGAAGCGTGGCAGGACCAGCCGGTGTTCAACCTGATCAAGCAGTCCTACCTGCTGACCTCGCGCTGGGCCCGGGACATGGTTTCCGACGTCGAGGGGCTGGATGAGCACGACGCGGAAAAGGTGGCCTTCTTCACCGAACGCTACATCGAGTCCCTGTCACCCACCAATTTCGCCGCCACCAACCCGGCGGTCATCGAAAAGACCATCGAATCCAACGGGGAGAACCTGGTCAAGGGCCTGAAGAACATGCTGGCGGATCTCAAGGAGGGCAACGGCCAGCTGCAGATCTCCATGACCGACACGGAGGCGTTCGAACTCGGCCGCAATGTTGCCACGACACCCGGCAAGGTGGTCTTCCGCAACCGCATGTTCGAGCTGTTGCAGTACAGCCCGTCGACGGAAAAGGTATTCACCCGCCCCCTCCTGATCATCCCGCCCTGGATCAACAAGTATTACGTTCTCGACCTGCAGCCGAAGAATTCCTTCATCCGCTGGCTGGTGGAACAGGGCCACACCGTGTTCGTGGTCTCCTGGATCAACCCCGACGCCTCCTACCGCGACACCGGTTTCGATGCGTACGTGATCGAGGGTGTTGGGGCCGCCCTGGATGCGGTGGAGGCGGCCACCGGCGAGAGCCGGGTGAACGCCATCGGCTACTGCATCGGCGGCGCGCTGCTGGCAACCGCCCTTGCCTATCTCAAGGCCACCGGCGACGAACGGGTCCGCAGCGCCACGCTCCTGACCACCCTGCTGGATTACTCGGAGCCCGGCGAACTGGGCGTGTTCGTCGACCAGCAACAGCTGGACAAGCTGGATGAAACCATGCAGGAAAAGGGCTACCTGAAGGGCAGTTCCATGGCGGGCACCTTCAACCTCCTGCGCGCCAACGACCTGATCTGGTCGTTCTACATCAACAACTACCTGCTCGGAAACGATCCGCGGCCTTTCGACCTGCTTTACTGGAATTCCGATTCCACCCGGCTGCCCGCCAGCATGCACCGCTGGTACCTGCAGAACTTCTACATCGACAACAGGCTGCGGGAACCCGGCGGCATCGAGATCGACGGCGTTCCCATCGACCTCGGCAGCGTGGACGTCCCGGTCTGCTTCGTCTCCGCCGTTGAGGACCACATCGCGCCCTGGAAATCCACCTACACGGGCGCCCGGCTGTTGCCCGGCCAGGTCAAGTTCATCCTGGGGGGATCCGGCCATATCGCCGGGATCGTCAACCCGCCCGCGGCTGCCAAGTACAGCTACCGGACCACCAGCCGCCCCCCCGCGGACCCGGACGGGTGGTTCGCCGGCGCCACGGTCCACGAGGGCTCCTGGTGGCCGGAATGGCAGCGCTGGATCAGCCGCAGGGCCGGCAAGCGGATTCCCGCCAGACAGCCCGGGGACGGCGGCCTCGAGATCATCGAGGACGCGCCCGGCAGCTATGTCAAGGTGCGCGTGCTGAAGGACGACTGAAGCATTTCCCGATCAACGAACCAAACATTTATTTAAGGAGTACATACCATGAGCAGAGTCGCAGTGGTTACCGGCGGTACCCGGGGTATCGGTGAGGCCGTCAGCGTCAGCCTGAAAGAGGCTGGCTACAACGTCGCCGCCAGCTATGCGGGCAACGACGAGGCCGCACAGAAATTCACCGAGAAGACCGGCATCCCGACCTACAAGTTCGACGTTTCCGATTTCGATGCCTGCAAGGCCGCGGTGGAACGGATCGAGGCCGACCTCGGCCCCGTCGATGTCCTGGTGAACAACGCCGGCATCACCAAGGACGGAACCATGCACCGCATGAGCTTTGACCAGTGGAACGCGGTGATCCAGACCAACCTGTCCTCCTGCTTCAACATGAGCCGGTCGGTCATCGAGGGCATGCGGGAGCGCGGCTTCGGCCGCATCGTCAACATCGGTTCCGTGAACGGCCAGGCCGGGCAGTACGGCCAGGTGAACTACGCCGCGGCCAAGTCCGGTATCCATGGATTCACCAAGGCCCTGGCCCAGGAAGGCGCCGCTAAGGGCATCACCGTGAACGCCATCGCCCCGGGCTATGTGCTCACCGACATGGTGCGCGCGGTCCCGGAGAAGGTGCTGGAAAAGATCATCGCCACCATTCCGGTGGGGCGTCTGGGCGACCCCAATGACATCGCCCGCTCGGTGCTGTTCCTGGTGGCCGACGACGCCGGCTTCATCACCGGCTCCACCCTCAGCATCAACGGCGGCCAGCACATGTACTGAACGGGCCGGCCGTCCCCCGGGGCCCCGGAGCCGGCGACGTTCCGGGGCTACCGCCCTGCCGACAGCCAGCGGCCCAGTTCCGGGTGCACTTCCCGTTGGGCCCTTGTGCTGACGATCAGTCCGATGTGGCCGCCGCCAAACGGCAGTTCCCCGTACAGCCCGGGGTCGACATGCGCCCCGAGCGCCGTGGACGAGGCCGGCGGCACCAGGTGGTCACTTTCCGCGAATACGTTCAGCACCGGCACCTCCAGCCGTTTCAGGTCCACAGCCTCGCCCCGGATCTCGAACGTTCCCCTGACGAGGCGGTTCTCCCCGTAGAGATCCCCCATGAACTGGGCGAACGCCCTGCCCGGCTGGTCCGGGCAGTCATGCACCCACCGGTCCATGCGCAGGGAGAATTCAAAGTCGGAGTCCTCCTCGTGACCGTCGATCCGGCGCACGTGCCTGCGCAGGTCATCGAAGGGGCGGGCGGAACGGAACATCAGCGTGATCAGTTCCCCGGGCACGTTGACCGGACGCGCCGCCAGCCTGGTGAACCGGATATGCCGGGACCAGAGCCTGATCAGGCTGTCGCCGGCATGGAAATCCACTGGCGTGACCACCAGGCCGAGCCGCCTGACCCGCCCGGGCCGCAGGCAGGCATGGCTGAGGGCGAAGGTGCCGCCCTGGCAGATACCCACCAGGTTGATCCGCTCGAATCCCGTCGCACCGGAAACAAAGTCCAGGGCATCCCCAATGGCATCGAGGACGTAGACCGAAAGGTCTTTTTCCCGATCGGCGTCCGTGGTGCGCGCCCAGTCCATGAGAAACACCCGGTTGCCGGTTTCGGCCAGCCTGCGCACCATGGAATGGTCCGGGTCGATATCGATCACGTCCGCCCGGTTGACGTGGGAATAGACGATCAGGACCGGGACGGCGCCCTCCTCCGGTCCCGCGATGAACTCACGCAGCCGCACGGGACCCTTCTCGAGCACCACCCGGTTGGGGGTGCACCAGCCTCTGGCGACGGCATTGCTTTCGATGTCCCGGTTGAACGACCGGTACCTCTCCCGGAACCGGTCGAGCTCCTGCCTGATATCCGCGGCTGGCCGCCCGTTCACGGATCCTGCCCCGCCGCTGCCAGGTCGATGCAGCCGTTGACGACCAGGCCGATCATTTCCGTGAACGGGTCTGAACGCACCAGGTTGCCGTAGGCAAGGTCGCAGGCCTCGGCCCAGGCCTGGAAGAATTCAGGGAAGTCCGGGATATGATCCCGGTGACCGGCCAGGGTCCCCAGGAACGATTCCATGGCCTCCCTGCCCTGGGCCAGCACCTCCTCCTGGAATCCCCGCATGGCCCGGTCCAGCCCGGGCTGCCGGCCGGCCAGGGGATTTTCCAGAAGTCCGCCTGCCAGGGCCATCTGCTGCCCGAAGGCCTCCTGCCAGATTTCCACCAGGCGGGGGTGCAGTTCGGCCATGGCGGCAGGGGCGGCATCCCGTTCCAGGAGTTCCACGAAACGGGCGTAGCACTGCCCGATGCTCACATAGCAGGCGCCGGAGAACAGGTATTTCTGGAAAGGTCCGGGTTCGGTGGGGTGTTCGCTCACGTTGTTCATGGCTTGGGCTGCCGGAACGAAGGATTATCGCAGCCGGGAGGCGGATTGCCCATTCATCCATGCAGCATGCCGGAGCCGGGACCCGGGGCGGCAGGTCCAGAAGCCGTCAGCCGCGTCCGGCCTGCTGGTCGAAAAAGGAGGCGGTCCCCGGAAGTTCGGGAAGGTCCATGTCGAACGGTACCGAGCGCACCCTGCCCCTGGGACGGCCCCGCACCGTCAGTCCCTCGAACCGGCTTGGCATCGGGTTCGGGGAAAGCGGTACGGCATCGTCCGCGGAATAGACGCAGATGAACAGGGTGCGCGGTGCGGGCGACAGGTTTGGGCCGGACCCGTGAAGGAGGCGGGTATGCATGAAGCAGACCGACCCGGCAGGACCGGTGCAGGTCACCGCCCGGCGCTCGCAGTCCCCGGCGACCCGGTCCGCCACCGCGCCGGTGAAGGTGCCGGCATGCCACAACGGATGGATGGGTCCCCGGTGCGATCCCGGCAGGACCATGAGCGGCCCGTTGTCGGCGGTCACGTCGTCCAGGAATACCAGGGCCGTGACCACGTCGTCGTTGCTGTGCGGGGTGAAGCTGAAGTCCTGGTGCCACTTGACGTGGGTGGCGCTTCCGGGCAGCTTGGAATTGATCTTGCTGTGATGGAAGCGGACATCGGGCCCGACGAGATCCGCCAGGATCTCCGGGATCCGCCCGTCCGACATCACCCGGAAATAGCTGTCCGAGATTTCCACCGGCGCATTCACCCTGCGGAGCGCCGGCGCGGCCGGGCAGTGGCCGTTCTCGAGGTCGAACCTCGGCTTGCCGTTGACCGTGGTCCCCCAGGGCGCCTCATGCCCCCTGCTCACCTCCACCCATTCACGGAACCGGGCCTGCATCGCCCCGAGACTGTCCGGCGGCACGCAGTTCTCCACCACCAGATAGCCGTGTTCATGAAAAAAGGTCCGGTTGGCGGTCTCGGGCATCTGGCATCACTCCCTTCTGGCTTGGCGAACATGCATTTATCGCACATTTTCCGCGCCGATGGCCAGCGTCACCGGAACTCCCCGTCCAGGCAGGAGGCGGATACCCGCCTGTCCCCGGAACCCGTCAGAAGAGCGCCGCCTGGCGGCTCACCACCGCGTCGAATTCAAGCCCGATGAACGGCAGGACGGCGTCCGCGATGGGTTTCAGCTGGCGTTCGATGTAGTGGTCGTAGTCGAGCGGATGGTCGCGGTACTCCAGGGGTTCCGGCCCGGCCACGGTGATGACGTAGCGGATCCAGCCCCTGTCCTGGTAGCGCAGGCGCTTGCCCGCGGCCCGGTTGCGTTCTTCGGCCAGGCGCGCTGCACGGACATGGGGCGGCACGTTGCGCTCGTAGGCCGCAAGTTTGCGGCGCAGCTGCTTGCGGTACACCAGGTCGTCGTCGTGCTCCCCGGCAAGGAGCCCGTCCACGGTGCGCCGGATCAGTTCGGAAGGGTCCCGTTCGTGGAAGACATGGTCATAGAGCGACTGCTGGAAATCCCTTGCAAGCGGGGTCCAGTCCGTGCGGACGCTCTCAAGCCCCTTGAATACGATCCGGTCCGGCGCGTCCCCCTCCCCTGCGGCGAGCCCGGCGTAGCGTTTCTTGCTGCCGGCGTCGGAACCTCGGATGGTGGGCATGAGAAAGCGGATGAAATGGGTCTCGAACTCGAGCTCGAGCAAGCTGTCGAGGTCGAACCGCTCCCGGATGTTCTCCCGCCACCGCGCATTGATTTTCCCGGCCAGGTCACGGCCGATGGCGCGGCATTCCTCCGGCGGCAGGCCTTCATCCAGGGACACGAAGATGGAATCCGTGTCCCCGTAGATCACGCCGTAGCCCTGCTCCTCGATCCACCGTCCGGTGGTCTGCATGATTTCGTGGCCGCGCATGGTGATGGAGCTGGCGAGCCTGGCGTCATAGAACCTGCAGCCGCCTGACCCGAGCACGCCGTAGAAGGAGTTCATCAGGATCTTGATCGCCCGGGAGCTGGGCTGGTCATCGTCCCGCTTGGCCTGGTCGCGCTGCTGCCACAGGTCGGCGATGATGCCCGGCAGGTAATTGCGCGAACGGTGGAACCACGCCCCGAGAAACCCCTCGACTGCGTCGTCAGAGGCTTCCAGGCCCTCCACCAAACCCATCGGGTCGATCCTGAAGGTCCGGATGATGGACGGGTAGAGGCTCTTGAAATCCAGCACCAGGATATTGCGGTAAAGACCCGGCTTCGAGTCCATGACATATCCACCGGGACTGGCGAGGCCGCCATCCGGCGGCAGGTTGGGCGCCACGTAGCCGCCGCGATGCAGCTTCGGCAGGTACAGGTTGGTGAACGCGGCCACCGAACCCCCGGCCCGGTCCAGTTCGAGCCCGGTCAGCTGGCCTCGCAGTACCAGGTAATCGATGAGATTGGTGGCCTCCAGGATTTCCAGCACCAGGCGGCAGTCCTCCAGGTTGTAGGCCGCCAGGGCAGGCTTGTCGTGGAGAAAGTTGTGGCGGATTTCCGCGAAGCGGTCGTCGGCGTCCTCGTCCAGCTTCTTGCCCCGGCCAAGCAGTTCCCGCGACACGTGCTCCAGGGAGAAGCTGGCGAAGCTCCAGGTGGCCGCCCGCAGCGCGTCGATGCCGTCGATGGCCACCCTGCCCGGCATGGATACAAAACCCTTGGCCCGGTCGGCGCGTGTCTCCCGCCACTGGGCAAGTTCTCCGCCGCGGCCGATCCGCATGGGAATCCGGTGGCGCACGGCCCGCTCGAGAATGATCCGCAGGTCGAAGTTCACCAGGTTCCAGCCGACGATCAGGTCCGGGTCCAGGTCGTTGATCCGGTCCCGGAGCAATCCCAGCAGCCCGGCCTCGTCCCGGCACCAGGCGATGGCGGTATGGGCGCAGGGTTCCTCCTCGCCGATGACCAGCACCTCTCCGTCCGCCGTCCCGTCGCCAGCCAGGCCCACCGACCAGAGCGTGCCGTCCAGGTCGCACTCGATATCCAGGGACAGCAGGCGCAGCCTCGGCCGGCAGTCCGCCGCCCTCAGCCTGCAGTCGCGGAATTCCCGGTACCCCTCCCGGCGGACCATTCGCCCGGTGAAGGCCAGGCCGCCGCGGACGAACCGTTCCATGAGATACCGGTCGTGGAGGCGGATATCGCTCTCCAGCACCTCGATTCCCCGGTCGCCCAGGAGATCCTCGGCCACGTGCCGGTCGCCGATGGTCCGCGTGTATACCGCCGCCACCCGGCTGCCCGCAAAGGTCCTCAGCGCCAGCGGCTCCACGGAGACCGCCTCCCCAAGGGGGCCCAGGGCTGCCCCGGCCCGCTCGGCGTCATCCGCGGCCACGAAACAGACCGTCCGTTCTCCCTCGACCAGGAGGCGCACGGGGCCGCTGTCGGTGGCCACCCAGTACTCGATCTCGGTGCCGCCGCGGCGGTCACGGCTGGCGCGGGTGAGGAGGTACCCCCGTTCAATCAGGTCGTCCACGCCACCGGAACCAATATCGGAAGATATGGGGATTCAACATCATGGTCATCAATGATAGTGTCCCCCCTTGCCGATCACCAACCGAATGCGGGAATTTCGCCCATCCATGTTCACAATCTCACCGGCGCAGGCGGAGGAGTTCCACCGCAGCGGAGTGGTTCTTGTGGAACACATCATCCCACCGGATGAGGTGGAGGTGCTGCGTGCGCGCTTCGAACGCCTCTTCCGGGGCCAGTTCGAGACCGGCACCATGCCGGACGAGGTCAACTGGCAGGAAGACCGGTCGGACCCGAGCCGTGCACGCCAGATCTGCAACGGCTGGCGCGCGGACAGGGCCATTGCCCGCACGGTGCTCAGGCAGGACATAGCCCGCGCGGTGGCGGAACTCATGGGATGGGACGGCGCCCGGATCATGCAGGACAACGTGATCTGGAAGCCCGTTGACACCCTGTCCTTCAACTACCACCAGGACAATGCCTACCTTGACTGGTTTGAGCCCGGGGAAATCTGCACCGTCTGGATCGCCCTCGATGACATCGAGGCGCAAAACGGCACCATGGAACTGGTGCCGGGCTCCCACCTCTGGGGCGTGTCCGAGCCGGAAGGCGAATTCCACGCGCCGGAGGACTACCGGGCGCCCATGAAAAGGCGCGCCGCCGAACTGGGGGTCCACCCGGACATCCTCCATGTCGCCGTGCCGAGGGGTCACGGCTCCATTCACCATGGCAACATCTGGCACGGCTCGGGGCCCAACCGCGGCGATGCGCCCCGGCGCAGCCTGGTGATCCATGCCATGCCCGCGGAGGCCCGCTACCGCCGCGAGGGTTTCTCCCGGGGGAACGGCCCGGTGTATTCCCGCTATGCCCGCCTTGCATCCGACGAGATGGACGAGAACTACTTTCCCGTGCTGTGGCGCAGCGACGGCTATCGCACGCCGGGGCTCTGCCGCTATCTGGAGGATGCGCCATGAGCCTGCTGCGCGACCTCTGGCCGGTCTTCAGGGAGTCGGACTGGCGTCCGTCGGCACTGGCAAGAAGGCTCTTCGGCACGGAGGAGTGTGATATCCGCGCGCTCTGCGGGATGATGATGGACTCCGACGGGGACTACTCCAGCCTGGTCATCGCCGAGCGGATTCTCGACACCTACGAGCGGCTCGATCACGCCGCCCGGCTCGACTTCTACAACTTACTCAACCTCGAATTCGACCTCGATCCCGAACTGGTGGCGGAAAAGGCCCGGGACTATGCCGACGAGCCGTCTCCGGAAACGCTCCGGGCGCTGACCCGGGCGGCCGAGCCCCGCCGCCAGGAACTCCTTCGCCGCCTGAACCTGAGCGCCGGGGGAACCCGCCGCCTGGTGCAGATGCGCGGGCAACTGCTCGGGGCGGTGCGGGAATTCCCGGACCTCGGGCGCCTGGACGTGGATTTCCGGCACCTGTTCTCCTCCTGGTTCAACCGCGGCTTCCTGGTGCTGCAGCCGGTGGACTGGACCACCCCGGCCCACATCCTCGAGAAGATCATCGCCTACGAAGCGGTGCACGAGATCCGGAACTGGAACGAGCTTCGGCGCAGGCTGGAGCCGGACGACCGCCATTGCTATGCCCTGTTCCACCCGGTCATGGAAGACGAGCCGCTGGTGTTCGTGGAAGTGGCGCTCACCGCGGACATGCCCGCACACATCGACGACATCCTCGACGCCGACCGGGCGCCCGTGGTGCCCGAAGAGGCGACCCATGCCGTGTTCTACTCCATCTCCAACTGCCACCGCGGCCT
>JAJDTE010000074.1:0-7861 GCA_022827325.1 Gammaproteobacteria bacterium | reverse complement strand
GCGGCGTTTGACGGGTGAAAACCGGATGGGATTGGGGTAACATTCTGTCACGGCAAGGTCTCTTTCGATTTCAGCGTAAGTAACTGAATTATATCGAATTTATGGAGACCTTGCCGTCTCCTTACGAAATATCCGGGCTAGGCAAAACGGGGGCGTGCCGTTAAGCTTGCGGCATTCGATCATGGCTGACACTGATGTGCGTTTCGGAGAATTTCGCGTATGAAGACTACGAACAGGCACTGGATTCTGCCCAGCGTTGCACCTTTCTCTTTACTGGCCTGCGTGAACGACGGGGGGCATCAAGTGCACCACTCAGCTGCCGTTGATCGTGAAGGTGCCGGGGGTGCGATCCTGCTCGAAGGGCCCGTGGCGGCCGGACGCCCGATGCAGGGGAACCGGACATCAGGCAACTCATCCCTGGGGAACTGAATGCATGAACGGCAAGAATACAAGACCCGTCATCCTGGTGACCCGCAAGCTGCCCCCGGCGGTGGAAGCGCGAATTGCCCGGGATTACGAATGTATCCTCAACGGGGATGACCGGCTGTACGACGATGCGGAACTGGTGGAACGGTCAGACGGCGTGGACGCCATCGTCTGCTGCCACACGGAACACTTCACCCGGGCGGTAATCGGACAGCTTCCGGACAGCGTTCGGGCCATCGCCAATTTTTCCGTGGGTGTGGATCATTGCGACCTGGAAGCGGCCGGGAGCAGGGGGATCGTGGTGACCAACACTCCCGACGTGCTCTCCGATGCCACCGCGGAGATCACCATGCTCTGCATGCTTGGCGCGGCCCGCCGGGCGGGTGAAGGCTTCCACATGGTACGGCAGGATCTGTGGCATGACTGGAGTCCCACCTTCATGCTTGGCACTCAGGTCACCGGCAAGCGCTTCGGCATCGTGGGCATGGGGCGGGTCGGCCAGGTAGCGGCAAGACGTGCCCGGGGGTTCGACATGGAAATCCACTATCACAACCGTCGCCGGCTGGCCCCGGCGGCAGAGCAGGGCGCTGTCTACCATGAGACCCTGGAAAGCCTTCTGTCCGTGAGCGATGTCCTGTCATTGCACTGTCCGAACAATCCGGACTCAAGGGGACTGTTGAACGCGGAGCGGATCAGGCAGCTCCCCGACGGCGCCATCGTGGTGAATACCGCCCGTGGCGCCGTGGTGGACGATGAAGCGCTGGTGGAAGCCCTAGGGAGCGGCCGCATCAGGGCGGCGGGGCTCGATGTTTTCAACGGTGAACCGGACGGAATCCATCCCGCGTACCGCGAACTCGGCAATGTCTTTGTCCTGCCGCATCTGGGCAGCGCTACCGTGGAAACAAGAGATGCAATGGGATTTCGCGCGCTCGACAACCTGGATGCCATATTCGCCGGGAGGGAGCCCGCGGACCGGGTGGCCTGAACGCATCCGCCGGGCCGGCGGGATGACCGCCTTGCCTATTCCGCGTCGGGGTTCGTCACCGTATCCTGGAACCAGGCAACCCAGGCAAATGACAGGACAATCACGACAATTACCCAGAAGGGGGGCTTGCCGATGGAGCCTGCCAGACCCAGAAGAAAGGAACTGACCAGGATCATGCCGATCAATCCGGCGATCACTTCATTTTTCATGGCGTTCACAATGGCCTATCATCGCCGATCGGGGTCGCCGGGTAAACCTCATTCGTCTTCGTCCAGAGCCTGCATCACCCACCTAGCCGTACGGAGGAGGCGGGCATCGTCCCTGAATTGCCCCACGAGCTGCACGCCGACCGGGAGGCCGGACTCGCCCTGCAACAGGGGCAGTGTCAGTGCGGGCACGCCACAGAACGTCCACGGCGTGGAAAACATCGGGTTGCCCGTGGCCTCAAGTCCCTTGGGGGCTTCACCCGGTGCCGCAGGCGTGATGATGGCATCATATTCATCGAAGTATTCATCCAGGATACCGACCAGGAGCGGGCGGGACTCCATGGCATTGATGTAGTCCCGTGCGGCGATCTCTTTCCCGCGGGTCATCATGTCTTCCACCAGCGGCTCGAAGAACCGGCTTCCCTTGTCGTGAATCGGCCCATACCACGTGGCCATTTCGGCCGCATTGACGGTATCCAGGGCCTGCCAGGCAGAATCGAAGGCCGGCCCCATGGTGATCTCTGTGACACGGTCACCCAGGGCGTCCACCACTTCCTCCAGGCCTGCTCTCGAGCTTTCTTCCAGTTGGTCCCAACGGCCGGTCCGCAGAAAAGCGAACCGGGGGGTTACCGGTGGTTCCGACCTGCAGACGGAAAGCAGTGGCGGAACACCCCCGATGCCTGCCGTGGAGGCGTCCTCGGGGTCTGCGCCCATCATCACCTCGGCGAGCAGGGCGGCATCCTCCACGCAACGCGCGAACACCCCGACCTGATCGAGGAATGGCGACTGGCGCAGTACGCCGGTGCGCGAGATCAGTCCATAGCTCGGCTTGAATCCCACTGTGCCGCAAAACGCCGCCGGACGGATGACCGAGCCGTTGGTCTGCGTACCCACGGCTCCGGGCACCATGTAGGAGGCGACCGCTGCGGCGCTCCCGCTGCTGGAACCGCCGGGCGTATGGGCCGGGTTGTGGGGATTGGCGGTTTTGCCGGGCATGGACGTCGCCAGTGCGGCGGTGACGGTCTTGCCCATGAGGACCGCCCCTTGTTCCTGCAGCCTGTCCACCAGCACCGCGTTCCTGCGGGGAACCCGCCCCTCGAACAGGGGGAATCCATGCTCCGTCGGGATCAGTGCGGTGTCAATGATGTCCTTGATGCCGACGGGAATCCCGTGCAGCCGCCCGGGCACCCTGCCGCGGCGGCGATCGTCATCCAGCCGGTCCGCCTGGCGCCGGGCATGTTCGGGATCCAGCCAGGCCCAGGCATGGATGCCGGAGTCGAAGGCCTCTATGCGTGCGAGGCAGTCATCCACCAGTTCCCGGGCGGAAATGGCGCCGGTGGCAAGCATTTCGGACGCCTGGCACAGACCCAATGAATGCAGGGACATGGCGATGGAGTGGATTCAGTATTCCGGTCAGGAGGGAATCTTGCCGAAGAAATAGTCGGGCAGCCACAGTGCGATCTCGGGAAAGACATAGACCAGCACCATGGTCATGATCACGATTCCCAGATAGGGCATGATGCCGCGGAAAATCTCCATCAGCTGGATATGGGGCGGTGCCACCCCCTTCAGGTAGTAGGCCGACATGGCCATGGGCGGCGTCAGGAACGATGTCTGCAGATTGAGCGCGATCAGCATGGCGAACATGTACGGGTTCACCCCGAAAGTGTCCAGCATCGGCAGGAAGATCGGTACGAAGATAATGAGAATTTCCGTCCACTCCAGGGGCCACCCCAGGAGAAAGATGACGATCTGGGCGAGGATCAGGAAGCCCACGGTGCCAAGACTCATGCTGATGATCCAATGCTCGATCAGGGCATGTCCTCCCAGGTAGGAGAATACCGAGGCGAAGGTCCATGACCCGACAAAGAGCCAGCAGACCATGGCGGAGGTCTTGGCCGTGAGAAACACCGATTCCTTGAAACGCTCCCAGGTGAGCGAGCGGTAGACCAGGGCGAGAACCAGGCCCCCCAACGCACCCACCCCCGCAGCTTCAGCCGGCGTGGCCAGACCCAGCAGAATACAGCCCAGCACCGCCATGATGAGGACGGCGAGCGGCACCACGGAGGTCACGACCTGCACCAGGATCATCCCCGCCGACGGCACGTCCTCCTCCTTGGGTTTGGGCGCCAGCGAGGGATTCAGCGAAGCCCTGATAATGACGTAGAACATGTAGAACCCGGCCAGTATCAGCCCCGGAAACATCGCCGCGGCGTAAAGGCGCAACGGGGAGAGTTCCGCGATCGCCGCATAGACGATCAGCATGATGCTCGGCGGTATCAGGATGCCGAGACAGCCGCCGGCGCAGATCACCCCGGAGGCAAAACTGTTGTTGTAGCCCGCCTTCAGCATCGCGGGAAAGGCCAGCATCCCCATCAGCGTGACCACCGCGCCGATGATGCCGGTGGCAGTGGCGAATATGGCGCAGGTCATCAGGGCCGCCACTGCCATGGAACCCGGCAGGTGCCGGGCAGCGAGTTGCAGGGAAAAGAACAGCCGGTTGACGATATTCGCGCGCTCCACCACGTACCCCATGAACAGGAACAGCGGGATCGCCACGAGCACGTCGTTGGACATCACGGAAAACGTGTTCTGGACCGTGAGATCGAAAATACGGTTGTCGAAGATCGTATCCATCCGAAGTTCGTCATAGTACGCGTAGTATCCGAAAGCCAGACCCATGGCCAGCAGGGTGAAGGCGATGGGAAATCCCAGCAGGACCGTGAAGATGAAAAGGCCCAGCATCAGGATGGCGATTTGGGGGTCAGTCATGTCGGCGCGCAATCAGTGGGGTTCTTTCTCGAGGTCTTCCTGCTGGTGGATCATCATGTCCTCCGTCTCCTCGACGTCATGCATCCTCTTCGGCCAGTAGCCATCGCGGATACACATGATGCAGCGGATGGATTCCGCCAGGCCCTGGAGAAAAATCAGGACACCGGCAACCGGGATCAGCGTCTTGAAGAAATAGATCTGTATCCGCGCCGGACTGCTCCAGCTCACCTCCTTGTAGAACCAGGAATCCGCGGCGAAGCCGTAACCGTACCAGGTCAGGGCGAAGACCGCCGGCAGAAGAAAAATGATGTAAAGGACAAGGTCAACGGTGGCCTGGGTTCTCTGGGTCATCAGGCGGTAGAGAACATCGCCCCGGACATGGGCATCCTGGGCGAGGGCGTAGGCGCCCGCCATCACGAAAAGCGAACCGTACATCTGCACGCTCATGTCGAACGCCCAGACCGTGGGAGCGTTCAGCACGTAGCGGACGAAGACCTCGTAGCAGGTGGCGAAGGTCAGGACAACAATGCACCAGGCGAAGCACTTGCCCACCCAGACGCTGAGGCTGTCCACAAAGTGAAGGAACTTGTTCATGGTGTATTGCGTTCTCGCCCGGACAGCGGGGTAGAGTTCACGTTATCGAGGGGGCGCCGCCCTGTGGTCCATCGAATCCGGGCCGGCAAGGACCGGCCCGGACTGGATTGCCTCCCGGTCAGGTCAGGCTGCCGAAGTAATGCTCGTAGGCACCGGCGTAGTTGGGCGCGTTCAGCAGTTCGTAACGCACCACGCGCTTTGCCCAGGCCTTCTGCGACTCGATCACCCTGGCGAAGAAGGGATCCCCCTCCGCAATGCGGGCAGAGACCACATCCCAGGCGTTGAGCTGGTCCTGCATGACCGAATCCGGCGTCTTGTAGACGTTGACGCCGTACTCATCCTGAAGCGAGATGAGGTCATTGGAGTAACGGTCCTGGTATTTCCAGGTGAAGTCCGTGGAAGCCGCCTCCGAGGCGTATTCGAGGATCTTCTGGTGCTCCGTGGAGAGCTTGTTGAACAGGCTCTTGTTGTAGATGACCTCGAAGGCCTCCTGGCTCTGGTGGAAGCTGCCGAGGTGGTAATGCTTCGATACGTCCTGCATGCCGAAATCCTTGTCCGAGGTCGGATTGTTGAATTCGGCAGCGTCGATCAGGCCACTCTTCATCGCCGGCTGGATTTCACCGCCCGGAAGCTGAACTACCGACATGCCCATTTCCTGGAGCACGTCCGCCGCCAGTCCCACGGTGCGGTACTTGAGACCCTCCATCTGGCTGGAGTCATTGATCCGCTCCTTGAACCAGCCGAGGGGCTGCGCGGGCATCGGGCTGTTGAAGAATCCCACCAGGTCGAGCTTGAGGGCATCCATCAGTTCGTAATAGAGCTCATTTCCTCCGCCGTACTTGATCCAGCCCAGCAGCTGGTTGGCATTCCAGCCAAAGCAGGGGCCGGTGCCGAACAGGGAGGCCGCCGGACTCTTCGAATACCAGTAGGCCGTCACCAGGTGGGCCCCGTCCAGAACGCCTTTATGTACCGCGGTCTGCATTTCGGCAGTCTTGACCACCGAATTGACTGACAGCAGGTCGATCTTCAGCGATCCGCCGGACATTTCGTTGACCTTGTTCACGTAATCCTGGGCAAACTCCAGGAAAATGCCGCCGCCCCAGGCAGCCTGTACCTTGAGCACCGTCTGGGCCTGGGCAAGATAGGGGACCGCGGCGACCGCTGCGGTAGTGCCCACGGCCGCGCCTTTCAGGAACTTCCGGCGTGATGATTGCTTGACGTCATTACTCATGTAACTTTCCTCCAGTTATTTGAGGTGATGATTGATTGGTCCGTCATGACCCGACCTGTCCGCTCCTGCAAGCATTCGTGCGTCCTGGGAGATGGAAATCGAATCGTTCCGGTAGTTTGTATAATGAATGTCCGGAACCGGCGCCCGGCCCGAAGCCACGGCATTATAACTGGAATCAATGCCGGCGCCAGAACCAATCAGCAAAATCGCCTTTTCTTTCCCCGGGTCCGACTTTACATGTGGACCAGGCTTTTACCTATAATCGTGATCTGACTCACGCCGGTTATGACCTTGCGCACCAACGCATCACCCGCCATGCAGATCTCTTCAGATCTCCTGGGGGCGTTGCATGAGCGGTTGCCGAGGGCCAACGTGCTCACGGAAACCTCCGAACTCATCCCCTACGAATGCGACGGCCTCAGCGCCTATCGCCAACACCCGATGGCGGTGGTGCTGCCGGAAACCCTGGAACAGGTGGTGCATGTGCTGCGTGTCTGCTGTGAACGCGGGGTACCCGTGGTCGCACGGGGTGCCGGCACCGGTCTTTCCGGCGGCGCATTGCCGCTGGCGGACGGCGTCCTGCTGGTTCTGGCCAAATTCAACCGGATCCTGGAAGTCGACGCCGAAAGGCGTATCGCGAGAGTCCAGCCGGGCGTCAGGAACCTTGCAATCTCAGAGGCCGCGGAACCGCACGGCCTGTACTATGCTCCGGATCCAAGCTCGCAGATCGCCTGCTCCATCGGCGGCAACGTGGCGGAGAATTCCGGTGGCGTGCATTGCCTGAAATACGGCCTGACTGTCCATAACATCCTGTGCCTCAAGGTGGCGACCATGGACGGTGAACTGCTGACCGTCGGATCCGATGCGCCCGACTCCCCGGGCTACGATCTCCTGGCGGTGATGACGGGGTCGGAGGGACTGCTCGGCATCATCCTGGAGGTGACGGTCAAGCTGCTGCCGATGCCGAGCCATACCAGTCTCGTGCTGGCTGCCTTCGGTGACGTGGAGTCCGCCGGGGCGGCTGTCGGCGGAGTCATTGCGGACGGGATCATCCCCGCGGGGCTGGAGATGATGGACAATTTCGCCATCCGGGCCACCGAGGACTTTGCCCATTGCGGGTACCCGGTGGATGCCGAAGCGATCCTGCTTTGCGAGGTGGACGGAACCGAGGCAGACACCGCGGCCCAGGTCGGACGCGTGGAAGCGGTGATGCGAAGGAACGGCGCCACCGAAGTCCGGGTGGCCAGGAACGAATCCGAGCGCCTGCTGTTCTGGAAGGGCCGGAAGATGGCGTTTCCCGCCATGGGGCGCATCTCGCCGGATTACTACTGCATCGACGGCACCATACCCAGAAAGAGCCTGCCCGAGGTGTTGCGGCGGATGCAGGTGTGGTCGAAGGAATACGACCTCAGGGTGGCCAATGTATTCCATGCCGGCGACGGCAACCTTCACCCTCTCATCCTCTACGACGCCAACAGGCCCGGAGAACTCGAGCGGACCGAGGCCTTCGCCGGGCGGATACTCGACCTCTGCGTCGAGGTGGGCGGCACCATCACCGGGGAACACGGCGTGGGCGTGGAGAAGATCAACCAGATGTGCACACAGTTCAGCAGCGATGAACTGGCGCAGTTTCACGCCCTCAAGGCC
>JAJDTE010000062.1:0-34374 GCA_022827325.1 Gammaproteobacteria bacterium | reverse complement strand
CCTCATTCACCACCGAGACCGGTATGGTGACATGCTGTTCCTTACCCTTCGTGTCGGTAAACCGGAGATCGACGAACTTCGCTTCGCTCTCCTGCAATAATTTCATGACTTCTGAAGACATTCTAGAAAAACCTCTGCTGGATTGGATTGTGGATGGTGAAAACGGTTTGGTCCGGCAATTCCGGCTCGGCTGTCTGAAAGCAAATTCCGTGCCAAATCACCATTCCCCGTCTTTTCAAAATCTTACCGATCAATACGGGATCGGCCCGGCGGGAAAATGTCATATCCTGGTGCATATTGCAACCGGATTGCACCGAAACGGTGCCTCTTCGACCTGCTCAATCCCCACTTTCTCCTCCCGTACATTCGGTTGGGGCCCGAATGCTCTGCCAGACCAGCATCCGGTTGTTGGACGGCATCTCGAGGTCATCCTGCAATTCCAGCGCACACTGCCGGCCCAGTGCAACCAGATCGACATCGTTGCGAAGGCCCATGCGCGGATTCCTCCTTCGCAGACTCCGGTCGAAATCCTGATTGCTCGCGCTGGTGTACCGTCCGTCGCGGTTGAACGGCCCGTACAGGAAGAACCGGCCACCCCTCAACAGTTGCCCGACCCCCCTGAACATGCAGCCCACCTCCTCCCAGCTCATGATATGGGCAGTGTTGGCGGAAAACACCCCCTCCACCTCCAGCAACGGCCAGGCTGAAGCCACATCGAGGGCCCGGGGAGGGTCGATATTCGCCAGGCCCGACGCCTCCACCCTCACCCGCAGCATGGACACCGCTTCCGGGTGTTCCGAGGGTATCCAGTGAATCCCGGGCAGCGCCGAGGCGAAATGGACGACATGCTGACCGGTCCCGGATCCGATTTCCAGGATCGACTGTCCCTGCCGGGTTCGGGTGCGGAGTGCATCGAGGATCGGCCCCTTGTTCCTTTCCGCGGCGGGGCTGCAGGGCAATGTGCTCATGGACTATCTATCGCCTGTCCGTTTTCGATCCGGGCAGTTCCTGAAGATCGATCTCACCCAGATCCTGTTCACCCCTGGCGATGGCGCAGACATCCGAATTGGCATGGAACCGGTCGAACAGTCCGAGCGCAACCAGGGTGACGCCGCCGGAAAGAATTGCGGCACCCAGGTTCAGACCCGTTGCGAGAAGGCCCTTGGGATCCGCCTCGATTTCCGGCGCCCTCAGGGTGCCCCCAAGCTGGATCACCCTGGCAATGGAACTGGCGCTGATGCCGAGCCCCTCGCGCGCCTTCGGGGTCAGGTAGATATCGATCTTCTCGCCGGGAAAAGTGATCTCGCCGCCACCGAGGATGGTCACCCTGTCCGTCTTGAGCGCGAGTCCGTTGCGCGTCACCGCCTTTCCTTCCCCGATATCAAGATACAGGACACCGCATTCCACATCCGCAAAATCCTTGTTCCGGTCGAACAGGTTGGCGGCGGTGAGAAAATTGGTGACCAGGTCCCCGCCTACGGTCCCCAACGCCCTGCCGTATATCCTGGATTGCCGGATATTGAGCCTGATCTGCCCCTCGCCCCGATCCACAAGGCCCGCCATGGACTGTTCCCGGCCCCGAAGCGTGATGTCCGCGTCAATCACTCCGCCCGTGAACGCCCTGCCCTTGGACAGGGCCCGCAATGATTCGGCTGGCAGGTTCTTCACCCCCAGTTTCACCCTTGTCTCCCCCCCCTTCGGCAATCGTATGCTGCTCGACAGCACGCCATCCCCCAGGTAGGCCTCGAAGTCCGACATAACCGAACCCCCATCCATGCTGGCGTCAAGCCTGAGATCCCGCAAGTGCGTGGTGCGACCCCAGTAGTCGGCAATCTCAAGCATCAATGTCCCGTCCGACTGCAGCATCCATGCCGGCAGCAACGGGTTATCGGAAAAAACCCGGGGGGTCTTTTCAGCCGGATGGAACAGGGTCTTCATGTCCAGCTGATCCACCCGCAGGGCCGCATTCAGCCCCGTTCTTCCGTCGTCGCCGGGCGCCCGCCAGCTGGCAGTGCCTTCAATCACGCTCTCCCCGAGACGGGCGGAACCGTCCGCGGCGAGGACACCAGCCTCCATTCCCAGCAATGCGTTCATCATGAAGGGATTTCCCGGCATGAGCTTCCATTGCGCCGGAACCAGTTCCGCCAGGTCCCTGTATTCCAGCACAAGGCGCATCTTGTCGAACTCGAGCGGTTTCAGGCCGGATATGTCTCCGTGCAGGTCCAGCGATCCGCCCTGGGACCGGGCCTTCAGCCTGAAGCCTTCAAGCCCCTCGCCATCCCATGGCAGCGGCATCACGAAAGACAGGTTCACCGCCTCCATGGCCGGAAGGCGGTAGCGCGAAAAATCCGGCAGCGCGGCGGGTCTGCCGGACAGGGACACATCCAGAAAGCCCCGCATCGGATTCAGCGAGGACACCTCGCCCGTCACCACCAGTTCCGCGCCCGCCCATGTTGAAGTCATCCGGAGGCCTTCCAGCGACAAGGCCCCCTCCGCACCGCCGCGCACACCGAACTGCGCATGCACCGGCTCCAGGTGTTCTACCAGTCTGTCCCCCGCGGGCCTCTCACGGACCCAGGGTGCCAGCGATTCCGGGCTCACCACTGCCTTGACATCCAGTCTGGGGACCGCCCGTCCCCGTGGCAGCGCCAGGTCCCCTGTCATGGACAGACTCTCGGCCCCCTCTTCCCCGAATACTTCGACATCGTCGATGTGCCAGTTGCCCGCGCCGTCGCCGTACAGCATTCCGGCCAGTTTCAGTTCCGGCAGTTCCGGCCATTCCTGTTGATGTGCCGACCCGAATGTCCGGGCATCCCACAGCGTACCCTCAAGACCGAGTGTCAGGGCGCCGGGAGATTCCAGGTCCGGGATGTCACCCCAGCCACGCAACTCCCCGCCGGGGAATTCCAGCAGCAGGTTTTCCACCGCCAGGTTATGCCTTGTGCCGGCCAACCGCCATACGGCCTCCACGTCGGCAACCTTGGGATGAAGAGCCGGCACCCATTCATTGCGGGTGAAAAACCCGGATTTGACGCTTCCGCTGATACCCATGCTGCCCGCCGGTTCCCGGCCAATCCCGTCGATGCGGCCATGGCCCGAAAGTGCCAGCAGTTCACCGGTGGTCCGCATCCGGAGGTCCTCGAGGACGAACCCGGACCGGTCCCTGTTAAGGACGGCACTGCCATCGAGTCCGCCGGATGCGGGCCAGGATCTGCCCAAGGCTTTACCCAGACCCTGGGTGTCCTGCACCGTCAGTTGCAGCGGAAGGCCCGTCTCCCACAGCCGGCTGGCATTTTCCACCTGCCCCTGTGCCGTGACTGTCACACCCGCCGCGGTTACCGCAAGACGGGAGACGTCCATGTGCAGCCGGTACGTCGCGCCGGTCAGGACCGCGTCGAAACCGATCCTTGGCTTGAGTCTGGTCACATCGCCCAGGGGCAGTCCGCTGATGTCCCAGTCGTCATCGGCGCGCACGCTGACCTGGATATCCGCCAGGCTGACCAGCCGGTCGACACTGCCGCTGGCATGGAGAGGAATCCCGTAATACCCGGCGCGGCCCGTCAGGTCCTCCAGCCGCATCGTAGCAATCGACCCGGGCTGGACCAGGCGCCCGGACAGCTGGACACTGTCAAGGGCCAGCGGGCGAAACCGGAACCAGGGCGTGATGTCCCGCAACCGGGAAATGCCGCCATCCAGCTCGAGGTCCAGATCGCGCCAGACGAGAACATCCCCGACCGTCCCCACTGCCCTGAGTGCGTGCTCGCCCGCAGCGACCAAGGTCAGGTCCGCGTCCGATTTCCGGCGCTGAAGCCACGACGCGATTGTTCCGAGGGTTCCGTTGACCGTGACAGGCACCGTGTTCAGCGTGCCCCTGAGAGCCACGCTCACAGGGGTATCCGGACCCTCCGCAGCGATGGTCGCACTGTCGATCTGCACATCCCAATTTCTCCACTTGAGGAAGAATTGCATCCTGACCTGCTCGAGCGTGACGGACCGGATATCGAGCCATCCCGGCGCAGCCGCGGACCGGAAGTCGCCCGCCGATGAACCGCCGCCCAGGCCCAGGTTGTATTTACCGGAGGAATCCCGTTCCACGAGGAGTCCGGCTTCCCGCAATAGAGCGTGCTCCACGACCACGCTGCCCCGCAGCAGTTCCCGGATTGAAACGCGCGCCTCGACCCTGGCTACCCGCAATGCATCCGGATGCTCGCTCCAGTCCGCGTTCTCGAGGCGGATGTCCTCCGCATACAGGATCAGGCCAAGGCCCGGACGGATTCCGATATCGCCCCGGATCTCCAGATGGTGACCGGTCCGGCTCTCGACCCAGTCCGAGATTGCAGATTTGTAGTCCTCCTGATCAAGCAGCAGGCTGCCTGCCAGCGGCAGAACGATGACGACCAGCAGGATGGTGACCAGCAGCCGCCACAGCCATCTGATGAAAGTCCTCATCGCCCCTTGCACATCCCCGGAGGTTGGTTATGGGATAGAATCGCCCGGATGAAAATTCCGGGCTCAGCCGAAGGTGTCATGCGGGCAGCCAAACCGCTTGATGCGGAAACCACCCCAGTTGCAATGTCCCGCGCATCGTCCCGGGATGACACTTCGCCGGACCGGTCCGCCAGGGCTGATCCCACAGCCTTGAACCGGTCGGATCATCGCAAAACGGCGAAGGGAAAACGCAACTTCGACAAGCTCAGCAAGCGCCTCCGGCGCCAGGTTGGACGCGCCATCGAAGATTATCACATGATCGGGCAGGGTGACCGCGTAATGGTCTGCCTGTCAGGCGGGAAGGACTCCCATACGATGCTTGACATCCTGTTGGCACTACAGGCCAGGGCGCCGGTGGATTTCGAACTGGTGGCCGTGAACATGGACCAGAAACAGCCGGGTTTTCCCGGGGACGTGTTGCCACGCTATCTGGAATCCAGGGGCATTGCCTACGACATTATCGAGCGGGACACCTACAGTGTCGTCAAGCGTGTCATCCCCGATGGGCGAACCATGTGCGGCCTGTGTTCCCGCCTGCGCCGCGGGAACCTGTACGGCTATGCGGTGCGGCACGGATTTACCAAGATCGCCCTTGGCCATCACCGGGACGACATCATCGAAACCCTGTTTCTGAACCTGTTCCACGGCGGCCGCCTGGGTGCCATGCCGCCCAAGCTGCGCAGCGACGACGGCAAGAACATCGTGATCCGGCCACTGGCGTATTGCGCCGAAGAGGATATTTCCGCGTACGCGGAACAGCGCGGATTCCCCATCATTCCCTGCACACTGTGCGGATCGCAGGATCAGCTCCAGCGCAAGCAGATCAAGGCCATGCTGACCCAGTGGAAACAGCATCCCGGAAGGGTGGAAAACATCTTTCGTGCCATATGCAGCGTGTCGCCTTCCCAACTGGGCGACGCGGACCTGTTCGATTTTGACCGCTTCACCGTGCGCGGGCAGCGCCGGTCCGGCAAGGCACCTGCGGACAGATGGATCTCGAAGGATTCAGGGAGGAATTCCACCTGACGGCGGAAGCTTGCCGCCGGTTCAGCGCACCTGGGCCAGCAGCCCGGCCATTTTCTGAATTTCTTCCCGTGTATTGAAGTAGTGCAGCGAGGCCCTTGCAAGGCTGTCTATGCCCCTGGCCTGAAAGTCGATCCGGCCGCCTGCCCCGCCGGAGACAGAAATGTTGACGCCATGGGTATGCAGGTACTGCTGAATCTCCCGGGGCGACATGACGGACATGCTGAACGTTACGATTCCCCCCAGCACGGATCCGCGGTCGTGGACCGTCACCCCGGGGATGTCCGAAAGCAACTGCCGGCAGACTGCGCCCAGGGCGATGACTCTCTCCCCGATCGCCTCCATGCCGACCTCGTTGGCATAGGCAATGGCGGCGCCAAGTCCCACGCGGGCGGCGTGGTTGACCTCGTAATTCTCGAACCGCCGTGCACCATCCAGCAGACGGAAGCGGTTGGCGTCCAGAAGCTCCACACCGTGCTGATCCAGTGCGGCCGGTTCCATTTGCCCCAGGAATGACCGCTCGACGTACAGGAGCCCCGTGCCCCGGGGACCACGCAGGTACTTTCTCCCCGTGGCGGTCATGGCGGTGCATCCGATCTCGCGGACCCTGACCGGGATCTGGCCACTGGACTGGCAGGCGTCCAGCACGAATGGCACCTGCGCATCCCGCGCGATCCGGCCAACCTCCGCAGCCGGGCTGATGGTGCCTCCCCCCGTCGGAATATGACTCATCGTGATCAGCCGGGTTCTCTCGTCCAGGGATTTCTCAAGCCCATGCAGGTCCACATCGCCGTTGGCATCACACCCTACCACCACGGTTTCCACACCCAGCCCCGCCTTCTGGATGAAACTCACGAAATGACTGCCGTAGTTGAGCTGGGTGGTGACAATGCGGTCCCCGGGTGAAAACTGCAGCGAGTGAAAGAACTTGAGCCAGGCCTGGGTATCGCTTTCGCAGTAGGCGATCTCCTCCGGCGAACAGCCGTAGAGCCGGGCCGCCTCCTGGTAGAAACGGGCCGTGTCCGACGCCCGTTCTGCGGCGGTTTCATAGCCACCGATCGCCTGCTCCCGCTGCAGGTAGTCGATCATGGCATCATAGGCCGCCCCCGGCATCAGGGAACTGCCCGCATTGTTCAGATGCGCGATACGGCTGCAGGCGGGCGTGTCCGCCCGGACCCTGTCAATGTCAATCATGGTATCAGGAATCGTTCAGTTTCTTCTTCAGGCGTTCCAACAGTGCCCGCTGGGATTCGATCTGTTCCTGGATCAGCTTGCGTTCCCGTTCCGATTCGTCGACGCTTCGCTGGAGGTTGTCGTAGGCGATCCGGTCGGTCTGGATCTGCCGCCTGACCAGGTCCAGGGTTTTCTCCAGATCCACAATGCGGCGTTTCAGCAGGTCCCGTTCCTGCTCGACCGCAAGCAGTGTCTCACGTTCCGAATCGCCGGACTGTGAATCCGGCAACGCGACAATATAGCCGGCGCCGAACGCCAACAGGATGAGACCGGCGGGAATCAGCTTGCCGAGCACTATGGCTTCAGGGGACCAGCGATACCCGGTCCAGACCGTCGGTTTCATCCAGACCGAACATGAGATTCATGTTCTGAACAGCCTGACCCGCCGCTCCCTTGACCAGATTGTCCTCCACGGCAAGGATCACCACGGTGTCCCCGTCCCGTGGCCTGTGCACGGCAATCCGGCAGATATTCGACCCCCGTACACTGCGGGTATCGGGATGTGAACCCTGCGGCATGACATCGACAAAGGGTTCCCCGGCATAACGGCTCTCGTAGAGGGCCTGCAGATCCTGCAGGTCGGCAGACCCGGCATCATCCAGTTGCGCATACAACGTCGCATGGATACCACGGATCATGGGCACGAGATGGGGGGTGAACACCAGCCCGACCGCATGCCCGGCCAAATCCCCGAGTCCCTGCCGTATCTCCGGGTGGTGCCGATGCCCGGCGACTCCGTAGGCCTTGAAGGAATCACCGGCCTCGCAGAATGCAAGGTCCGTCTTCGCCGAGCGGCCGGCCCCGGATACACCCGACTTCGCGTCGGCAATCAACCTGTCTGTCTTCACCAGGCGGGCCTCGACCAAAGGCAGGAATCCGAGGAGCACGGACGTGGGATAACAACCGGGATTGGCGACAAGGCGTGCCCCGCGGAGGGACTCCCGGAACATTTCCGGCAGTCCGTAAACCGCCTCCGGCACCAAATCCGGACAGGCATGCGCCATACCGTACCACTGCTCCCATTCGGCGACATCCCTGAGCCTGAAATCAGCGGACAGGTCGATGAGCCTGGTGCCGGCTGCCAGCAGTGAACGGGCGTGCTGCATGGCGATACCGTTCGGCGTGGCGCAGAAGACCACGTCACAGGATTCCAGGGCCCCCTTCCCGGGATCTGTAAAATCCAACGACACCACGCCCCGTAATGACGGGAACAGGTCGGCAACCGGCCGGCCGGTCTCGCTGCGCGAGGTGATGCAGGACAACTCCACCGACGGATGGCGTCCCAGGATGCGCAACAGTTCAATGCCGGTATATCCCGTCCCACCCAGAATCCCGGCCTTCAGCTTACTCATGTCAACGCTGATCGTGAAATCGTTACAATACCGATCAAGTTTAACCCAGCATAAACATTGCAGAAACCGTCACTACTCGCCGACCTTGTGGATATCCGCCACCAGATCGAGTCGGATACCGAATGCAACAGGGAAACGGTCCGGCAGCGTGATCGGGACATCGGCCTGCGGATTCCGGCCAGACAGAATGACGCGGCAACGCTCAGGGCCTGGGTCGCCGCCATACGCCAGGGACACGGGGGACAGGGACGGCTGGCGCAGCGGGGGATTTTCACCATGATCGCGGCCCTGTGGCTCTTCGGACTCTCCGGAGGATGGCTGTTGGGCGACATGGCACTCGACTATGACGGCAGCGAGCCGGTCAACATCATCCATGCGCTGATGATTCTTGTGGGAAGCCAGCTGCTCCTGCTGACCGCCCTCCTGATCCTGCTGGGTTTCGGTCTCGAAAGAGTTCGCGAGGCCTTTGCATTCATCAACCCGGCGGTCTGGATATCCCGGCTTCTCGCCTGGATGCAACCCGCCTGGCATCCTTCCATCAGTGAACTGCTGGACGAGCAGGGTGCCATGAGACTTCACGGAATCCGCCGGTGGCTGCTGGTCTACCTGGCGCAGCACTTCGCGGTTGCACTGAATCTCGGAATCATCGCGGTGCTGTTCTACCTGGTTACCGTTTCCGACCTCGCCTTCGGATGGAGTACCACCCTGGTGGTGGAAAACCAGGCGGTGTCGGGATGGTTCGATGCACTGTCGTCTCCCTGGCAATGGATACTGCCCGCGGCAGCGCCGAATGCCGACCTGGTGGAGGCGAGCCGCTACTACCGGCTCCAGACCAGGTTGCACCAGGACACCATGCTGGTGGCGGAACTGGGTATCTGGTGGCTGTTCATGCTGATGTGTATCCTGGTCTACGGGCTCCTGCCGAGGACACTCACCCTCCTGTACGCGGGTATTCGCTATGACCGCTCGGTCATTTCCGCCATACGGAACACCACCGGTTCTGCCCAGGTGCTGCTGCGGATGCGCTCGCCTCTCGTTTCCTCGGGGGCGGACGAGGCGGAAACGGTGGACGGGACCGGGGAAAGCCCGCCCCCCCTTCGCCGGCGGCAGATCGGCAGGCCCCTTCGCGCCGTGGTGATCGAATGGTCCGGGGTGCAAGCGGACCGCCCTGCCCTGTCCCGTTCAGGCATCACGGCCGAGCAGTTCCATTCCGCCGGCGGCAAGCAGAGTCCGGAAGCTGACAGGGAAATGATCAACCGGATTCGTGGACATGAATTTGAAGCCGTGGTTCTTGTGGCGGGATCCTGGGAGCCCCCGATGATGGAATTTATCGATTTTCTCCGGGAACTGTGTGAACAGATGGATGCCTCCGTGATGCGCATTGTCTATCTGGTGCCGGCGGAGAAAAGGGAGGCGGTCAGGCCCGGAGACCTGGAGACATGGGAATCCGCCCTGTACGCCATGGATGATTCCAAGCTCTACGTGGAGGTCCAGCCACCGTGACCGACCCGTCCACCGACACGGGACCGCCGGTACTCGCCATTGTCGGCCATCCGAACAAGGGCAAGAGCAGTATCGTCTCCACGCTGGCACAGGATGCGTCGGTGCGCGTCTCGCCCCGCTCCGGCACCACGACAAGCAATCGCGCGTACTCCATCAGACTCGACAGCCGGGAGCTGTGCCGCCTGGTGGATACACCGGGATTCCAGCGCCCGCGGGCGGCAATGGACTGGATGCAGCGCCATTCGGGTTCCACGGCGGACCGCCCCGAAGCCGTCAGGAGATTCCTGGAAGAACACCGGCAGGACCCCCGGTTCAGCGCGGAGTGTGAACTTCTGGAACCCATCGTCGATGGCGCGGGAATACTGTACGTCATCGATGGGTCGGTGCCATACGGTCCGGACTACGACGCCGAGATGGAAATCCTGCGCTGGACCGGGGGGCCCAGCATGGCACTGATCAACCGCATAGGAGCCGGGAACCATGTGGCTGATTGGCGCAGGCCGCTGTCGCAGTATTTCCGGATCGTCAGGGAGTTCAACGCGATTTCGGAACCTTTCGAACAGCAGGTGCAACTGCTCACGGGATTTTCCGAACTGTGCGAGGAATGGCGCAAGCCGCTGCGCGAAGCCGCGGACAGCCTTGTGGCCAGAAGAGCGCTGCAGATGCGGCAGGCAGGAGAAAGAATCGCGAAACTGCTGGAGAACATGCTGGGTTACAGCGAAACCGCCCCGCTCCGGGATTCCGGGGATCAGGCCGGCATTGCGGCCGGCCGGCAGGCGCTGGAAAGCAGGCTCGGCGAAATGGAGCGCGCTGCCCGGGCTGACGTGGAGCAGATCTTCAACCACGGCGGCCTTGACAGGGACGAGTCGGCGCTTGAGGGAATCGATGAGGACCTGTTCTCCGAACAGACCTGGAAGCTGTTCGGGCTCAGCCGGGACCAGGTGCTGGCCATGGGCGCCGCGGGCGGCGCGGCCACCGGCGCACTGGTCGACATCGGCACCGGCGGACTGACCGTGTTCCTCGGCAGCAGTGTCGGCGCGGCGATCGGCGCCGCGGGCGCCTGGCTGGGCAGCCGGCAACTGGTGAATGTCCGGGTCAGGGGACAGTCTCTGGGCGGCCACCAGGCCATACTGGGACCGGTGAGCAGTATTCACTTTCCCTGGATCGTACTGGGACGCGCGGTCACCCACCTGCGGCTGGTTTCAAGAAGAAACCACGCCGTCAGGGCCCGGCTGCGGATTGAGCACCAGAGCCAGGGTGGACTGGCATCGGAGCTGGATCCGGGGCTTAAGAAATCTCTCCAGTCCCACTTCAGCAGATTGTCCCGGGGCCGGACCATACGCCCGGCAGAGAGCACCGAGCTTGGCAGGCTGGTCGTGGCCGCGGCGGAATCCGATACCGGCACCGTCCCGGAAAACCGGTAGACCGGCTCACACTGCATTCCCGCGAACCGAAGTTATAATCGGGCATGAAAATACCCTGTCCCGGGTGAAGACAAGCCGATCCCTGCATGAGCCCACCCCCGTCTCCGGCAACGGAACACAGTATCAATGATGATCTCGAAGGCAACCTTCGGGGAATACGTTCACGGATCCGCGCCTGCTGCGGAAAATACGGCCGTGATCCGGATTCCGTTCGACTGGTGGCCGTGGGGAAGCAGCACCCGGCGGAAAGGATAGCCGCCCTGGCCGCCCTGGGGCAAAGGGATTTCGGAGAGAACTACCTGCAGGAGGCCGGCGGGAAAATGGACTGGTGCCATGATCAGGCGCCCGGCGAAGCCGACGGTCTTGCATGGCATTTCATCGGCCATGTGCAAAGCCGCAAGTGCCGGGAAATCGCGGAGCGGTTTCACTGGGTGCACACCGTGGATTCCGAGAAGGTGGCAACACGCCTGAACCAGCACCGGGGCGACCGGCGCCTGAACGTCCTGATCCAGGTCAATATCGACGATGAACCCACCAAGTCGGGTGTCCGGGTGGATCAGGTGCAGGATCTGGCCGGCATGGTCAGTACCCTGTCAAACCTTCATCTGCGGGGGCTGATGATCATACCCCGGGCCCGGGACACCTTTGCGCTACAGCGGGAAGCCTTTGCCCGGTGCCGGCAGCTGCGGGATTCGCTCAACCGGGAGGGGCTGGCGCTGGACCAGCTGTCCATGGGCATGACCGCGGACATGGAGGCCGCCATTGCCGAGGGCGCCACCATGGTGCGGATCGGCACGGCCCTGTTCGGACCGCGCCCGCCGTCCGCCTGAATCTTCCCACCGGATCACCGAGCCACAACCCATGCCATCAGAAAGCATCAGAAAACCCGTTGTCGCCTTCATCGGCGGAGGAAACATGGCAGGCAGCATGATCGGCGGCCTGATTGCCGCCGGATGGCCGGCCAGTTGCGTTCGCGTGGCAGAGCCGCTGGAGAGCCGGCGCGAGGAGCTTGCCCGGTCCCATGGCATCAGCTGTTTCGAAAACAACACCCCCTGCATCGGGGGCGCCGATCTGGTCGTACTGGCGGTGAAGCCCCAGGTGCTGAAGGAGGTGGTCCGGGCGATTGCGAAGCCCCTGCTCGACGCGTCGCCCCTCCTGATATCCATTGCCGCGGGTATCCGCGGCGGGGACATACTGCATTGGGTCGGCGGCGAGATGCCCTTTGTGCGGGTGATGCCCAACACCCCCGCCCTGGTCAATCGGGGCGTATCCGGAATGTGGGCCAATCAACTGGTCAGACCCGAACAACGCGCCGCAGCCGAGGAAACCATGCGCGCGGTCGGCGAGGTGGTCTGGGTTGAGGATGAATCACTCATCGACACGGTCACGGGAATATCCGGAAGCGGCCCGGCCTATTTCTTCAAGATGATGGAACTGATGCTGGATGCGGCGGAACAGCACGGGCTCGACAGTGAAAGCGCGAAAACGCTGGTGGTGGAGACCGCAATCGGCGCGGCCACCCTGATCCGCAACGGCAACCAGGCTCCGGCTGAACTGCGCCGCCAGGTCACTTCTCCCGGCGGCACCACCGAGGCCGGTATCCGCGCAATGGAGGACCATGGCATCGATGATGCCGTGCACTCGGGAATCGGCGCGGCCGTGGTACGCTCCCGGGAACTGTCTGACCAGTTCGGAGGAGACTGATGCCCTACTTCCAGGATGCCCTCGGTATGCTAGTGGATGTTCTGCTGGGACTGTTCCTTGTGGTCGTGATCCTGCGGTTCCTGTGCCAGCTTTTCCGGGCCGATTTCCGCAATCCCATCATCGCGATTATCATCAGTGTCACCAACCCGCCGCTCCGGTTCCTGCGCAGATTCATCCCCGGCCTGTACGGGTTCGATCTTGCATCGGTGTTCCTGATATTGATCGTGGCGTTTGCCAAGTACTTCCTGCTGTTCTCCATCGCCGGCCTGCAGGTCAGCCTGTCCGCGCTGCTGCTCTATGCGGTGGGGGAGTCGATCAACATTGCCTGCTGGATTCTGCTGATCGCCATATTCGGTTCGGCCATACTCAGTTGGATCGCACCGCGCACCTACCATCCGGCCGCAAGAGTCCTCGGTGAGATCAGTGATCCCGTACTGCTGCCGTTTCGCCGACTCATGCCGAACCTGGGTGGTCTGGACATTTCCCCGATTTTTGCCATCCTGGCAATCAGCCTGGTTCAGAGGCTGGTTGTCAACCCGCTGATGGATCTCAGTCGTTCACTGATCTGAACCCGCCCCGGGTGCTGAGACGGGGATCAGCGCGGCACTTTCAGTGTCAGCACCCGCATTGCCACCAGGATCAGGATCACCACCGGGATTCCCATGACCGCAGTCATCAGGAAGAAGCTCGAATAGCCCATGGTGTCCACCATGGTACCTGAATACCCGCCCACCACCTTGGGCAGCAGGGTCATCAGGGAGGAGAAAATTGCATACTGCACGGCGGTAAAGCGGATATTGGTCAGGGCGGAAAGGAACGCCACAAACGCGGTGCTTGCAAGTCCGGCGGACAGATTGTCCGCGCCGATCACGGCATAGAGCATGCCGATATTCTTGCCCGTACCCGCCAACACCATGAACAGGAGATTGGTGCCGGCGGCAAGAATTGCGCCAAGCAACAGTATCCGCATGACCCCATAGCGGAAGGCCAGCAGTCCCCCGGCGAAGCCGCCGACAATGGTCATGCCGAGTCCGAAGGTCTTCGCCACGACGGCCACCTCGGACTTGCTGAAACCGAGGTCGTAGTAGAAGACGTTCGCGATCACGCCGAGAACGATATCCGCTATCCGGTAAAGACCGATCAATGCCAGAACCAGCCATGCAACCCACCAGCCGTGCCGCTGGAAGAATTCCTGCAGTGGCGCCAGGTAGGCGCCGCGGGCGATGGCTGCGGGCACCAGGGCGAAACCGGAGAGCAGACGGGCAACCAGCCAGGCCAGCAACAGACCGGTTCCGAGCCTGGCGGTTTCCACGACCAGTCCCGCCAGCGCCCCGTTTTGCAGCAGCTCCTTCAGGGTCGACTTCATCACCGCGGCCGGACCCGCTCCCGCCAGGTAGCTCAGGATGAACGCGAGTACCGCGCAGAAAAAAAGCAGCAACAGTTGCAGGTTCTCGCGTGTCGACCGCTCCTGCTGGGCAGGGTGATCCGGTTCCCGCACCAGCAATGTGGTGACAACCCCGACCAGCATGCAAACCGACATGATCCGGTATGTGCTGCTCCAGGCAGAATGATCGTAGGCGTCAGGCAACGAACCGAGCCACTCCGCCAACAGCAGGGCGCCGGCACCGGCGACCAGCATGGCGATGCGGTAGCCGGCAATGTACGTGGATGACAGCAGCGCCTGCATCCTGGGCTCCGCGGACTCGATCCTGAATGCATCAATGACGATATCCTGGGTGGCCGACGAAAAGCCCAGCAGAACCGCGGCGAAGGCCATATACTGGAGGGACCAGCCGCCTGTCCCGGGATCCACGATGGACATCAGCCACAGAGCCAGAATGATCATGCCCTGGGAAAGCAGCAGCCAGCTGCGCCGCTTGCCCAGCATCCGGGTTACCAGGGGCAGCGGCAACTGGTCCACCAACGGCGCCCAGACGAATTTGAACGAATAGCCCAGTGCCGCCCAACTGAACATGGTCACGACGCTGCGCTCCACACCCGCCTCACGCAACCACAAGGACAGCGTTCCGAATATCAGCAGCAGGGGCAGTCCGGCGGAAAATCCGAGCAGCAGCATGATCCAGACCCGGCGGTCCAGTACGGCTGCATACGTGGGTCTTGACTGGATCGATTCCATCATGGGGCGAGGGTGGTTATTATTGCGGTGGCCGGATATTAACCCGAAACCCGCATCAGCCGATGATTGCCTGCTCCCCGCTCACTCACTCCCTGTTCCATGCCCAAGAGTCCCGACGAATTCATTGATCTGTGCATACGGCATCACATACTCACATTCGGTGAATTCACCCTGAAATCCGGACGGGTCAGCCCGTATTTCTTCAATGCCGGCCTGTTCAGTGACGGATCGCTGCTGGGTCGCCTGGCCAGTCACTATACCGGGCTGGTACACCGGATCATGAAAGACTCGCCGGAGCAGCACATGCTCTACGGGCCGGCATACAAGGGCATTCCGCTGGCTGCCGCCTGTGCCATACGCCTGGCGGATGAATACGGCCTGGAGATTCCCTACGCATTCAACCGGAAGGAATCCAAGGACCATGGAGAAGGCGGCGATATTGTCGGGGCGAAACTGCGGGACAAGGTCATCATCATCGATGATGTCATCACCGCGGGGACATCGGTGGAAGAGTCCGTGCGGATCATCCGTGACGCCGGCGCCGAACCACTGGCCGTGGTGATCGCCCTCGACCGGGAGGAGGTCGCCGGCGATACCGGGCTGTCCGCGGTGCAGGCGGTGGAAGCCACGCATGGGATTCCCGTACACCCGATCATCCGGCTGACCGACCTGGTGGAACACCTGGCGGGCCGGGAGGAACTGACCGCCCACGCCAGTGCGGTCACGGCATACCGGGAGCGGTACGGGATATCCTCCGGGTAGCCGTTTCAGGGCCCGCTGCGGCGAGCATCCGGGATGTACACGTGATTCGGAAACCGGACCGGTTTCCGGCGGGAGATCCTTCCGTCCCTTAATTCAGCATCCGGAAAATCTACAGTGCGTCGTCGTTCAGTTCCCCGGTCCGGATGCGTACGGCCTTGTGCAGTTCATACACGAAGATCTTGCCGTCACCCACCTTGCCGGTCTGGGCAGCCTGAACGATGGCCTCAACCACCTGGTCCACACTGGCCTCATCCACTGCGACTTCCAGCTTGACCTTGGGCACGAAGTCAACCACGTACTCGGCGCCGCGGTAAAGTTCTGTATGTCCTTTCTGGCGACCGAAACCCTTGACCTCGGTCACGGTCATGCCCTGTACGCCAATTTCCCCCAGGGCATCACGGACATCATCCAGCTTGAATGGTTTGATGATCGCAGAGACCAGTTTCATGAAGAGTAATATCGATGGATGGGCGGAGAATTATACTCCATAAACGGAAATTCCTGAGAACCGGCCCTGCGAATCGGCGCATCATGGTTCCGACCCGTACCGCTCGCGATCCGTTCGTCCGACACATCGTCACTGTGCGCCGCCTGCATCGCCGGGGGAGGCGGTTTCAACCCCAGAATTGCCGGCCCGTTTGCATGGGCAGAGAAGTCGCTGACGAGCCTGGCGCGTCGGCTTCCTGGAGGATGATCCGGGCTTCCTTGACCGGGAACAGAACAAGGTGGTGCCTGTGGGGAAATTATCCCTTCGCTCCCAAACTGTTACCCATGCTCCCGGAATGGACCCTCCAAAATTTCTTTGCCATTATGTGGCGTAGGCAAATTTCAGGCCGAGGATTTCAGCAAAGTCCTTGGCCTGCTGCATGCCTTTGCCTACCAGATCGCCTTCTGACTTAGCTTCGACAACAGCTATCGGAAAGTCTCGTGTGTAACGCAGCAGATAGTCCGCTCGCTTCTGCTCACCTCGTTTTACCTGATTCCCATGAAACTCAACACGACCATCTGAAAAATGAACTGCTCGGTGAGTGAATGCGGTAACGTCTCCCATTTCGCTTCTCGAAGTTTTGGAGTCACGTAGACACGACAAGTGTCTGCTTCGTTTAGAGGCATACTGCTAACCTGCGGGCGGCTCCAGCCCATCATTCAGAATATTCATGTAGGCCTCGTACGAATATAGGCGATTCCGTTTCCGGCCCGTGATTTCCCTGACGATATTCATACCTTCCAGTCTGCGCAGACTCTTGTTCACTGCGGGGTGGGTCAGGTGCAGGGCCTTGCAGGCTACCGCAATTGAGAGGATCGGACGTTGCTGGAGCAAATCATGCACGCGCAGCGCGGTGCCTGAAATTTTACCCAGTTCCTGAATTCTCTGCCGATCCCGACCAAACAAGACTAGTATCTTTTGTGCAGTATCGGTGGCATCCGTCGCGGTTTGTTTGATGCCGGCCAAAAAGAACCGCAGCCAGCCTTCCCAGTCCCCACCGAGACGCACCTGCTGCAAACGGTCATAATATTCCTGTCGGTGGACCTTGAAAAACAGGCTGAGGTACAACAACGGCTCGCTGAGCACCTTGTCGTGACAAAGCAGCAAGGTAATCAGCATGCGGCCCAGCCGGCCGTTGCCGTCCAGGAACGGGTGGATGGTCTCGAACTGCACATGGGAAAGTGCCACCTTAATCAGTGACGGCATGGGCTCCGGCTCGTCATGCAGGAAATGCTCAAACGGGTCGAGGCAATCCATCAAGCGGTCTGGCGGCGGTGGTACGAATACGGCATTGCCGGGACGGGTGCCGCCGAGCCAGTTCTGGGAACGTCGAAACTCCCCGGGTGTCTTGTCAGCCCCTCGTCCCTGGGCCAGCAGGATACCGTGGATCTCCCGAAGCAAGCGCAGACTCAAGGGAAATCCATTGCGCAATCGGGTCAGCCCGTGGGTGAGTGCGTGGACATAGCTCGATACCTCCTGAACATCGTCCAGGGCCACTCCAGGCTTTTCTTCGAGTTCGTAAAGCAGCAGATCAGAAAGCGAGGACTGGGTACCTTCAATTTGTGAAGACAGAACGGCTTCCTTTCGAACGTACTGATACAAGAGTTGATTGAGGAAATGACCGGAATTCGGCCAGACCTGACTAATGCCGTCCAGTTGGCCCAGTGCTCGATTGGCCTCGTCCATGCGCTGTAGCAACTCGGTATCCAGAGCCAGTGGCGGGTCCGGCGGCAGAGGAGCAGGGAGATAGGCCTGGTACCCCTCGCCAGCTACTGATCGTGTTATGTATTCCCCTGCTTTGCGTTTCATACAATACTTAGTATTTGCATGTTATGTAAGGATCCTTTCATTAAGGCAGTAATTAGCTCTAATAATTAAACGATATCTCCGTATCGATTAATAAGCAAGCCTGCATCCATAAATTATCCTGGTTACTTCCCACAAAATACTGCAGTAATTTGTTCTCTCTCATGTCCCAGTTCCTGGCTGATGCTCAGCCGGGCTTCGCTGCGGCGACATCCTGCGCCTTTGCTGTTCCAACCTGAAAGAGGACGGCATCCATCTCCTGCTCAACAAGACGAAGCAGAGTACCGGCCGGCGCCTGATCATCGAATGGGATCCGCAAGGTGAGATGCGGGCCTTAGTCGACGAGAACCTGAAAATCCCGCCGCGCGGCAACGGGGACGCGCCATTGTTCGCGACCCGCCAGGACAAGCCCTACAACGATGCCCTGGGACGTTGCAAAGCCTTCGACAGCCTGTGGCAGCGGTTCATGGACAAGGTAATGAAAGACACGGCCGTCACGGAACGTTGTAAGGAACGGGATCTGCGGGCCAAGGTCGCCAGTGAATCGCTCCGATACTGTTACCTATGCGGCCCGGTAAGGACCCACAGATGCATGGCGCGCCCGGAAGGATTCGAACCTCCGACCACCTGGTTCGTAGCCAGGTACTCTATCCAACTGAGCTACGGGCGCATGAATTAGGGTCACGAGTGGCGGAGAGAGAGGGATTCGAACCCTCGATACGCTATCAACGTATACGCCCTTAGCAGGGGCGCGCCTTCAGCCGCTCGGCCATCTCTCCGTGGTGGCCGAGTTTACACCAGGCAACGGGAAAAATGCGACGAAACCCGGGGGTGTCAGGAGTTGTGCGGGTCGCCGTAGTCAGACATGTCCGGCTGCTGGTTGTAGTGATCGTCGTGATTGTAATCCTGATCATATCCACGGTCGCCGTTGTCGAAACGATTCCCCCCTCCCTGTTCATTCTTGATGCGGTAGTAGATTTCTTCGCGATGGACCGGCACATTCTTTGGTGCATTGATTCCAATGCGGACCTGGGTCCCTCGAACACCCAGGACCGTCATTCTCACTTCCTCGCCAATGAAGACAGACTCACCAATTCTACGTGTCAGGATTAACATAGTGCTCTCCAGATTATTCTCAGTCCAGGGGTTCAAGTCCTGTGCATGTGTTTACTTCTTGGTTTGTTCGAAACCGAATCGCTCCATCGACAATGGTGAAAAGGTCTGACTGATCCTCACAATCCAGCCCTGTTTCCGGCGTATCGATTCCTAACGTTTAGGCTAAACGTTTTTGTTCATTGTTACAACCCCAAGGGTGTTCCAATAAATCAGTTTAAAGCCATATTTTTAAAGAATAATTTCCTCAAAAAACCATCCATAAGTTCTCGACATGGGTATTTATTCCAGGCCGAAGGTCTTGTGCAGTGTGCGGACGGCGAGCTCGGCATACTCCAGGTCGACGGTCACCGAGATTTTGATTTCCGAGGTGGAAATCATCTGGATGTTGATTCCCTTGTCGGCCAGCGCCCTGAACATCTCGGTTGCGATACCCGCATGGGACCGCATGCCAACCCCCACCAGGGAAATCTTGGCAAGGTCCGCATCTCCGATCACCTCGGTGGCGCCGAGTTCCTTGGCCACGGGCTCGAGCAACTGCAGGCAACGCTCGAGATCACTGCTGCCGACCGTGAACGTGAAATCGGTCATGCCATCCAGCCCGATGTTCTGGACAATCATGTCGACGATGATATGCGCATCGGAAATCGGCCCCAGAACGGCGTATGCAATGCCCGGCCTGTCAGGCACGTCGCGCACGGTGACCTTGGCTTCATCCCGGTTGAGCGCCACTCCGGATATCATTGGCTGTTCCATGGTATCGTCCTCGTAGGTGATTAGGGTGCCCGGGCCCGGCTCGAAGGACGACAGGACCCGCAGCGGAACGTTGTACTTGCCGGCGAATTCCACCGACCGGATCTGCAGGACCTTGGCCCCGGCACCGGCAAGCTCCAGCATTTCCTCGAACGTGATTCTTGCAAGCCGCCGGGCCTCCGGCACGATTTTCGGATCGGTGGTGTAGACGCCATCAACATCCGTGTAGATCCGGCACTCGTCCGCGTTCAGCGCGGCGGCCATGGCGACCGCCGTGGTGTCCGATCCGCCCCGCCCCAGTGTGGTGATATTGTTCTCTCCGTCCACGCCCTGGAATCCCGCGACCACCACCACCCTGCCGTTATCCAGGTCCTGCATGACCCTGGCGGCATCGATCTTCTTGATCCGGGCCTTGCCATGGATTTCGTCGGTCAGTATCCGGATCTGCCCGCCCGTATAGGACCGGGCCGGCACGCCGATGGCGTCGAGCGCCATGGACAGCAGCGCGATCGTGACCTGTTCCCCGGTGGATACCAGCACATCGGTTTCGCGTGCCGGAGGATCCGGGTGCATGGAGCCCGCAAGTTCCAGGAGCCGATTGGTTTCCCCGCTCATTGCCGAAACAACCACGATCATCCGGTGGCCCTGCCTTGCGGAGGCAGCCACATTCTGCGCCACGGCCTGGATACGCTCAACGCTCCCGACGGACGTGCCGCCGTACTTTTCAACCAACAGGGCCAACGGATGATGTCTTGGGGGTGGGAAAACGGGGCGCGATTAAAACTTTTTCAACAAGGAATGTAAAGCCCGGGACAAGATTCCGGGCGGGATCGCAGGCCTGTCCGGGGCCCCGACTCAATCAGGCACGGCTGCTCCCCGGCCACCCATGGCAGAGCGACCCGGCCAGGGTTCCGGCCTTCAGGTTCTCGATTCGATCCACCGGTAGGCGGCATCGAACAGGCTGTCCACGGCATCGACCTGGCCGCCTCCGCCCTGGGCCAGTTCGGGCCTGCCGCCCCCCTTGCCGCCGACCAGGGGCGCCAGGTGGGCCACCAGCTCCCCCGCGGGAAACTGCGCCGCCAGATCCTTGCTTGCCCCGGCGATGATGTTGACCTTCCCCTGGTTGGCGCCCGCAACCAACACCAGCCCGCTCTGAAGCCGGCTGCGCCACCTGTCCACGGTCAGTCGCATGGTCTTGGCGTCGGCATCGTCCTGGCGCACTGCGGCGACTCGGATGCCGTTGATTTCGCGCGTTGCGTCCGCCGTACTGTCCCCGGTGGCGAGTTTTTCCTGGAGCGTCTGGATCTGTCTTGAATGTTTTTTCTGCTGCTGCAGCAGCGTCTCCAGCCGCTCGGGCACCAGGTCGGGCGCCACCCGGAGGATTCCGGCGGCGGAATCCAGCAGCGCCAGCCTTTGATCCGCCCACTGCACCGCCGCGGCCCCGGCCACCGCCTCGATCCGTCTCACGCCGGCGGCAATCCCGGTTTCCGAGACAATCTTGAACAGGCCGAGATCTCCAGTCCGCCGGGCATGGGTGCCGCCGCACAGTTCGAACGAAAACCCGCCCATGCGGACGGTCCGTACGTCATCATCGTACTTTTCCCCGAACAGCGCTTCCGCGCCCGCAGTCCGGGCAGCTTCCAGCTCCATCACCTCCACCGTCACTTCCTCGTTCCGCCGGATCTGGTCGTTGACCAGGTCTTCCACCGCACGGATCTGTTCGGCTGGCAGCACTTCGGCATGGGAAAAGTCAAACCGCAGTCTTGCCGGCTCCACCAGGGAACCTTTCTGCTGGACATGGCTTCCCAGCACCGATTTCAGTGCCGCATGCAGGAGATGGGTGGCGGAATGGTGGTGGACGCTGCCCTGCCTGTGATCTGCGGTCACGCCGGCGGCTCCCCGCATGCCGACGCCGATCTCGCCGCCTTCCGTGTATCCCACGTGGGCAATCACCCGGTTCGTGAGATAGCGGGTGTCCTCCACGACGAAACGGGCTTCGCCGAATCGGATCTCCCCCCGGTCCCCGACCTGGCCCCCGCTTTCCGCGTAAAACGGGGTCGAACGGGTGATCAGCATCCCCTTTTCACCTTCCGCCAGCGCCTGGACCGGCACCTGGTCCTGTACCAGGGCCACCACCTCCACATCCTCAGCCAGGTTGCTGTACCCGCTGAAGAGGGTTGGCTCGACGCCTTCCAGCCTGACCTGTTCATCCTGGGAGAACTTGCTCGCGGCCCGCGCCCTTTCACGCTGGCGTTCCATGGCTGTGTCGAAACCGGCCTGATCGATCCCGAGCCCGCGCTCCCTGGCCACGTCGGCGGTCAGGTCCAGCGGAAACCCGTAGGTGTCATAGAGCCGGAACACCAGTTCCCCGTCCAGCGTGTTCCCCCGCATGGTATCCATCTCGCGGTCCAGTATCCTGAGCCCCTGGTCCAGGGTTTCATTGAATTTTTCATTTTCCGTGCGAAGGACCTTCTCGATCATGGCCTGACTGGTGCGGAGTTCCGGATAGGCATCGCCCATCTCGCGAACCAACGGACCGACGAGATGATGCAGGAAGGCTTCGCGGCAGCCCAGCTGGTATCCATGCCGCACGGCACGCCGGATGATGCGTCGCAGTACGTAGCCTCGCCCCTCGTTGGAAGGCACCACGCCGTCCAGCACCAGGAACGCGGTGGAACGGATATGGTCCGCCACCACGCGAAGCGACTTGTTGCCGGAATCGGCACTGCCCAGCACGCGTCCGGCGTCTGCAATCAGATGGGCGAACAGGTCGATCTCGTAATTGCTGTGTACGTTCTGCAGCACCGCGGCGACGCGTTCCAGCCCCATTCCGGTGTCCACGGACGGCTTGGGCAACGGCGAGAGTTCACCGTCCATGCTGCGATTGAACTGCATGAAAACCAGATTCCAGATTTCGATATAGCGGTCGCCGTCCTCCTCCGGAGTTCCCGGAGGACCACCGGCCACCTCGGGCCCGTGATCGTAGAAGATTTCCGAGCAGGGACCGCAGGGGCCGGTATCCCCCATCTGCCAGAAATTGTCCTTGGCCCCGATACGGGTGACACGATCGGCGGGCATGCCGATGCGGTTGATCCACAGGTCTTCGGCTTCGTCATCCTCCTCGAAAACCGTCACCCAGAGCCTGTCCGGGGAAAGTCCGAAATCCCGGGTCAGCAGCTCCCAGGCATAGTCAATGGCATGCTGCTTGAAGTAGTCGCCGAAGCTGAAATTCCCCAGCATCTCGAAGAAGGTGTGATGCCTGGCGGTGTATCCCACGTTCTCCAGGTCATTGTGCTTTCCGCCGGCCCTGACGCAGCGCTGTGACGTGACCGCACGTACGTAGTCACGCCTGTCGTCTCCCAGGAAGACATCCTTGAACTGAACCATGCCGGCGTTGGTGAACAGAAGTGTCGGGTCATTGCCGGGCACAAGCGGGCTGCTGGGCACGATCTCATGACCCTGGTCCCTGAAATATTCGAGGAACCGGTTTCTGATGTCGGAGGTTTTCATCTTGGCCGTGGACAGTAATCAGGGCGGCGATGATACCAAGAACCGTCGTGAAATGAATTCAGCAGCGCGGTTCAGGCCTCGTCATAGCTGCCGATCTCGTCGGCGGTGAATCCCCTTTGCTGCAGAAACCTGGCCTGTTTCGCCCAGGCCCGGTAGTCTTCCGGCGGAGCGGTGCCGAACCTTTTTCGCCGAACCTCGGCAGCCAGATCGCGCCATGCCTCCCGGTATTGCGACATCACCTCCTGTACGATGTCTTCGTCCAGCCGGTGGCGGCGGAGCTCCTGTTCAAGCAGCCTCGGACCCTTGCCGGCCTGGTAGCGGGAACGGCCAAGCTGTTCGGCAAATCGCCGGTCCGAAAGCGAGCCCTCCGAAACCAGCGTATCCAGGAGCAGATCCAGTTGTCCGTGGCCGTCATGTGGCGTCAGTTTCCGGCGAAGCTCGAAACAGCTGTACTCCCGGCGCGCAAGGAGCCGGCAAGCCCTTTCCCGCAGGGCATGGAATGCTCGCGCATCGGCAACGGCCCGGATCGGGGAATCTTCCACTGGGCCTGTCCTTGCCGTCTCCCCTGCGATGAAACGAACCGCCGGTGCCGGTGGTGAAACCCGGTCAGGCTTCCATCTTGGCATCCGCGGCGGATTCACCGGTCATACCCGCCGTGGGGGAAGCGCCGTTTCCGCTGGACTTCAGCAGACCCTTGCGCTCCCGGATGGCCTTCTCGATTTCATCCGACATGCCCGGATTTTCCTTCAGAAACTCCCGTACGTTGTCCCGTCCCTGGCCGATACGCTCGCCATTGTAGCTGTACCAGGCGCCGGACTTCTCCACGATGTCCGTTTCCACGCCGAGATCAATCAGTTCCCCCTGTTTCGAAATGCCCTCATTGTAGAGAATGTCGAATTCCGTCTGCCGGAACGGCGGAGCCACCTTGTTCTTGATGACCTTCACCCGGGTCTGGTTGCCCAGCACCTCGTCGCCCTTCTTGATGGCGCCGATTCTCCGTATGTCCAGGCGGACCGAGGAGTAGAACTTGAGGGCATTACCGCCGGTGGTGGTTTCCGGATTGCCGAACATGACACCGATCTTCATCCGGATCTGGTTGATGAAGATCACCATGGTATTGGACTTCTTGATGTTCGCCGTGAGCTTGCGCAGGGCCTGGGACATCAGCCGCGCCTGCAATCCCACATGGGAATCCCCCATCTCGCCTTCGATTTCGGCCTTGGGCGTCAGCGCGGCCACGGAATCGACAACGATGACGTCCACCGCGGCGGATCGAACCAGCATGTCGGCGATTTCCAGGGCCTGCTCCCCGGTATCCGGCTGGGACACCAGAAGTTCGTCGATGTTGACTCCCAACTTCTCCGCGTAGGCGGGGTCCAGGGCATGCTCGGCATCAATGAACGCGGCAGTCCCCCCCAGCTTCTGGGCCTGGGCCACCACCGAGAGCGTCAGCGTCGTCTTGCCGGAGGATTCGGGCCCGTAAACCTCGATGACCCGCCCCCTTGGCAATCCCCCTATTCCGAGAGCGATGTCCAGCCCCAAGGAGCCGGTCGAATAGCACTGGATATCCTGGGCTACCGTGGAATCACCGAGACGCATCACGGAACCCTTGCCGAACTGGCGGTCAATCTGACCCAGCGCTGCATCCAGCGCCTTACGCTTGTTTTCATCCATCAATGATCTTTCCCGTGTGGAGTAAATCGGATTTGACGAAGGCACCGTTTGGCGCGGCGCTTCTGTTCTCTAATTTGAGAACATACCAGATTTCCGCCCGGCAATGCAAGCCTGCGGGGCTGGTTTCGGGCCGGGCGCCGCCGAAGGGAATGAATCCGGTCACAGATCCCGGGGTCTCACCAGGTGCCGAAGCTGCGGCGGACCGGTTTCCGGCCACTCCACCACCGCCACTGCGGCCGTGGGCATGAGCTTGCCGTCCGCGGGCACCTGCAGATCCGGACAGTACTCCAGCAGCGTCGTCTCCATGCCGGGGTTGTGCCCCACCACCATCAGCGTGCCATCGCCGGGCAGATAGTCTTCCACGACCCCGGTGATCTCGCCTTCGCTGGCATGGTACAGCTCTCCCAGATAATGCAGGTCAGCCATGGAAAGCCCGAGTTCCGAACCAACCAGTTCCAGCGTCTGCCTGGTACGCAGGGCACTGGAACAACAGACCACGTCCGGGGTCAGCGCATTGAGATGGAGCCATCGGCCCACCCTCGGGGCGTCCCGACGGCCGCGGTTGTTGAGCGGACGATCAAAATCCGTCGCCGCGCCGCTGTACCAGTCGGATTTGGCGTGCCGTAACAGTATCAGTCGTCATGTCGCCATGCGATCGTACCGTCAGTACAATACGCGCTCCATTGTAACCGGTTAGCAGAATCCAGATGGGGAAAAAAGATCTTCCTCCACGAAAGGGAACCATCGCCTACACCGCGGACAGATACGCCTGTTACGAGGAAGCGGTCCAGTGTGTCGAATCGGAGATCGATTTTGTCGATGACACCTACAACACCATTCGGGGACGGCGGGCCAGGCACCTCCGCGAAGATTTCTGCGGCACGGGAAACACCAGTTGCGAATGGGTTCGCCGCAGGAAATCCAATATCGCCACCGGTCTTGATCTGGACCAGTGCGTTCTCGACTGGGGTCTGAAGAACAAGGTGGGGAGTCTGAGCGCAGAGCAGCGCAGCCGGGTCACCCTGCTCCAGCAGGACGTCATGGAGGCGGACTGTGATCCCGCTGACGTGATTCTTGCCATGAATTTCAGCTATCAGCTGTTCAAGACCCGCGACCGGCTACGCGAGTACTTCCGCAAGGCCCGCGAGGGACTCAGGGACGACGGCATGCTGTTCATTGATTCCTACGGCGGCCATGATTCCTACAAGGAGGTCAAGGAAAAGACCAAACACAAAAATTTCACCTACTACTGGCATCAGAAGAAGTTCAATCCCATCACGGGGGACATGCTGTGCCATATCCATTTCCGCTTCAGGGACAGGTCCTGGCTGAGGAATGCCTTCACCTATGACTGGCGCATGTGGACCCTTCCGGAACTGCAGGAAATCCTGTCCGAAGCCGGCTTCAGCAGGGTGCAGGTGTACTGGGAAGGCACGGATGAGGAAACCGGTGAGGGAAACGGTGAATATTTCCCCACCAGCAAGGGGGAGGACGACCCGAGCTGGATCGTCTATGTCGTCAGCGAGAAATGACCGGCCTGCCCCATCGACCGCGAAAGCCCGTCCCGGAACTCCGCGTCACAGGCTGATACGGTACAGGGGAAGGCTTCGCCCGGGAATATCCGGCACGGGCCGCCCACCGACCGGCTCTGCCCCCATGGTGTCATAGAAACCGGCCGCGAACGGATCGGACTCGAGCGTGATTTCCCGCGCTCCCTCCTCCCGCGCCATCCGGATGGCCAGCCGCAGCAACGTACTTCCGACTCCCCTTCCCATCCAGTCAGGGTGCACGAACAGGGCATCCAGTTCCGGCTCTTCACGGGCCTGCCAGTTCAGCAGATGGAACCCTGCAACGACCCGGTTCCGGTCCGCCAGCAGCTGACCCCGGATCCCGGGCGCCCGAAGGTCCGTTTCAGACCATCGAAGCTCGGCACGGACCTTCGCCATGAACGCCTGGTCATAGCCCCAGACCTTCTTCGAGCGGAACGCCAGGTCCGACAACGCACCGGCATCCGAGGCACACACATCGCGCAGGCAGAGCACCTCGCCTGCCGGAAGGGCAATCTCAGTTGCCGTCACCGCCCGGATGCGGCGTGTACACAACCAGAAGCAGGGCGCCGTCACGGCTCGCGGCGCTGTGCATCGCGCCCGGCGCCCGCACGACAAAATCTCCGGCCCGGTAGGTATGCTCTCCGTCGTCGAATTCCCCTTCCAGCACGTATACCTGCTCCAGCAGCGTGTGGGCATGCGGCCCGACACATGCCCCCGGTACCATCTTCATGAGCTGGGTACGCATACCCGTACCGGGATCGTGCAGCAGTTCCTTGTAGGGGAAGCCGTCGCCGTGGTCGGTCCAGTCGATACCCTCGGAAACCACTCCCACCGAGTCCGCCGCAGGCACTGGCGCGGCGGCGCCCGTCAACACGGTGCCTCCCATTTCCGCGCCCTAGGCCCGGGGCCGTTCCGAGGCCGGATCCCAGGCCGGCGTGTCCAGCACGGTGATGCGCCGTATCTCGCCGAGCAGCTGGACCTGCATGCCGGTTCCAGGTTCGGTGTACTGCGCAGGCACGTAACCGAATCCGAGGCTCTTCCCGGTCGCATGGCCAAAGCCGCCGGAAGTGGTGATGCCGATCACCCGGTCACCGTCAAGCATCGGCTCGCCACCCGCCACGTCGTTGTCTCCGGCCTCCACCTCGAAATACACGACCTGGATCTCCGGCCCCTGCTCCCTGATCTTCAGGACGGCATCCCGTCCGGTGAATTCACCCTTGTCCTCCCTGAAGAACCGCTCCACTCCCGCTTCCACGGGACTGATTTCGTTGGTGAGTTCGGCGCCCCAGCCCTTGTAGGCCTTCTCGATGCGCAGGGAATTCACCGCATAGGTCCCGAAATTGGCGATGCCGAACGCCCCGCCGGCTTCCCAGACCGCGTCGTATACCGCCAAAAGCCGGTTCATGGGGCAGTGGAGTTCCCATCCGAGTTCGCCCACGTAGTTGACACGCAACGCGCGCACGGCCACACCCGCCACGTCGATTTCTCGTCCCGTCAGCCAGGGGAATGCCGCGTTGGAAAGGTCCGCGTCGGTCAAACCGGCGAGCACTTCCCTGGCGCGCGGACCCGCAAGCACCAGAACACCCCATTCATCGGTGATGTTCCTGATTTCCACGTCCTCTTCCGGCAGCACGGCCTGGCCGAGAATCGCCAGGTCCCGTTCCTCGCAGTTGGCGCCGGAGAGCACATAGTACCGACCGTCGCCCAGCCGGCACACCGTGGATTCCCCGTTCAGCCTGCCCTCCCCGGACAGATAGTGGGTCAGCACCAGGCCGCCGGTCTTCCTCGGCATCCTGTTGGCGCTGCACCGGTTCAGCATGGCCTCGGCATCCGGGCCGGTCACCTCGTACTTGGCGAAGCTGGAAAGATCAAGCACGCCAACCCGCTCCCGCACCGCTCGGCATTCCTCCGCCACCACGTCGAACACGTTGTTGTGCCGGAAGCCGACTTCCTCCTCGCGGCCGTCGGGAGAAAACCACTTGGGCCGCTCCCAGCCGTTCAGTTCACCGAAAACACAGCCCTGGGCGGTCAGACGGTCATACAGCGGCGTGGTCCGGACCTCGCGGCCCGCGGGGCGCTCCTCTCCCGGCAGGTGAAGCTTGTACATGTGCTCGTAGTCCTCGTGGGACTTGGCCTTGGTATAGTCACCGGGAGCGAAGTCGCTGAATCGGCGGGGATCCACGCCGGCCATGTTGATTTCGGCGTCGCCGTAGATCATCCACTGGGACAGGTACTTGCCGGAACCGGCGCCCGCCGCGATGCCGATCGAGGCGCCGTTGCAATGCCAGAAGTTTCTCAGACCCGCGGCGGGGCCGAGAAACGGATTGCTGTCGGGGGTATGCGGGATGGCGCCGCAGACAACCCGCCGGATCCCGAGTTCCCGCCACATGGGCACCCGTTCCATCACCCGCTCGATGAACGGCATGATGTTGTCCAGGTCCGGATCGAACAGTTCATTCTCGGAATTCCATTCAGGCCAGCCCTCCCGGTGGGTCCAGCATTCCTGGGAATTCTCCATTTCATAGATGCCGATCAGGGCGGATTTCTGCTCCTGACGGTAGTACGAGGAGGGATACGGATCCCGGATCACGGGCATTTCGGAATCGCTTTCAAGGAAAGTCTGGACCGCATCGGTGACGATGTAGGTGTGCTTCATGTTGATCATGGGTATATCCGTTCCCACCATCTGCGACACCTGCCGCGCGTAGCAGCCGGCAGCGTTCACCACGTGTTCGGCGATGACGGTGCCCTGCTCCGTCACGACCTCCCAGTCCCCCGAAGGTCTCGGGTTGATGTCCAGCACCCGGTTGTTGGTGACTATGGTTGCCCCGAACCGGCGCGCCCCCTTGGCCATGGCATTGCAGACTCCCGCCGGGTCGACGTGGCCGTCGTTCAGGGTCCAGGCCCCGGCAAGCACGCCGTCGATGTTGGCGTAGGGCACCAGCTGCCTGATCTTGGCCGGATCGATGATTTCGCATTCAAAGCCGATCAGCCTGCCCACCGCGGCCACCCGGTGAAACCATTCCACCTCAGCCGGTTGCAACGCATAGCGAATCCCGCCGCAGCCGTGCCAACTGACGTACTGGCCCGTGAGTTCCTCCAGCTTCGGATACAGCTTGACCCCGTGGTCATGGATTTTCGCCATGTTGTAATCGGCGATGAAGCTCGGGCACTGACCCGCCGCATGCCAGGTGGAACCGGACGTGAGTTCCCCTTTCTCGATCAGCAGGCTGTCGGTCCAGCCTTCCTCCGCCAGGTGATAGAGCAGGCTGGCCCCCATCATACCGCCGCCCACGATCACGACCCTGGCCTGCGATGGCAATTTGCCGTCTTTGTTCTGTGACATGTCGAAGATTCAGTTATTGTTGTCAGCCAACCGGCCTCATCTGCTCCCGTGGGATCAGGATGTCGAACTGCTCCCGGATTCTCTGATCCACAACGTCCGGGATGTGCGTGGGGAAATGGGTCTCCAGGATCTCCCGGGTCCGTCGGCGCGCCCTCATCTCGACGGTTTCGGCACCGGAACTGATCCACTCCGCCGGCGCCAGGCGGTCACCCAGGTCGGGATAGACGTAGTCCCGCTGCATCCGGGACAGGGTGGCAACATGGCCGAGAAAATGCTCGGGCCCGTTCACGCACACGTCACGGATGGTTTCCAGGGCCATGTTGTCGTCGTCGACCTCCACACCACGTATCGTACGGTTGATGGCACCCATCATATCATTGTCGATGGTGCAGCCCTCGAAACTGAAACCCAGGAGGCTGGCCTGCATCCCGGCGGATTCGTAAATCATGTTGGCACCGCTGTGGCCGGCGAGCGTCAGCGTATAGGCCTTCTCGTAACCCGACTGGGCGTCGGGAATCTTGGAATCCGCCATGCCCGCGGCGACGCCCGCGGGCAGGTCGTAGTACCGGCCCATCTGCCCGCAGGCCGCCATCAGGACCGCCTGCTCCCCACTGCCGCCGCTCATGGCCCCGGTACGCAGGTCGGACACGAAGGGCCAGGGTCCACAGATACAGGGATGTTTCGGTACGATTGAATTCGCGTATACCAGCGCGCCCAGCACCTCGGCCCATTCCTGCACCACGGATCCCGCCAGGGAGGCGGGGCTGGTGGCTCCGGCCTGGCCCGCGGCCAGCAGCAGGACCGGCATCCCTCCGCGGATGCAGACCTCCATCACCCGGCAGGCATCCTCGGCAAAGCGCATCGGCGGCACCACGAAGCAGCATGAAAGGCTCGCGAACGGCCGGGCACGCCAACGGTCCTCCCCGCCGGCAACTTCGTGCAGCAATCTGAGGCCCTCCTCGGCATGGGCCGGGTCCACGTAACTGACACCGCAATGCTTCGTGGTCCCGGAGACGGATGCATAGGTGGTGTTCAGGTCCATGGCGCGCGGCTCCTCAATGTCCCGGGCAACCATGCAGCGCTGGAAAAAATGCAGGTGCTCGAGACTGTCCACCAGCCGCGCGGCATCATACAGGTCCTGCAGCGTGGATTCCCGGTAAAGCCCCTTGCCCGGGTATGCCTGATGGGATTTCCATTCATCCACGACATGGACCGCCGCGCCCGCGGTGCCGAAGTACACCCGTTTTCCGGACAGTTGGATATCCCGTGAAGGTTCCTGGCCGTACAGGACGATGTCCCGGGCCGCGTTGGCGATCGTGTCCTCCACCAGTGACCGCGGGAACTTGAGCCGGCCGTCCTGGAAGATCCCGCCGACCGAAGTCACCGACTCGATGCAACTCGGGATGCTGCGGGAGAATCCCACATCCTCCAGCAGGTCGAGAATGGTGTGGTGGATCCGGTCCAGATCGCCGGGTTCCAGGGGCAGGAACCGCCCGCCATCCAGCCCGGGCCGGACAGGTTTTTCCGATTCGGCCAGTGGTGCGGCACGCAAGGCCTTGCGTGCTTCCCTCCCTCCTGCTCTGCGACTCGCCATCGTATTAATGCCCATCTGTTGGACGAAACCGGAAATTATGGGACAGGCAGGTGCGTGACGCCTTTGGGATTACGACCGCAAGTTTCCCAATGGCGAATCGACCGCCCACCGCCGGGTTGCGGGACTACCGCTCCTTGCGGGATTCCCTGGGCGTTACCCCGAAACTCGAGAAGTACCGGCTGCTGAAATGGCCGGCGGACTTGAATCCGCAGGCAATCGCCACATCGATGATCTTCATGGTGCTGTTTTCCAGCATCCTGCGGGCTGTTTCCAGCCTGAGAGCCAGGTAATACCGTGCCGGGGTGGTATTGAGGTAGCGCCGGAACAACCGCTCCAGCTGGCGCTTCGATATCCCCACCAGACCGGCCAGTTCGGCGGGCGTCAGTGGCTGCTCGATGTTGGCCTCGATCAGCTCGATGCACTCGATCAGGTCGGGATGGGTCACCCCGGTTCTCGACCTGATGTCCATGCGCTGGGGTTCCCATCCGTGGCGGATGTGGGGATGGATCATGCTGTCCGACACCGATGCCGCCAGTTCATGTCCATGGTGCTGCTCGATGACGTACAGCATCATGTCCATGGAGGCCGCGCCACCGGAGCAGGTCAGGCGCCGCTGGTCCACTTCGTACACCTCCATGGAGACCTTGTGTTGCGGCCATGTCTCCTTGAACTGCGCCATGCTTTCCCAGTGGGTGGTGCATTGCAGCCCGTCCAGAATTCCCGCATCGGCCAGCAGATGACAGCCGGTCTCGAGTCCGGCAACCACCGTTCCCTTTTCCACCTCCTCGCGCAGCCAGTCCAGCACCAGGGGATTGTTCGATCTTTCCGGATAGAAGGCCCCCAGCACCACCAGAAGGGAAAAATCGTCCTTCGGGGGCACCGAATGGTCGGCCCGCAGCATCATGCCGTTGGAAGCACAGACGGTCTCCCCGTTATCGCTGACGGTGCGCCACTGGTACAGGCGCCGCTTGGACAGGCGGTTCGCTATCCTGAGCGGCTCCATGGCGGAGATGAGGGGAAGCATGCTGAATGAGTCCGGGAGGTAGAAACCGATGTTGCGTTCGGCGCCATCGATGACCCGGCCATAATCAAGTCGTTCCATTATCAGGACAACCAGACGTAATGCGCAGATGTGATGCGGTGGTATTATCTTGACAACAACAGGCGATAACAAGACATCTACAACAATAAATTGCACATATCTGGCATGCAGAAAAATGACCGTTCGGACACCGGCCCCGGAGCCGGTGACCGGCGCCGGACAGAAACATGAAACGCATCGCGGTGATCGGCACCGGGAACATGGGTGCGCCAATGGCGCGGAACCTGGCGGCCGCCGGATACGATGTCCGCGCATTCGATATCGTACGGGAGAAGATGACCCCGCTGGCGGCGCACGGAATCACTGCATGCAGCGCACACGCCGAGGCCATGGAGGATGCCGACCTCGTCCTTACCATGCTGCCCACCGCGGTTGAGGTCAACGACGTTTTCGACCGGCACACCGCCTGTCACGCGCCGGAAGGATGCCTGGTCATGGACAGTTCCACAATTGACCTTGAGGATGCGAGATCATTGCACGACAGGGCAGGCGACAGTGGATTCGGCATGCTGGATGCGCCCGTGTCCGGGGGAACCGGCGGCGCGGCCGCAGGTACCCTGACCTTCATGGTGGGCGGGGAGACGGCCGCGCTCGAATCCGCACGGGATGTGCTGAACGCCATGGGATCGCGCATCATTCATTGCGGCGGCGCGGGGATGGGACAGGCGGCCAAGATGTGCAACAACCTGATGCTCGGAATCCAGATGGCTTCCGTGGTGGAGGGCTTCCACCTCGCACGCCGGGTCGGACTCGACGACGCGAAGCTCTACGAGGTGGCATACAGTTCCTCCGGCAACTGCTTCTCCCTGACCGCGTTCTGCCCGGTGCCGGATGTGGTCCCTGCATCGCCGGCCAACCGCGACTATGAACCGGGCTTCTCGACCGACCTGATGCTGAAGGACATGGAAATCGCGCTGAACGCGGCGGAACTGTCCGGATTGCCCCTGGAGATGGCCCCGCTGGCCGCGGCGCTCTACCGGCGGTTCAGCGAAGCCGGCTACGGGGGGCTGGACTTCTCCGCGATCTTCCGGATGCTGGAGGGCGCCGGTCAGTAAAGGCAGGCTCCGGAGGATGGCGGGCTGCCCGCCGGCGCTTTCAGGCTGGCCCGCGCCGTCCCTTCAGGGCAGCTTCCATCGCCACAACGTTCCTTGCCATGCGGATGGAGGCGATGTCCACCATCCGTCCCTCCAGCGCTGCAGCGCCCCGGCCTGCGCCCCCGGCACGTTCCATGGCCGCCAGCACGGCGCGTGCCCGCGCGACTTCCTCTTCGGTCGGCGTCATCACCATGTTCGCCAGCCCGACCTGCGAGGGGTGTATGGCCCATTTCCCGCTGAAACCCAGGGCCGCGGCGCGGCGCGCGGCCGCCAGGAAGCCGTCCGTGTCGGTGTAGTCGCCGTAGGCGCTGTCCACCGGGCGCAGGCCGTTCGCCCGGCAGGCCATGACCATCATCTGCAACACCGGGTGCCAGGGGTCCCCGGGGAAATCCGGATTCAGTCCACCGATGTTCACGGTGCGGGCGCCGCAGCTTGCGGCAAAATCGCCGGCACCGAAATGCAGCGCCTCCAGCCTGGAACTGGCCGCCGCGATTTCACCCGCATTCAGGCCACCGGCTGCAGTCTCGATCAGTGCCGCAATGCCGATCCGGTGAGGGATATCCACGGCGGACTCGATCTGGGACAGCAACCGGTCAAGCAGGTGGATATCGGCCGCACAATCGACCTTGGGCAGCAGGATGCAGTGGATGCGCTCCCCCGCCGCCTCCACGATCTCCACCAGGTCCCGGTACATGTAATGGGTGTCCAGTCCATTGATC
>JAJDTE010000192.1:0-4262 GCA_022827325.1 Gammaproteobacteria bacterium | reverse complement strand
GCGGATGACGGCGGCGGCCTCGTGGGTCGGCACGCCGGCGATGGCGGAAATAGCGGAGGGGCCGCACTTCGTGGCGCGGCCGGTGATCCGGTGAATCATGGCGGTCTCCGGGCTGGAAAGGGCGTGGCGGGGGATCCGGCGCAGGGACCTCCGGCGCCGGTCCGCCGGCCTGCCCGGCTCCGGCTGGCCAGACTCCGGGCGGAGAAATGGGTGAAGAAGAGGATCGAGCGCCGACGCCGGCGGCGGAACCTTCAGCCCGCTGGGTGGGCCGGGACCGCCGACGCTGCGCGTCGAGGCGGCGCGCTCAGTCATCCTCTGGGAACATTACCGTCACCACCGGATATGGGAACGGGCCCATATCCGGTCTAGAACTGAGCCGCGTTCCGCGGCGGGGTGCCCTGCTCTGCGGGTGTCATCCAGCGTGATTTCCCGGTCCCGACCGATCTGAACCGGCCCGTCTTGATGGTTTCCCGGTGTCCTGGCGCCAGGTCCGATCTTCCGATTTCCCTCATGCATCGCCCGCTTTCGGCCGCTGTGTCGACGCGTGAGAGCATCGGTGTGTCTTCAAGACCGATCAGACCCGAAGGGAGATCACCCATGACACCGCTGCGCAAGCGCATGATCAAGGACATGACCGTTCGCGGCCTTGCCGAGAACACCAGGAAGTCCTACCTCAACTCCGTCTCCGGCCTTGCCAGGCACTATGGCCGCAGCCCGGAGCGGATCTCGGCGCAGGAAGTCCAGGACTACCTCATTTTCCTGCACGACGAGCGCGGCTTGACCTGGCAGAGCTGCAACTGCGCCCGTCACGGCATCGGCTTCTTCTACCGCATCACACTCGGTCTGCCCGAGCAGCACTTCTACGTGCCGGGCGCCAAGACGCCGTCGATCCTGCCCGAACTCCTCAACCACGACGAGCTGGTGCGGCTGTTTGGCGTCACCACGAACTGCAAGCACCGGTCCGTGCTGATGACGGCCTATGCCGCCGGGCTGCGGGCGAGTGAACTCGGCCGCCTGCGGATCCGCGATATCGACTCGCAGCGGATGTGCCTGCGCGTCGACCAGGGTAAGGGCGACAAGGACCGCTCGGTTCCGCTCTCGCCCCGGCTGCTGGAGGAGCTGCGTACGTACTGGCGCCGGGTCCGTCCCGAGCACTGGCTGTTCCCCGGTCACTACAATCACCCGATGTCGCGCGCCTGGGCCGGGCGCATTTACAGGATGGCCAAGCACAAGGCCCGGATCGACAAGCCCGGCGGCATCCATACGCTGCGTCACTGCTATGCAACCAACCTTCTTGAGGCCGGGGTCGAACTGCACGTCATCCAGCGCCGCCTCGGGCACAGCTCAATCCGTACGATGACATGTTCATAAACCCCATTTCGCTATGTCATTGAAAGTCGAATCTTTTCTGATTCGGGTTCACTGTTAACGGGCGCCGCCCGGCAAGTTCGGCCAGAAGGTCCGGATTGGTGAGCGCATCTTCCCGTATGATCCATGGTGCGCCCTTGCAGGCCTGACGGGCAGGCAGGACACCAGTGCGGATCAACCGGCGGACGGTTGCAGGATCCGCGGAAAGCCGTTCGGCTGCCTCCGACAGGATCAGTTCTCCTCTCTCCTCGCGTTCGCCTTTGCGATAGACGGCAACGCCGTGGCTGGAACGGAAGCTGCATACCCGGCTCTTTGTCCAGCTGTTGCCCTTGCCGGTCTTCCTGCCCAGGCGGTTGAGAAGCCCGGCAATCAGTTCATCGGGCAGGTAACGGGCCAGGTCCCGGATCAGGTCTGCGGTATCGGTATCGGTTGTCCACCGATGTTCACCCGTGCGTCTACGACGAACGACCAATTCCGTGTGATCACCGCCCTTCCAGTGCAACAACAAGTGGATTTCCCGCCCCCTGATCGTCGCGGTGATCTCCACGAGCACCGCGCGCAGGATGCGTTTGCGGAGTTCCGGCGTTGCCCTGTCATGGTTCCAGGCCCGTTCCAGGTCGGTGCCAAGCGCAAGCCAGGCTTCGCGTTCTTCGGGTGTCAGCTCCTCTGTCTGGCGGACACCTTCAAGCGCCTGCAACCGGGATTCGCATGCCTGAACCCTGGCAAGACACTCCTCCCATTTCCGGGCCAGGTTGTGGAACACGTTATGGTTGCCGGGATCGACTGCATTGAACTGCGCCTCGGCGCGCTCCGCCTGGTAACGGGCTTCCACCAGTGCTGAGCCTGCCAGACGGACTTCCGCGTCGTCCCGCGTGTCCCGCACGGTCATCGCCGCCAGGGCCGCTTCGATGCCGAAAGGCTGCAAGGCCTCGATCACCGCCTCGCCAACCGCCACATCGACAGCAACCGCACCAAACATGATGCAGCCCTGCCTTTCACGCACCGAGCCCGGGCAGCGATAGCGGATCGCATTGCCATTATCCCGAACCTGGAGCCGATGGTCACAATGGCCACAGCGCAACAGACCCGTCAGCAACTCCGGGCCGTTGCGCACGGCACCCCTGACTTTCGTCAAATTTTCCGAAATCAACTCCTGATTCCGACGGAATTGCTGCCATGTGATGTAGCCTTCATGGTGATCGCGAAGCAAGACCTTCCAGTCCCGGAGGTCATGCTGCATGATCCCCTGCCGCACACGCTTGCGACCATTCTCGATGACCGTTTCCTGCCGTCGCCGGCCATAGACATAGGCACCCGCATGGAGCGGGTTGGTGAGAATCAGGCTGAATGGCGTTGACGACGCCGGCACTTTCCAGACCAGGTCCTGACCCGGTGCGCGAACCGGGATCTCCACGTTCTCTCGCCGAAACCAGAAGAAAACCTGCCGAATGCTGCCGAGTTCGCGGAACTTGCGGAACACAAGGTGGATCGCATCCCGTTGGCGCTGGTCCGGGGTCATCTCGATGCCGGCACCGTCCACCCACTCGTAGCCCGCCGGCAGGTGCATGCGCAACTCGCCGCGTTCCGCCAACGCGATCCGGCTGTCCAGCGAACGTTGCCGGAAGATCGCAAGCTCCATCTCGTTGAACTGGCCTCTGAGGCCGAGATACATCCGATCATCGAGCAGTGCCGGGTTGTACAGCCGGTCCCGGTCGCCGACCAGGCAGCCAACGATGGCGCAGAAGTCCAGCAGTGTATGCCACTCCCGGCCGTTTCGAGATAATCTCGATGCCTCGATCGACAGCACCAGGCCGACCTTGCCTTTGCATACGGCCTCGAGCAGGGCTTCGAAACCAGGGCGATAAACGCCGTCGCCGGAAATGCCGAGATCGTCATCGATCACCGTGATGTCGCGGAAACCAAGCTCTCGCGCATGGTCCGCCAACGCGTACTGAAGACGCTGCCGCTCAACATTGTTCTTGACCTGGAACTCCGATGACTGCCGCACATAGACGTACGCCCCTCGCTCCCTGTGCGCAGTGGTCAGCACCGTTGCGCTATTCATGGTCGCCTCCGTCCCGAGGCGTCCGCTCCGGGTGTTCCCGCATCACCTCCACGATCAGGTCCGCCAACGACGAGACGGCCATCTCCTTCACCGCCTTCGGCAGGGTGATCCGTGGCGGTGGTGTGAGCGCCAACCTTCTCTGCAGGGTCCTCCGCTTTCGACGTCTCATTGCGATCTCCTGTTCCCGGTGAGACCGGAGTACTGAGAATCAGTGCAACGAGACCATGCAGGTCCGACAGGGCAGTTCGCGACAGCCGTGGAACATCCCTGATGGCCCACTCAGCCGCTTCAGGATCGGTCATCCAGCTCGGAATGGTGAACCGACGGCCGTCGGAATCGGTGACCATCAGGACCGGTTCGCCACGATGCGTTCGATGGCCAAGCTTTACAGCGCGTTTCCCACCAAGCGGATGAAAGCGATAGAAAACCGTGACCGTTTCACCCACAATGTGGGGTTTGTGCGACTGTCCACACCACTGCTCGCTATGCGCACCTGGCGAACGATTCGGTGAAAGCGTCAGGTTCTCGGGTTGGCGACAGCATTGGTTCGCACATCGCGCCCGTACACCGCTGATGGACAATCTCCACCTTCGAGAGACGTGCGGCACCCATTTCACGCGACCGTCCCCCACCTCTGACGCCCGAATTTTCGGTGGGTCCCCGGAAAATTCAGCAGTGGCGATCCTTTCTCGCATAAGCCGCCACGAACGATTGGAGCGGCGATTATTCGCTAGACGGTAGACCCAAATTTTGTTCGCAGATGGCGAGACTTCGATGAGGGATTTTCGATACCAGTGAGGAACGTGTTCGCTAACCCGCAAAATTCCGG
>JAJDTE010000033.1:0-20946 GCA_022827325.1 Gammaproteobacteria bacterium | reverse complement strand
GATCGGGGAAATCGGGGAAAAATATTCCGTTTCGTGGTAGAATGATCCCGGGAAGCGTCAATGAAATCACGAATCTTCGAATTGCGCTCCAAGGCCTTGACTGTGCAGGCGTGGGAATATATTCTTTGCGCCTGATAAATGTATTTATCGCGTACAAAAAGACGAGCCTGGATGGCATAACTTCCTGTTTTTGCTGGAATATATTTTTCCTGCCCTTTCCATCGTTCCTTGCCTCGAGCTAACCTGAAATAATTTTCGGGGGGGCCGATTTCCACTGCCGAACGGGTACGTTTCCATCCCCTGAACGGCTTCCTGAACCTTCCTTGACCGTGATGCGTCAGACCCTTGACTGGATGACACCAGATTGACCCGTAGAGTTCCGCTTCAATCCGGATTTCATGGAGCAGTCCAATGAAGAACAAACCGGAGTCGGGCTAAAATGTATCCGTTTGACCCATCGCCTGTAACGCATGGCGCCGATCCTAAGACCGAAGCAAGTTGAATGAACCGAAATATCGGAACCATTCGATTCGCACCTCCCGTCACACAGCACGGCCGGCGCAGGTAGATTCCCCTGCCCGCGACAGCGAATCAAGAAGACGGATCCAGAAACCTGCAAATCCTTGAAAGATGAAGGAATCGAATAATCAGGGGGGGTGAAAAAATGTGCCCTGCAATGATGTTCCAGTATTATTTACCGGTATCTCGGGTGCGGTGCCGATGCGCCAGGCCACCGGGACGGTTGGTTGTATGACTGCATGCCCAGGACCAGTGGCCACCGCAGTGAATTCGGCCACCGGGCCATCCGAAAGGCCGATAAGTATTTTGTTCCGGAACCTGACAGACATTCTCCCGTTTTGATTGGCAGCTCCGGCACGGGCCCGAATCTCCGGGACCGCCTCACCCCGGGAGCCGGTCGTGAATGAATGTGCCCGAAAAACGGTACTGCCGATCCGGCCGGCGGATTTCCCGTGACGTGCCGTCCATACCCTTTGCAAAGACCCGATCTTGTGGTTTGATCGCTGGCTTCAAAAATTCCGATCTCGAACATGAACATTGAAGACAAGGTGGCCGTGGTGACCGGCGCGGCCAGTGGAATCGGCAAGGCCGTGGCCCGCCGCCTGGCCAGGGGAGGGGCCCGCGCCGTCGGCATGGCGGACCTCAAGGACGATGTGGCCGCGGCCGCGGCCGAGGTCAACTCGGAGCTGGACAGGGAGGTCGCCGTGGCCTTCCGGGGAGATGTCACCAGCAGCGCGTTCCGCACCCGGGTCTTCCGGCAGATGTCCGGGCACGGAACCGTCCGCATCTGCGTCCCCGCAGCGGGGATCCTGAAAGACGCCCTGGCGGTGAAGATCAGCCGTGAAACCGGCGAGCCGGAACTCTACAGCGAGGACCTGTTCCGCAAGGTGCTGGACATCAACCTGGTCCACCCGGTGTACTGGAGCATGGAAATGCTGGCGGACGTCGCCCGGAAACGCGTCGCCGGGGGGCTCGGCAAGTGGACCTCCGACGAGGAGTTCCAGGGCGCCGCCATCCTCATCGGCTCGGTTTCCTGTCGCGGCAACCGTGGCCAGGTATCCTATTCCAGCGCCAAGGCGGGACTGAACGCCGCCGCCAAGACCCTCAACATCGAGGGCGCCCACTACGGCGTCCAGGCCAAGGTTCTCCACCCAGGGTTCGTCTCCACCCCCATGGTGGAGCAGCTTCCGGAAGGGATGTTCGAGGATCACCTGCGGCAATTGATCCCCATTGATCGTAAAATCGACCCTGCGGAAATCGCCGAGGCCGTGGTGGCCCTCATCGAGAACCCCATCATTTCAGGACCCATCTGGGCGGACGGCGGTTTCCCCCCCACGGCCTGAGGCCGGCCTGTCCCCGAACCGACCAAAACGCCTGATACAGCATGACAGCGAAGGTGCTCAACCCGACCGAACTGCAGCAGTCGCTGAACGATCTCAACCGGGACGCCGCCGAGGATTGGGCCCTGGTGAACAACTGCCTGTCGCGCAGTTTCAGATTTCCGGATTTCGTCTGTGCGTTCGGGTTCATGACCCGGGTCGCCATGCACGCGGAGAAGTTGAATCACCACCCCGACTGGTCCAATGTATACGGGACCGTCAACGTCAGTCTGACCACCCACGAGGCCGGCGGAATCACCGCCACCGACTTCGCGCTGGCGCGGACAATGGAGCGTCTCGCGGCGGAGTGATGGACGATCACCGCGAGCATCCCCTGCCGCTCGAGCTTGACCACTGGTACGGCGTCACCGGGTTGCGCTACCACCAGTTTCTCGAGGCGCTGACCGCTCTTGACCTGATCTCGGCCCGGCGCCACCTGGACCTGTTCTCGCGGTTGCTGCTCGGCACCCTGGAAGCCAGCGAATGGGCGTTCGCCGAAGCCGGTCCCGACCCGCGGGACGACGAGGACGCCGAGCTTGTGCGGGTCGATTTCATGATCCTGCGCCGCAGCCTCCAGGGGCTCGACGACGCCCTTGACCAGCTCGACCGGATCGCCCGGGAACAGGGGCCGCTGCGCGGCGCCATGGTGGACCGTCTGGACACGTTCATCCGGGTCGACAACATCTTCGCCCGACACCATGACCGGGTCCAGGCGTCCCTGCTGCCCTGCCTGGAAGCACAGCTGAACCGGGAACGAAGCCGGGTGATGGCGGAGAGACTCAGCGCCAGCATGCAGCGCGCCCAACCCAACTGAGACGCCCTTGATCCCCGCCGTCAGGGAGTGCATCGAGCAGGGGGGGACGGTGGTCACCGCAACCCGGCGCCTGTCCCGGGAACTCAGGCGCCAATATGACCGTGCCATGGTCGAATCCGGGCGCGTCGCCTGGGAAAGCGCGGATATCCTGCCCTGGGGGGCCTGGATCCGGCGCTGCCGGGACCTCGGGCCCGGCGGGTATCTGGCCGGTGCCCCGACGGTGCTCACCGACAGCCAACTGGTCCTCGTCTGGCAGGACATCATCCGGGACGACGTCGCCCGCCACCATGTCGGCGATTCCCCCCTGTGGAACATCGAGGCCACCGCCCGGGTCGCCGCCGGGACCCTGAGGCTGATGCGGGAGTGGTGCATCGACGGTGACGGCCTGCCGCCCTCCCGGCATCCCGACCATGCTGGATTCCGGCGCTGGCTCAGCGCCTACGACAGGCTCTGCGCCGAAAGGTGCTGGATTGACGGGCATGCGCTGGCGGACCGCCTGGCCGACACGGACCTGCCGGCGCCCGGGCACCCCCTGGTGATGGCGGGCTTCGACACCCTGACGGCCCAGCAGCAGCGCTTCGTGGAGCGGCTGGCCGAGCGGGGCGGCGCAGTGGAGGTCGTGCCCCCCCGGCAGGGGGCGTTCCGGGATCTGCCCTGCCACGTCCTCCCCACCCCGGAGGACCAGTGGCGGGCGGCGGCGGCCTGGGCCCTGCGCCGCCTGGATGAAGACCCGGACTCCCGGGTGGCCATCGTGGTGCCGGATCTCGGTTCCTGCCGGGAGGGCCTGACCGCCGCGCTGATGGACACCCTGGCCCCGGGACAGGTCGCCCGTCCCGGGGTGAGCCGCGACCTGCCCTTCCATGTCTCTCTCGGGGATTCCCTGGCATCCCATCCCGTCGCCCGCAGCCTCATGTCCCTCCTCGACATTTTCAGCCGCAGGCGCATCAACCTGGAACAGTCGGAATCCCTGCTGCTGTCGCCCTGGATCGCGGGCCACCACGAGGAAATCGCACGCCGCGCCCGCGCGGCCCTGGCCCTCCGGGAGCGGCTGCCCTGGGAACACACGGTCCGTGACCTGTCCCGGGGCCTCGGGAAGCTCGACTGCCCGCACCTGTGCGGCCTGCTCGAGCGGGCGCTGGCACTGCGGAACAGCCTGCCCGCACGGGCACCGCTGGCGCACTGGTCCGTTGCCATGACCGGCCTTGCCGATGCGTTCGGCTGGCCGGGCGACGGGGAGTCGCTGGACAGCGACCAGTTCCAGGCCTGGAAGTCCGTCCGGGAACAGGTGCTCGGGCTCGGGGCGCTCGAACTGGTTTCCGGGAACACCGGGTTCGCCCGGGCGGCAGGCCTGCTCGAACAGTTGCTGGAAAGCCGGACATTCCAGCCGGAGGCGGGGGAGGCGAGAGTCCAGGTGCTCGACATCCAGGAAGCCTCGGGGCTCGAATTCGACCACGTCTGGTTCGCGGACCTGATCGAGGAACGGTGGCCCCCGGCGGACGTTCCGGACCCCTTTCTCCCGATCCCGGTGCAACGGGAAGCCGGCTGCCCCGGCACGGATCCCGGGACCGACGGACAAAGGGCGGCGATCGCCCATGGGCGTCTCGCCGGATCGGCCGCGCACCTGGTGCAGAGCCGGCCGGAGAGGGAGGGCGAGACCCCGCTCATCGCCAGTCCCCTGGTCGCGGACTGCCCGCGCCCGGCGCAGGCACCCGAGGTCGCCCCGACGCTTTTCAGCGAGCTCGGCGCCCCGGCCACGCGAACCGAACCCGTCCGCGATGACCGGGGGCCGCCCCATGCGGGGGGGCAGTCGCACGGCGGCGCCGGACTGATCCAGCGGCAGTCCGTCTGTCCAAGAAGCGCGTTCCTGCATGACCGTCTTGGCGCCAGGGACCATGTCTTCAACCGGCCCGGCCTTGACGCGTCAAGCCGGGGTTCCCTGGTCCACCGCACACTTGAGCGGGTCTGGGGGCGGCTGGAACACTCCCGGGCGCTGGAGGCCATGGACGACGGCGCCCTGGAAGAACTGATCCTGGAGTGCATCGACCAGGCAGCACGGCGCTACCGGGCCACGAGCGGCTGCGGGGCCGGCTTCTTCCGCGCCCAGCGGGAGTGGCTGCTTGAAACGCTGTGCGAATGGTTCGGCCTTGAGCGGCAGCGCACCCGGGCGTTCGCGGTCATCGGCCGGGAACAGCCGGTCACCCTGCTGCTCGACGGACTCGAACTCGCCTTCCGTATCGACCGCATCGACCGCTTCGAGGACGGCTCCCTGGCGCTGATCGACTACAAGACCGGCGCCGGCCAGTCCGTGAATGACTGGTTCCACGACCGGCCGCGTGAGCCCCAGCTTCCCCTGTACGCCCTGTCCCGGGACTGCCAGGGCCACGCCGTCAGCGTGGTCTCCTATGCGCGCGTCCGCCTGGGAGAGTGTGCCCTGGCCGGCTTCCTGGATCCCGCCCGGCTCGGCGGGGAGGAAAGTCTCGGCGACCATCCCGGTCTCAGGGTAGTTCCATTCCGGGGCCCGTGCGCCGACGGGGACTTCTCGCACTGGAACCGGACCCTGGGCGCCCTGGCCCGGGAATACCTGGAGGGCGACGCCCGGATCAGTCCGCGAGGCGGCGGCCTGTGCCCGGACTGCCCGACCCCGGCGTTCTGCCGGATTCCCGTGAACCTCCCCGCCGGCGAAAGGGAGGATGGGGATGGCTGACCCCGTCGACTGGCAGGCACGCGGGCAGGCGCTGGACCCCGGCGGTTCGTTCATTGTCCAGGCGCCGGCGGGGTCGGGCAAGACGGGGCTCCTGGTCAGGCGGTTTCTCGGGCTGCTGACCACGGTCGAGGCGCCGGAACAGATTCTGGCCATCACCTTCACCCGCAAGGCCACGGCGGAGATGCGCCAGCGCATCGTGAACGCGCTGGCGGGGCTGGACGCTGAGGGCAACCCGGAACAGGACCCCGGCATCCTTGAACTGGCGCACGCCGCCCGGGAACGGGACCGCCTGAAGGAATGGAACCTGGCGCAGAATCCACGCCGGCTCAGGGTGCAGACCATCGACAGCTTCTGTTACGAACTGGTCAGGCGCATGCCGTGGTCGGCCCGCTTCGGCACCGTGCCGCCGCCCCTCGAGGACGCCTCCCGGCTCCATCTCGAAGCCGCTGGCACGACGCTGGACCTGGTCGAGGAGAAGAGCCATCCCGCCCTGGCGGGGGCATGCGCAAGGGTGCTCGGCCTGGTCAATGCCAACCGCGGCCATGCCCAGGCACTGCTCGCGGACATGCTGGCCGGCCGGGACCGCTGGATGCAGGCCCTCGGGAACCACTCCCGAGAACAGTTCGAGGGCTGGTGGCAGGAGACCATCCGCAACGCCCTGGAAGAGTGCGACGGGTTTCTCGACTGGCGCTGGCGCGGTGAACTGGCCGCGCTGGCCGGCGAAGCCGCGGACCGGGTTCTCGACCCGTCCGGCAATGCCCCGGCGGAGACCCGCGAGCAGCTGGCGGGGTGGGCCGGGGCCCGCGATTTCCCCGCGCCCGTCCCCGGGGAGGTCGGCCGCTGGCGGGGACTGTCGCACCTGCTCCTCACCAGGGACGGCACGGCACGGCGCCAGGTGACCAGGAACCTGGGGTTTCCGCCCGACGCCGCGGCCGCGAAAAAGCGCCTGCAGAAGCTGCTGCAGGCGCTGGCGGTATCCCCCGGTCACCTGCTTGCCTGGAACCGGGTGGCGCTCCTGCCGGATCCGGAGATCGGCGACAGCGAGTGGCGGAACACGGAAGCGCTGCTGGCACTGCTGCCGGCGGCGGCGGCGCATCTCCGGGTGCTGTTCAGCGAACTGCACCATGCCGATTTCACCGAGATCGCCCAGCGGGCCGACCTGGCCCTCGGCGCCGGCGACGATCCCAGCGACCTGACCCTGGCCCTGGACTACCAGCTGCGCCACGTCCTGATGGACGAGTTCCAGGACACCTCCAGCGGCCAGATCGAACTGCTGGGAAAGCTGCTGGCGGGGTGGGTGCCCGGCGACGGGCGCACCCTGTTCCTCGTGGGCGACCCGATGCAGTCCATCTACCGTTTCCGGGAAGCGGAGGTCGGCATCTTTCTGGATGTCCAGGACCGGGGCATCCGGGACATCCTGCCCGGGACCCTGACCCTGGAAACCAATTTCCGTTCCGCGCCGGAACTGGTGGAGTGGTTCAACCGGGCATTCCCCCACGTGATGCCCGCGCGGCGGAACATCACCCTCGGCGCGGTGAACTACACCCCGGCCAGCGCCTTCCGCCCGCCGGATGCCGGGGCGGGTGTCCACGTCCATGCCGCCATCGACCGCGGCCACGAGGCCGAGGCCGGGGAAATCGCGGCCCTGATCGAGGCCACGCTCGAGCGCCATCCCGGGGAGGAGATCGCCGTCCTCGGCCGGACACGGGGCCATTTGTCCCATATCATGGATGCCCTGAACACGCGCGGCATCCCGTTCCAGGGGATCAGGCTGGAGCGGCTGGCGGAACGCCAGGCCGTGCAGGACATGGTGGCGCTGACCCTGGCGCTGGCGCAGCCCGCGGAACAGGTGGCCTGGCTCGGATTGTTGCGCGCGCCCTGGGGCGGGGTCACCCTGCCGGAACTGGTTCAGCTGGTCGGCACGCCGGACGGGACAGCGGCGTTCGAGGCGCTCCGGGACGATGCCCGGCTCGCCGGGCTGCCCTCCGATACCCGTGCGCGCCTGAACCGGGTGCGGGAGGTCATGTCCGACGGCCTGCTGCGCCATTGCCGTCTGCCGCTCCATCGCAACCTGGAGGCCTGCTGGCTCCGCCTCGGCGGACCGGCGGTGGTGGAAGGCGCGGACCTCGACAACTGCCGGCGGTTCATCGGTCTCGTGCGCGACCTGGAGGCGGAAGGCATCGCCATCCACGGCGAATCGCTGACCGGGGCCATGGAGCATCTGTACGCGGAGAACAACACCGAAAGACCGGTGAAGCTGATGACCATCCACGGCGCCAAGGGCCTTGAGTTCCACACCGTGATCCTCCCGGGGCTCCAGCGCCTCAGCCGGCCCGACAGCGGCGAACTGATCCGCTGGAAACGTCTCCCGGACCGCCTGCTGATCGCCCCGAAGCCGCGCAGCCACGAGATCGGTCACTTCTACAACTACCTGGGGGAGCTGGAGAAGGAGCACAAGTCCCATGAACGCGGCCGCCTGCTCTACGTGGCCTGCACCCGGGCACAGCGCCGGCTGCACCTGTTCGGCAGCGCGCGGGTGGATTCCAGGACCGGCGAGCCGAGACCCCCGGCGGGAACGTCACTGCTCTACCAGCTCTGGCCCGTCGTGAAGCCCGATTTCGAGGCGGCGGTCGGCCCCCACGCCGGGGACGGCCCCCACGCCGGGGACGGGGCCGACGGCGGGGACGGGGCCGGTCCCCCGGAGCCGGTCCTGCACCGAATCGACCCGGCGTGGCGCCTGCCCGAGCTGCCCGCCTCGGTGGACCCGGGGCCGGAGGCCATGGAGACCGCGGAGGACGGCGAGGTCATCGAGTTCGACTGGGCCCGGGAAACCACGCGAATCGCCGGGATCGTCATCCACCAGGCCCTGCAGCAGGTTGACCGGAACGGGTGGGAGGCCTGGAAGGGCCGGTCATTCGGCCCGGATGACCGTGACGCCTGGCGCCGGCAGCTGCTGGACAGGGGGCTGCCCGCAAGCGGGGCGGACGAGGCCGTGGAACGGGTGAAAGATGCCCTGTCCCGGGTGCAGCGGGACCCCGTCGCGGACTGGATCTTCTCCCCCCGGCACACCGGCATCCGTACCGAGTGGGCCCTCAGCGGGGTGGACGGGGGCATGGTGCGGAACGTGGTGCTGGACCGAAGCTTCGTGGACGCGGACGGCGTACGCTGGGTGGTGGACTTCAAGTCCAGCCGTCATGAGGACAGGGACACCCTGGATGCATTCATCGCCAGGGAAAAGGAACGCTACCGGGTAACCATGACCCGGTATGGCGGCATTGTCTCGGCACTGGAGAGCCGGCCGGTGCGGACGGCGCTGTATTACCCGGTGCTTGGCAGCCTGGTGGAATACGGGACGCCATGACACCCGCCCCCGGAGCGGCGGGACGTCAACATGCCGCCAGCGGATACGATGTCATCAGCCGGCAGCCGTCCCTCGTGACCAACACCTGCTCCTCCAGCTTGACCCCTTCCCCGCCCTTTGCCGAACCGATATAGGACTCCACGCACAGGGTCATGTTTTCCTCGAGGACGCCGTCGTAACCCTTCCTGTCGAAGTCATGGATATGCTTGATGGAGGGGTATTCGTCGGCAAGGCCGATGCCGTGTATCAGGCTGCTGTAGCGGTTGGAGGAGAATTCGTCCGGAATTTTCCAGGCCCGCTCGGAGACCTCGCGGAAGGTGACGCCGGCCTTCAGGATGCTGCAGTTGTGCTCGATCTGCTCCCTTGCAAGGGCGTGGATCCGGCGCTGCTCGGCATTGGGCCTGTCGCCGCAGACCCAGCTCCGGGACATGTCGGCGCAGTAGCCGTAGGGGCCGATGAGGTCGGTGTCGAAGCTCACCATGTCCCCGTTCTCGATCACCCGCATCGAGGATTCGCGGAACCAGGGATAGGTGCGCGGCCCGGAGGACAGCAGGCGGGTTTCGATCCATTCCCCGCCGAGGGCGACGTTGGCCTCATGCAGCTTCGCCCACAGGGCGTTTTCCGTGATCCCCGGGGCAAGTGCCTCGCGCATCCTCCCCACCCCGGTCTCGCAGACATCGATGGCCTTCTGCATCAGCGCGAGTTCCCCGTCCGACTTGATCACCCGCGCCAGTTCCAGCACCTCGAGTCCGTCGTGCAGGCTGAGGCCCTGGTCCAGCAGGCGGCGGGACCCCTGCCAAGACAGCCGGTCCACCGCGAGGCGCAGGTTGCCGCCGCCGTGGGTCCGCACCAGGTCGGCGACCACTTGGCCGAACTCGTCGGCGCGCCGGTCGGTGTTCGGTCCGGCGGTGAAGTAGTAGAACGAGGTGATGACCCGGTACTCGTCGATCAGCGGCAGCCCCTCGGCGAGATGGGGATAGTCGCCGTAGTCGAACAAGATCATCGGCCCCTCGGTGGCGATGAACACGCAGCGGGTCTCGTAATGGGAGCACCAGACCTGCATGTTGGTGGCATCGCAGGCGTAGCGGCAGTTGATCTGGTCGAACAGCAGGACACCGGCATAGTCGAGCCGCCTCAGCTGCTCGCGGATACGGCCGAGCCGGTACCCGCGCACGGCGTCCAGGTCCACCGGGGCCTCGGAGAACTCCATGGCGCCATGCTGCCGGGCGGCGACGTTGCCGGCGGAAAGGGCGTTCGCGGGAATGGTCATGCTATGCGGATGGGTTGGTTGCAGACGGGCACAGTGTATTGAATTGATGGGAATTGTATAGATCAGTTGACATACGTCAGGCAGCCAACCGGTCAGATACATTTTGACGGATCGTGGAAGTGGGCAAACCCAACGCTTCTCCCCGTCCAGACGCCCCAACCCCGGAGGCCAGAATATTCAATGCGGCGTTCACATCCGCATTGCCCTGGTGACCGCAATGAACGCACTCGAACTCCGATTGCGTCTTGCGGCTGTCTTTGCTGACATGCCCGCACGCGTGGCACGTCTGCGATGTATATGCCGGGCTGACGGCTATGACGCTTGCCGCCTTGTACTCAAGCTTCTGCCGCATGGCTGACCAGCCCGTCTTCAGTACCTCCCGGTTCAAGCCTGCCTTGGCGGACACCTTCCTGCCGGGCTGCTCAAGGGTGCCTTTGGCGGATGCCGTCATCCCCTGCACGTTCAGGTTCTCGACCACAACCGTGCCGGCGGCGGCGGCTATATCGTGGCTCACCTGATGCTGCCAGTTGGAACGGATGGAGGCGATCCTGCGCTGCGTCTTCGCGCATAAATGACGGGCTCTGGCCCTTCGGTTCGATCCCTTCTGTCTCCGCGCCATCATCCGCTGGTATCGACACTTGCGGGCCTCCAGCCGGGAGGTGTCGGGCATGAGGTAGATCTCCCCTTCACTGGTAGCCACCTGGCCCACGTTCATGTCCATGCCGATGGAGCGGCCGTTGTCCTTGCGCACATCCGGCACTTCATAGGTGACCACCGCGTACCACTTCCCAAGGTAGCGCTTGACCGTTACGCTCCTGGGCTCACAGCCCGGACGATCAAGGTACGGGTCCCCTCCCTTTCGTGACAGTCTGAAGTGGCCGAGCCTGGGAATATACAGGGTACCGGGCGTCAGCCTGAACTTCTCGGGAATCGTGAAACTGTCGTTCCCGAGGCGGGATCTGTATTTGGGGAATCCGCCCCCCTTGAATGCCTTTTTCCAGGCTTCCGACTGGTGCTTGAGGGAATACCGCACGATGCCGAAAGGCAGTTCCTGCAGCCAGGTCTCCTGCCTGCCCCTGGACGAATGCGTCCTGCCGCTGCGCAGGGAAGTGAACCACTTGCCCATGGAGAAAAAAGTCGTGCTTGGGGCTGGAACCAATCCGTCAGTAGCCGGAAACTGCGCCAGCAGGCGGTGTATTTCCAGTTGCTCCTGGTTATAGGCAATGGCTTCATTCCACACGAACCGGCACGCCCCGGCCAGCCTTGAAAGCATGTCGTGCTTCCGTTGACTGCGGGGATACAGGCGGTAGGTGACGCCCCGGTATGTGGTCCGTGTGCTCATGAAGGCCAGTTTATCACCTTGTCAACTGATCTATATTATTCCCGAATTGATCCCCGTCCCGATGGCACCGGCGCGCAGGATCCGTCGATTATTGCGACCTGTCCGCGGGCTCGTCTCCGCTATACTCCCGTTCCCCCTTCCCGCCCCGTCCGGCCATGTCCCTTTCCACCCGCAGGGAATCCGCCATGCTGCTGCAGATCGCGGTCCCGCTGGCGGCTGCCTACCTGTCCGAGATGGCGATGTTCATCACCACCAAGATGGTGGTGGGCAAGCTGGGCTATCACGAACTGGCCACGGTGGGCATCGCGGGCAACCTGTCGTTCGAGATCCTGGTAATCCTGATCGGCGTGCTGTCCATTGTCGGCGTCCTGTGCGCCCAGGCGGAGGGCGGGGGACGGAAGCGGGACGCGGGAACCGCGGTCCGCCAGGGCATGCTGCTGTCGGCATGGGTGGGCCTGCCCGCCACCTGGCTGGTATGGAACATGGACGTGGTGCTGGTATGGACCGGGCAGGATGCCACCGTGGTGGAGCTGTCGAAGGGCTATCTCAGGTGGCTCAGCGGATTCATTTTGCCGGCGCTCTGGTTCTCGGTGCTCAGGTATTTCGTGTCGGCCCTGTCGCAGCCGCGCGCCGTCATGGTCATCACGGTGGCCGCCGTGGCCGTCAATTGGCTGCTGACCTATCTCCTGGTGCACGGGATCGCGGGGCTGCCGGAAATGGGCCTGGCCGGGGCCGGTCTGGCCACCACCATCGTGTCCTGGCTGATGTTCCTGGCCCTCTTGTGGCACATCCACCGCACCGAGTCCCTGCGCGGCTACGGGGTGTTCTCCGGCCGCTGGCGCGTGGAAGGAGATGTCATGCGGGAAATCATCCGGCTCGGCGTCCCGGTGGGCGGGCTGGTCCTGCTCGAGGCCGGCATGTTCACCGGCGCGTCCATCCTCTCCGGGATCATCGGCCCACAGACCCTGGCCGCCTACGAGATCGTGCTGTCGTGGCTCGGGGTGACGTTCATGCTGGCGCTCGGCATGGCGGAATCCGGAATGGTGCGGGTGGCCCACGCCGTGGGCAGGGACCGGATGGCGGAGGCCCGCCACTCCGGACTGCTGGCCATGGTGCTCGGCGTCCTGACGATCTGCGCGCTCCTCCTGGTGCCCCTGGTGTACGGGGATCGGATCATCGCGATCTTCATCTCCCCCGAGGACCCCGGCTTCGGCGCGGTGTCGGCACTGGCCAAGGGTTTCTTCATCATCGGCGCCCTGTTCCAGGTCTTTGACGGCCTCCAGTGCATCGCCGCACGCGTACTGCGCGGACTGAAGGACAGTGTCGCGCCGCTCTGGATTGCCGGGTTCGGTTACTGGGTGATGGGCATCGGCGGCGGCGCCTGGCTTGCATTCGGCGCCGGCTTGGAAGGCTACGGCATCCTGTGGGGGATGGCTCTCGGCCTGACCATCACCGGGGTCCTGCTGGCCTGGCGGTTTCACTGGCTGTCCTCCCGCCTGATCCGGGCAGCCGCCGGCGTCCCGCCGGGCACCCCTGCCTGAGGCGCAGGATGCTGCATGCCGAGTACCACCGCCTGGCCTGCGACCTGCTGCATGCGCTGCCCGGGCTTTCGGTTGCGGGAATCCATCTGCCCGTGCCCGTGGAAGACGAGACCGTCCGGGACGAGTTCGCCTTCGTGGTCCTGTCCGACGGCAGTGTGGGACCGTTCTATTTCAGCCTGGGCACCCTGCCCGGGGAACTCTGGCGGATGGTGCCGGACCCGTCGCGTCCGGATCCCTCGATCAGGCGCCTGGTCGATGGCTTCCTCGCCGGGCAGGAAGCCCCGAAGGCGCTGGCCATGGGCGCGTTCAACGCCCTGTCCCGGTCGCTGATGCGCCGGGCGGGATACCGGCCGGACGTTCCCGCCGGCACGGACGGACCGGCGCCCGGAGACACCGTGGGCATGGTGGGCTATTTCGGGCCGCTGGTGGAGCGCTTCACCGCGCGCGGGGTGAACGTCCGGGTGCTGGAACTCGCGCCGGAGCGCATTCCCGAGGGGCCCGGGATCGAGACGGCGGCGAACGCCGGCGGCCTGTGCGGATGCGACACCATTCTCTGCACCGCATCGACGCTGATCAACGACACCCTCGACGACATCATCGGAGGGGTCGGCGATGCCGGGCGGATTGAACTCATCGGGCCAAGCGGCAGCGGTCTTCCGGACATCGTGTTCGCCCGGGGCGTTGCCGGGGTGGGCGGGGTGGCCTTCGACGACGTCACGCAGCTATTGAGCCGGGTCAATGCCGGCGAGGGCTGGGGCGGCGCCGGGCAGAAATACCGGATTTCCGGGGACAATTATCCCGGCTTCGCCGCCCTGTGCGCTCGGGCGGCCCTGGCGGAAGACCGCCTCCGCCCGGGGGCGCGGGACGCGGGGAAATGACGCCGTTGTCAGGATCTCATGTTCTTTCGCGGCGCCAGGACGACGGCCGCCATGAAGGCGGCGGCGGCGAACGCGAACGCCTCGCGCAACACCAGGGAAAGGCTGGTCCATGACAGTGCCTGGTTGTCCACGGTGGAGGACAGGAACAGCAACAGGCCGGAAAACACCAGGCGCCCCATGAGGCTCTGGAGCGAAAGGTAGGTGGCCCGCAGGTGGCTGCCGACGCGCGGGGCGATTTGGGCATTGACCGGCGCATAGATCAGCCCCCATGGAAAATTGCGCAGGATGACCAGGAACAGCACCCATTGCGCCAGCAGGAACGCGAGACCCCCGATGATGACCAGCTGCATCGCGAAGGCGATGTACAGGAGGGCGCGTATGCCAAGCCTCCGGTGAAGCCTGACGCTGAGCGCCGCGCCCAGGGCGCCGCCGAACATCGAGACTCCGACGACGACGCCGGATACCAGGGTCGTGGTGTCCCCGGCGAACCACCCCAGGCCGAGCAGCCGGAGGTAGGGCTGATAGAACTCGTAGGCGACGTGCCCGAGCGAATACATGAACACCATGACCCCGAAAAGCCAGGCCAGGGTCCTGTCGGACAGCAGCCGCAGGCAGTCCCGGATCGATTGGAGAAATGACCCCGTGCCGGCCCCGTCCTGGCGGTGGACCCGGGGCTCGACGCAGCCCCACGTCAGCCAGAAGGCCCACAGCGCCCCGAACAATGCCAGTCCATAGGGCAGCCGGAGGTCGGCCAGACCCAGGGCGCCCCCCGCCAGGGAGGCCAGCGCCAGGCCGGTCATGCCGAACTGCTGGCCGCGGGCCTCTTGCTCGGCATACTGCCCTTCCCTGTCCAGCGACAGCAGGGAATCATAGAGAAATGCCGTGTCCGTACCGGAAAGAAACGCCATTCCCAGGGCCAGCAGAACCTGCCCGAGCACCAGGCCGGTGAAGTCCGCGGCCGCAATGTAGGCGACGTTCGCGGCTACGAAGCAGGCGGCGGCAACCAGCATCGTGATCCGGCGTCCGTACCGGTCGGAAAAATACCCGGACGGGACTTCGGCCAGGGTGACGCACAGGTAGTAGATCGAGCCGAGGAGGATCGCCGACGACAGCGGAACCATGCTGCTGAAGTAGAGGAAGAACACCGGAAACCAGCCGAACAGGTTGGTGCTGAACTGGATCCAGGGATAGCGCCGGATATTGATATCGGCCGCGGGGGTCACTTACCATCGTCCGTGGCTTTCATTGCCCGGACTCTAGAGGATCGCCCGGTCCGATGGAATAGCCGGTCCATGCCGGGGCCTTCGGCTGTGGCCGACCCGGCACCTCGCGATGACGCCCGCCGGCTGCGGGCCGGGGTTGCACACATGAACACACTGGAAAGGACATCAAATCAGGCAGGCCCCGGCGATTCCGGGCGATCGGATGACGGCGCGCGGCGCCGGGATGCCCGCTGCAGTTTCCCCATGGCGGCCGGCCGTCCCGAGTCGTGCTGACCATCAGCTTCCTCGGCTGTGGCCGTGCGGGGAGGGTGCTCGGCCACCTGTGGCATCGCGGCGGCGTGTTCCGGATCGGACAGGTCCTGACCCGCTCGCCGGACTCTGCCGCCGACGCGGTCCGGAGCATCGGCGGCGGCAGCGCGCTGGATTCCCCTGCAGGGCTCGGGCCGGCGGACGTGTTCCTGCTGGCGACGCCGGACCGGCATATCGCAGATACGGCAGCACTTCTGTCCGGAAGCCGGGCGATCGCGTTTCATCTCGGCGGCGCCCTGGCGTCCGTGCTGCTGCGCGACGCCGGCATCGAGGGCCCGGTGGCCAGCATACACCCGCTGCACAGTTTCGGTGACTTCACCCAGTCGGTTCGGAATTTCAGCGAAACCTGGTGCGCCTGCGAGGGGGACGATGCGGCGCTCGAGGTGCTGCAGCCGGCATTCGGGGCGATCGGCGGGCGCACGTTCACCATCGATGCCGACAGGAAACTGGCATACCACGCCGCCGGGGTCATGGTGAGCAACTATCTCAACGCCCTGACCGCGGCCGGAATCGACGCGTACGGACTTGCCGGCATCGACCGCGGCATCGCTGCCGCGCTCATCGCCCCGTTACTCAGGAACACCGTCGAGAACATCGTCGACCACGGTCCCGGGGTCGCGCTGACCGGGCCGATCGCCCGGGGCGACTGGCAGCTGGTGGAAGCCGAGCTCGCAACGCTCCGGAACCTGGATCCGGCGCTCGCGGAGATCTACCGGGTCATGGGCGCCAGAACCCTGGAGCTGGCCGGGACCCGGGATGATCTGGACCCTGATGACAGGGCCAGATTGGGTGCTATTCTGGGCGAAGAGCCATAGCACGGCCGGTCCGGGACCGGGCAGTCCAAACCGACGGCACACAACCAGAATTCGGAACATGTCTCCACAATCCGGAGTAAGGACCACCGCACGGGGCGACTGGCGCGCCGCGCGCAAGCTGCTGCCCTACCTGTGGCAGTACCGCTGGCGGATCGCGATCGGCCTGGTGCTGCTGGTGGCGGCCCGGGCCGCCAACATCACGGTGCCGCTGGTGCTCAAGGAAATCATCGACGCCATGGACGCCGGGGAGACGGTGAAGATTCTGGTGCTGCCCCTGGCGTTCCTGCTCGCCTACGGGCTGCTGCGTTTCGGTTCGGTCCTGTTCAACGAGTTGCGCGACATGATCTTCGTCCGTGCCAGCGTGGACATCATCCACCGGATCGCCATGGAGGTGTTCGTCCACCTGCACCGGCTTTCACTGGGCTTCCACCTCAACCGCAAGACCGGGGGGCTGTCGCGGGACGTGGAACGGGGCACCACCGCCATCGGCTTCTTTCTCCGGATCATGGTGCTCAACATCGTGCCGGTCATGCTGGAGATCGCCGCGGTACTGGGAATCCTCTGGTACCAGTTCGATATCCTCTTTGCCCTGGTGACGGTCGCCGTCATCGTGGTGTACGCGGTGTTCACCTACCTGGTCACCCGCTGGCGCACCCGTTTCCGGGTGGAGATGAACACGGCGGAATCCAGCGCCAACACGCGCTCGATCGACTCGCTGCTGAACTACGAAACGGTGAAGGTGTTCGGCAACGAGACGCTGGAAAGGAAACGTTACCGGGATGCCATGGACGACTGGGCGAGGGCCAACCTGAAAAGCTACTACTCCCTGTCGCTGCTCAATACCGGCCAGGGACTCATCATAGCCGCCGGCATGACGGTGCTGATGGTCATGGCGGCAAGCGGCGTGGTTGCCGGACGGCAGACCCTGGGGGATTTCGCCATGATCAACGCCTTCCTGATCCAGCTCTACATCCCCCTCAGCTTCCTCGGCACCCTCTACCGGGAACTGAACCATTCCCTGATCGACATGGAGAAGATGTTCGACCTGCTGGACGAGTCGCCGGAGGTGATTGAGTCCCCCGGCGCCAGGCCGCTGGCGCTGTCCCGGGGCGAGGTCCGGTTCGAGGGCGTGAGTTTCCGCTACCAGGACAACCGGCCGGTGCTGGAGGACATCAGTTTCGGGATTCCCGGGGGGACCATGCTGGCGGTGGTGGGGCCTTCGGGCGCCGGAAAATCCACCCTGGCCCGGCTGCTCCTTCGGTTCTACGATCCGGACTCGGGACGGGTGACCATCGACGGACAGGATGTCCGCGAACTGACCCTGGACAGCCTGCGCGCGGTCATGGGCGTGGTTCCCCAGGACACGGTGCTGTTCAACGACACGATCGGCTACAACATCGGCTACGGCCGCCACGGCGCCTCCGCCGGGGAGATCCGCGAGGCCGCCGGGGTGGCACAGATCGACGCCTTCATCGAGCAGCATCCCCAGGGCTACGACATCCTGGTGGGCGAGCGCGGCCTCAAGCTTTCGGGCGGGGAAAAGCAGCGGGTCGCCATCGCGCGCACCGCCCTGAAGGGGGCCCGGATCCTGATCTTCGACGAGGCCACCTCCTCCCTGGACAGCCGCTCCGAAAAGGCGATCCAGAAGGCCCTCGATCGGGTGGCGGAGAACTGCACCACCCTGGTGATCGCCCACCGCCTGTCGACGGTAACCCACGCCGACCACATCATCGTGCTGGACCGGGGGCGGATCGTGGAACGGGGCACCCACGAATCGCTGGTCGGCAGCGGCGGGCTGTATGCCCAGATGTGGCAGTTGCAGCAGGAAACACAGCAGTACCTCGAATCCCACGAAGACCAGGACGGCACGGGAGCCGGCAACCCGTTGGCCGATGAAGAGGGAGTCGGGGCTTGACGTGAAGACGGCGGGTATCCGTCCGGTGCCGCAAGACAGCGCCCCACTTCGTCAACGGGCCACGGCCGGCTGCGGCAGGCTTTGGCGAATTCCCGGCTCCGGTGGGTTGCGGCTGGACGCCGGGCTCCGGTGATGGGATCTTCCCCGTACATCACCCCGGAAGGCTTCGCCATGCTGCAGACGGAGGAAAGGGAGATCTGGCGGAAGCGCGCCGAAGTCACCCGGGCGCTTTCCGCCGCCGCAGCCGAGGGCGACCGCTCGGAAAACGCGGAGTACATCTACCGCAAGAAACAGCTCCGGGAAATCGACCGCCGCATCCGCTACCTGCAAAAGCGCCTGCCGGAACTGAACGTGGTGGACCGGGTGGGCAACGAGGACCAGGTGTTTTTTGGCGCCCGGGTCAAGCTGGAAAAAGAGGATGGGGGAGAGGTGGAGTACCGGATCGTCGGCCCAGATGAAATCGACAGTGATTCGTCCAGGGGCTACATCAGCGTGGATTCACCCATGGCCCGGGCGCTGCTGAAGAAGGCGGTGGACGACGAGGTGGTGGTCGATACCGGCGGTGTTTCGCGTCGGTATTGCATCACGGGAATCCGCTATGACCGGGAGCAGGCCGTTTAGGTGTTGTTGTTGTGCCTCCTGATTACCTGGTCACTAACCTCCCGGCAAGCCCGTGGATTCATGGGGCCGATACCGGAACATCGAAGTCAAGGACGATCCTCACCCCTCGCGCTGGCGGCGCTCACGACGTGCACGGGTAATCTCGTTGACTGCATCTTTCGTGACTTGGTCCTCGGAATGTCCGATATCTCCGGGCGAAGGTTGTGCCGATGCGAATTTCGATGCAATGCGGTCGGCAGCCGCGTTCCGGTCCACGACTTCCTTTGGGCGGAGGAGAATTCCGCCTTCGACAAGAGATGCCTCCATGATATCGCCTTCGTGAAGATCAATGCCTCTGCGCAGTTTTGCGGGGATGGTGACCTGGAATTTCGGTTTGACCGTCACGAACGGCATGGTGAATAACAGTTGGAATTTCGCACATTGAACCATCGGGGGATGGGGTGTGCAAGTATTGTTCGAATACACGGTCCAGGGATCCGGATTGATTCTTTGTGAGTTTCACTATATATTTTAATATCTCGATACTCACGATCCAGAAATGATCATGACCGGGCCACCGGAAACCACTCCTGCGGTTGAGCTGACACCAGACGAAGTCGAAAGGCTCCCAGCTCGATTACGGAAGAAAATCAAGGCAGGAAAATATCCGCGAAGCAAGCAGCGCCAATTGCAACGATGGGTGCTGATCGGTGCCGCTTCTAGGCAGGAAGCCGAGGTCATGCGTACAACCGCAACCATGGCCGGACGTATTCTGGAGCAGCGCCGAAAGGAATTGACCGAACGCAACATCGAGGTGCTGGTCGACCTGTACCTCCAGGGAGAGGCGCAGGCCGACGTCGACCGGGAACTTGAGCAGGACAACGCCGAGTTGCGCGCGCAGTACCTCCGTGAGGTGCCGACATTCACGGCAGCGGAAATCCACGAACTCATGCATGGCTCGATGTTACGCAACCCGAGCGAACCGGCCTCAAGATGGCGACGCGAGAAAAGAGTCTTTGCGGTACGCGCCGGTCGCGCCCAGCTATATCCGCGTTTCCAGTTCGTCGACGGCCATCCGAAACCCGTCATCAAGGAAGTGCTGAGGCGTCTTCCGGGCAACATGACGCCCTGGCAGATCGCGTTCTGGTTCCGTTCGGGCAATGGTTGGCTCGACGGAAGATCGCCCGAAGAGGCACTCGGCGACGAGGACGGTATCCTGATGGCAGCCGACCGCCTGCGTGAGCCGGCTGTCGGCTGACGATGAAGATCCGCAATCCTCCGTCCCCGCTCACGAACCCGCAATTTTCCGACCTGCCCCAAGGCGCCGAACTCCACCGCGTCCATCTGACATCCTTCAGGGCGGGGCAGTTCAACCCGGGACAGGGTGGACCGACGCGCTTCGCTCCGTTCAAAGACGGCAACGGAGCGCCCGTACCCTCCCTCTATGCGAGCGCCACGCTGCCTGCGGCGATCCAAGAGACGATATTCCATGATATTCCCGCAAACGCCGGGACAAAGACGGCGCGTCTCAACGAGGTGTACATTCGGACGCATTCAATACTTCGGACGAACCGCGCCCTGCGGCTTGTCGAATTACGCAACGTAACCTTGAGTAACTGGGGCGTTTCGCGTAATGATCTGATCACGTCGAGCCCGTCCCTGTACAGTCAGACCGTTCTTTGGGCCGGGGCAATCCACCGCGACATTCCGGACGCCGACGGACTCGTCTGGACCTCCAACCAGTGCGACCCCGACGATGCCTACCTTTTCTTCGGCGACCGAGTTGACGAAAGCGACTTTACGGCAGCGCACTCGCGCGACGGCGAAACCGACACGTCTTTTCTACAGGATGTGAGAGACGAAGGCCGTCGGCGGGGCATCACCCTGACGATCTGAGCGCTTCATTGTCTTGGCCCCGTCGCCCCGACCCGACCAGCTTGCCTCACCCGATTCTTCCCGGAACAACCGGGCGGTACCCGACCTGGTCGGCCAGGAGACGCCGGTCCGCGGTATTTCAGGGTCCAGGCAGTTCGTCCCGCCGCTCCACCTGACCACAGCCTGGTGCGCCAGGGTTGTCCTGCCGCCCAGCATCGGCCGAATGGAGAATCCAGGTGTCCGGTAAACTCCCCGGGGCGGTCAGAATCCCGCCGCCATGCCATCCTTGCGATGATCGGAGCCGGCGACATAGACGCCGTCCGCGCGGTAGATGAGCTGGGCGCCGCCGAACCCGGTTTCCTCGTCCGGGCTGCCGTCATACAGCCTGTGGCCGCGACGCC
>JAJDTE010000150.1:0-2891 GCA_022827325.1 Gammaproteobacteria bacterium | reverse complement strand
AGAAAGAAGTCGAAGGCACCCGATGCCCGCTGGAGAGTCATCAAGTCGATCAGGAAATCGTGCACGGCGTCCGCAGCCCCACGGTCAGCGTCCAGGAAGGCATCCCGGGCATCCAGGTAGTCGATGATGGACGCCGTACCCCGCTCGTAGCCGTCCTGAACCAGAGCGAGGTTCTTTTCTGCCGAATCCGCCGCACTGGCGGCAAGGGCAATGGCGGCATAGCTCGCCTGCGCCGCATGCAGGCCTGACCGGACAGCTTCTTCGACCCGAGCCCGTTCGGCCAGCTTCTGCAGTTCCAGAAGGTGCAAGGTATGCGTCCCCCGGGCAATGTCGGAATTGCGCCGTCCGCCCAGATGAAGCGGCAGGGTAAGGCTGAGGGTGATCCGCCAGTCGGTCTCCCCCTCCAGGGAGCCCATAGACCTGCCATGTTCACCAAGCACATGGCCGATCTGGCCGGACAGCCCCACCTCGGGACTCCACCGGGCTTTCCTGTCGGATTCGATTTGCCGTTCCACCGCCGCGATCTCGGCTCCGATCCGCCACAGTTCCGGCGCATTGGCCAGGCCTTCGGCAACCAGAACCTCTCCCATCGCGTCCACGGCACGCTGGTTGTCGATCAGCGACAGCAGGCCATTCCGGCTCACCAGCAGTGAGGGGTCCGACAGGCTGGCAGGCTCGGTCGAGAACCGCTCGGCGATCGGGCGGTGCAGCAACCGGTTCAGGGCGTCCATGGCCTGTTCCCTGGACGCCCGGGCGGCCAGCAGGGCCCGCCGCGCCGTGGCTACCTCGCTTTCCCACCGGTAGACGTCCGATGCCCGGGAAGAGCCGAGTCGCACCCGGTCCCGGGCAAGGTCGAGGTTGGTACGTGAAAGCGCCAGGGCGCGAAGCCGGATATCCACCGCCGTGCGCGCCTTCAGGACCCGGAGAAACCCGATTCCGGCGGCCTCTACCACATCCAACTCCCGGGCCCGCTGCGCCGCGGCCCGGGCCCGCTGCCTGCTCCGCTCCACTTCGACAGCCGCCAGTCCCGCCTCCGAATACAGAACCTGACCGGCTTCCAGTTCCACGGTCGAAGTCCGTTCGGCAGACCGCCCGGAACGGACCGCCGGTGCGTCATGCCTGAGCTGGGCCATGCCGGCCCGGGCATGGATCCGGGGCCCGAGGAGCGACCTGGCCGCGGCCTCCCGTTCAGCATCCGCCAACAGACCCGCCATACCTGCCCGGATGTCCAGATTGGCGGCCAGCGCTTCCCTCGCGACTGAGGACAGGCTCCAGCGGGGACCTTCGGGAATCGGGTCCTCATTGAGCAGGGTCGCAACGCCGAGCACGTCGAACCGGGGCGAGATGCCAAGCCTTGCCGCCGTCTCCATATTGACCGTCAGCCTGCGGCCCCGCCGGAACGACACCTCCTGGTCGCCCGCATGCCCGCCGAGAAGCACCGCCTGCACATTGAGTGCGTTGCGTCGGGCGAGCCGCGTCCAGTCGGAATCGGGCGCTGCGGCCGCAAGCAGCCCCTCACGAACCGGGGCGGTGCCCACCAGGCTGTAGCTCGGCAGGCCGCGGGCAGCCAGATCCCCGGCAAGCCGCTTCATGCCGGCCGGGTCCATCCGTGGAAGAGGCCCGAGCATCACCGCGTCGGCATCTTCCGGGATTCGTGCAACCAGATCGTCCGTGGGATTTTCCTGAAGAACGAACACCAACCCGATGCCAAGGTCCGAAGCCAGTTCGGAGCCCCGTGCCGCCAACCCCGGGATCGCGTCGTGAATCGACTTCTCCAGCAGCAGCGCCACCTTCCGGAAACGGACGATTTCCCGGAAAGTCTCCATCTCTTCGGCGAACCGGATATCCTCCGCGAGATAACTGAGATTGGAAACGCCGCTCGAATTCCCCGAGCGGGGGAGGGGCGACAGATCGGAATCCAGGACCATCGGCGCAAACGTGGGCTTCGGATGGTCCTTCATCCGCGCCGCCACGGCACCGGACACGAAACCCAGCACCAGTACCAGGTCAACCTCACCGTCGCTGTACAAGGCATCAAGTGCGTCCTCGGCTCCGTTCACGGACCAGCTTCCCGAAAGAATCCCTGATCCGCCAACGCGAACGTCGAACTCCCCCTCGGTCAGTCCGGCGATCTCATCCATGAACAGGTCCACGGCTTCCCGAAACACCGGCCCGTCCCCGTCCACTACGATACCGACATCGATCCTTTCATCTGCAAGTCCGGCATGGCTCCAGAGCCCCGCCGCCAGCCAGAACATGCCCGACAGCAGGAGTGGCCGGTACGGCAAACATGGCAGACAGAAACGCAATGCCGGTTTCCCGCCGCATCCGATCTGGTTCCGCATCACTATCCGCCCGATGATCCGCTTTTCACGAGCGGCTCTCCCCTCTCGTCGAAGTATTGTCTCGTGACCCTGAACACCATCGGCGCAAGCAACAGAAGTCCGATGAGGTTCGGCACCGCCATCAGACCGTTGAGGGTGTCCGACAGGTTCCAGACGAAATCGACCTTCACGTTTGCGAAGGACAGCGCCGCCAGTACCCACAGTCCTCGGTATACCACGAGGCTTCGCTCACTGAACAGATACTGCCAGCAGCGCTCTCCGTAGTAGCTCCACCCGAGAATCGTGGTGAATGCGAACACCGCGAGGGCAATCGTGACGATGTACTGACCGCCCGCGATGGACTCCTGGAATCCGGTCGAGGTGAGCACCGCCCCGGTCAGTCCGCCTCCATCCGCACCGGTCATGGTCCATGCGCCGGAGGTGAGAATGACCAGCGCTGTCATGGTGCAGACCACGAGGGTGTCGATGAAGGTGCCGAGCATGGCGATGATGCCCTGCCGGACCGGACTGTTGGTTTGTGCAGCCGCGTGGGCAATTGCCGCAGAT
>JAJDTE010000231.1:0-28050 GCA_022827325.1 Gammaproteobacteria bacterium | reverse complement strand
TCGGGCCTGTTCGTCAACGGGGCCGCCGGAGGATTTGCCATCGATGTCCTGATGTCGGTCATGGTCTTCTGGGTCTGGTCGTGGCACGACGCCCGGCAGCATCACGTCGCGTCCTGGTGGCTCGTGCTGCCGGCAGGGGTTTGTGTCGGCCTGTCCCTGGCGCTGCCCCTGTATCTGTATCTGCGCCACGATCTCGTCATGGCGGCTGCCGGAAATTCTAGCTTCCCGGGCCGAAACTGATACCGCTCAATGCGACCAATCGTTCCACTGAAATCCCGGATCTGCGGCGGTCGGCTTCCGGGAGCGGCTCAACAGGTATTTCCGTGACGCCATCCGGTCACGGAACACGTTCCATTCACGGGCGGTTTCATTCGAGCCGGGAGATGTTGTTTTATTCAGAAAATAATGTTTATATACAAGAAAATATTCTGTGAATTAAAAGTAAATTATACTGAATAGGCGAGGGTATCCGGCTCCGTAGGGAATGCCCCTGTGACCGCTTCATCCTTGCGGACCGTGAATCCTAGCGCTGCAGGACGAGATGGCCGTTGTCGAGATAGAGCGCGCTTTTCTGTTCGTACCAGTCCCCGAGCACATAGCGGCGCGCCAGTTCCCCGTCGATCTCGAATTCGTGCGCCGCCGGCTTGTGGGTATGGCCGTGGATCAGGATGCGTACATCATGCTCGCGCATCAGCGCTTCCACGGCGTCCTGGTTCACGTCCATGATTTCCATGGGCTTATCCCGCTTTTCCCGTTCGCTCCTGCGGCGCATGGCATCCGCGGTCTCCATGCGCCGCGCAAGGGGCTGCTCAAGGAACGCCAGCTTCCATTTGCCCGACAGCATCTGCCGGCGGGAGGCCTGGTGCTCCACATCGTCGGTGCACAGCGCATCGCCGTGGGTGAGCAGGATTCTGAGGCCATCGTGGGTGATGACCACCGGGTCCGGCAGCAGTCGGCACCCGGTGCGCTCGGCGAACGCATTTCCGATCAGAAAATCCCTGTTTCCGTGAAGGAAAAGAACCTCGACACCGGTGTCGACGGCGCGGCGAATGGCCGCCTCCGCATCCAGGTGCCCGAGCGTATTCGCGCCGTCATCCCCAACCCAGTACTCGAACAGGTCTCCCAGGATGTAGAGCCGGGTGATGTAGCGATGGGCATCGATGATGAATCGCTCGAACAACCGCTTGGATTCGGGCCTTTCCGGGGTGAGATGGAGGTCGGAAATGAACGCGATGGTCATGGGCCGCCCGGGGCTAAGGAAGAGATGACAGGAAAGCGGGAAAAAACTATTGTACCATCCGCCTCCCGACAGCCAGGCTTGCTGCCGCCATTCAGATCACCAGCGATGACAACGGATCCCCAGACCGTCACCCTCTATGATACCTACACTCGGGAGACCAGGACATTCGAATCCCTGGAACCCGGCAAGGTGAGGATGTACTGCTGCGGGCCCACGGTGTACGACTATGCCCATATCGGCAATCTCCGCACCTACGTGTTCGAGGATCTCCTGAGGCGGACGCTGGCCATGGCGGGGTACGAGGTGCGTCACGTGATGAACATCACGGACGTGGGGCACCTCACCTCGGACGCCGATACCGGCGAGGACAAGATGGTGAAGGGCGCCGCCCGCACGGGACTGACCGCCTGGGAGATCGCCGAACGCTATACCGGGGCGTTTCAGAGCGACCTGGCGGCACTCAACATCCTGGAACCCCATGTCTGGTGCCGGGCCACGGACCATATCGCCGAACAGATTGCCGATATCCTGGAAATCGAGCGCCAGGGATACACCTATGTCACCGGCGACGGGGTGTATTTCGATACCGGGAAGCTGAAGGACTACGGCTACCTGGCGCGCCTGGATGTGCAGGGACTCAATGCCGGATCCCGGGTGGACCTGGGGGAGAAACGGCTCGCCACGGACTTCGCGCTATGGAAATTCAGCCCGCCGGACCAGCAGCGCCAGATGGAGTGGGACAGCCCCTGGGGCAGGGGGTTTCCCGGGTGGCATATCGAGTGCTCCGCCATGTCGGTGAAGTATCTCGGTGAACTGTTCGACATTCACTGCGGCGGGAAGGACCATATCCCGGTGCATCACAGCAATGAAATCGCCCAGAGCGAGGTCGCCCACGGCACCCGCCTGGCCAATTACTGGCTCCACGGGTATTTCCTCGAACTGGACAGGGAAAGGATGTCCAAGTCCAGCGGGGAATTCCTGCGCATGCAGTCCCTCATCGATCGTGGATACGATCCGCTGGCATACCGCTATCTTTGCCTCACGGCACATTATCGCAGCGACCTGAAGTTCACCTGGGAGAGCCTGGACAGCGCCACTGTGGCCTTGGGACGCTTGCGCCAGCTGGCGCACGATGGCGGGGAAGGCGGACAAGGCGGGGCCCCGGATCCAGGGTGGCTGGCGGATTTCCAGAGGGAAATGAGGCAGGACCTGAACAGTCCAAGGGCGTTGGCGGTGGTGTGGGGACTGGCGAAGGCGGATCTTCCCGGGGCTGTCCGCCGCCGGACGATCCTGGCCATGGACGAGGTGCTTGGGCTCGATCTCGCCAACTGGCTGCCCCCGGACGAGACGGTGCCCGGTGAGGTTCTTGCGCTTCTCGCCGATCGCGATGCAGCCAGGGCGGATCGGAACTGGGTCCTCGCGGATGAACTGCGGAACCGGATTCAGACCATGGGTTACGAGGTTGAGGACGGGCCCGGAGGCTCCCGTGCAAAGCGGCGCTGAAAACGGGGAGTGCCATGGTTTTGTCATCGTTTACCCGTTGTCAATTGTCGGGCGGATGGGATAGAATCCGGCGTCTGTTGCGGGGTGGAGCAGTCTGGCAGCTCGTCGGGCTCATAACCCGAAGGTCGTAGGTTCGAATCCTGCCCCCGCTACCAATTTTCCTCCTGGCAGGAATGCGACCCCGCAAACGCGGGGTTTTGTTTTTCCGGGCGGCGGATTTGGTGTACCGCGGGTATACCCGGGGAAGTGTGCACGAATAGAAGAGGATGGGCCGATGGCCCATTTTTTGTGGGCCTGCGACTTGCGGGATGAGAGACAACGAGGCAAGCGATGCAGAACCTGAGCGGGTTGAGAACCCTGCTGGAACCCCCGGTCGAGGCGCTGGGCTACGAACTCCTCCATCTGGAGTTCGCCGGCCGTGGCGGGAGCATCCTCAGGCTGTATATCGATGCCCCCGGCGGCATCGAGGTGGATGACTGCGAAACCGTGAGCAAGCAGGTGAGCGTGGTGCTGGATGTAGAGGACCCGGTGAAGAACGCCTACACGCTGGAGGTGTCCTCGCCGGGGCTGGACCGCCCGCTGGTGAAGCCGGCGCATTTCCGGAAATTTACCGGGGAACGGGTCCGCATCGTGATGCAGGCCCACATACTGGGCCGGCGGCGGTTTGCCGGCACGCTGGTCACCGCGGATGACGCCGCGGCCGAAGTGGAGGTGGACGGTGAGGTTTACCGCCTGCCTTACGACGAGATGGAATCGGCGCGCATCGAACCGGTGTTCGATGTGCCCGCGGGCGGCAGGCGGCGAAAGTGCTGAGTGCCGCCGGCATGCGTTTGGATACCGTGCGGCCCGGCCGTTGCGGGATTGTTTGAATTTTGAGGCATTGAACTGTCATGGCGATCACCAATAATGAAATCCTGCTGATGGCTGAAGTGGTGTCACGGGAAAAGAATCTCGACAAGGAGATCATATTCAGGGCCATCGAGGCCGCACTCGCCACCGCAACCCGGAAGTGGCATACCGGGGAGATTGACGCCCGGGTCAGCATACACCGGGACACCGGGGACTATGACACCTTCCGCGTATGGGAGGTTGTTCCCGATGACGATGAAATCTCCTTTCCGGGCGCACAGATCGCCCTGTCCGAAGCCCGGGAAAGCGGCGATGAGGTGGAGGTGGGCGACCTGATCGAGGAGCCCATGGACAAGGTGGAGTTCGGCCGCATCGCCGCCCAGGCCGCCAAGCAGGTCATCATGCAGAAGGTCCGTGAGGCGGAACGCCAGCAGATTGCCGAACGCTATGCGGACCGCGTGGGGACGCTGGTGTCGGGCACTGTCAAGCGCATGGAACGGGGCAACGCGATCATCGATCTCGGCGATGCGGAGGCCATGCTGTCCAAGAACGGCATGATCCCCCGCGAGGGCCTGCGCCCCGGCGACCGGATCCGGGCGCTGCTGGACAAGATCGACGACGAGGCGAGGGGGCCGCAGCTGATCCTCAGCCGGCTGTCCCCGCAGTACCTGATCGAACTGTTCCGGCTCGAGGTGCCGGAAGTCAGCGAGGGGATTATCGAAATCATCGGCGCCGCAAGGGACCCGGGCTCCCGTTCCAAGATCTCGGTGCGTTCCAATGACCGCAACGTGGATCCGGTGGGCGCCTGTGTGGGCATCAGGGGTTCCCGGGTGCAGAGCGTGTCGAACGAGATTGCGGGTGAACGGGTGGACATCATCGTCTGGTCGGAGGATGCGGCGGAATTCGTGATCCAGGCCCTGGCCCCGGCGGAAGTGGATTCCATCCTGGTGGACGAGGAAACCAGGCAGATGGACGTGGTGGTCACCGAGGAAAACCTGTCCCGGGCGATTGGCCGTGGCGGCCAGAACGTCCGCCTGGCATCGGAGTTGACCGGCTGGGAAATCAACCTGATGACCGACAAGGATGCGGTAGAGAAACAGGAACGCGAGCACCGTGAACTGGTGACCCATTTCATGGGTGAGCTCGATATCGATGAGAACGTGGCGACCATCCTTGTGCAAGAGGGATTCACCACCCTGGAGGAGATTGCCTACGTCCCCAAGCAGGAGGTGCTCGACATCGAGGAATTCGATGAGGCGATCGTCGATGAGCTGCGCAACCGCGCCCAGGATACGCTGCTGACCACTGCCATCGCGTCCCAGGAGCTGAAAGCGCCCAGCGAGGACCTCCTGACCATGGAGGGCATGGACGAATCCACTGCAAGGGCGCTGGCCAACGGTGGCATCCGGACGATGGAAGACCTGGCGGAATGCGCGGTGGACGAAGTGCTCGAAGTCGTGGAAATGACTCCGGAACGTGCCAGCAGCCTGATCATGACGGCTCGTGCGCCCTGGTTTGAATAGCGCAATGGGCGATACCCGGCCAATGGTAGAATTGCCCGAGTCCGGGCCCAGACCGTGATATCACAAGGTTCAACATGTCAGAAGTAACCATCAGCAGTTTCGCCTCGCAGATCGGAATCTCGATCGACAAGTTGCTGGAACAACTGGGACAGGCCGGAATTTCGGGCAAGACCGCTGAAGACCTCCTTGAGGACAGCGAGAAAATACGCCTCCTGCAGTTCCTCAAGGGCGAGGCGGCAAGGGAGGAGCCTGGGCGTTCCCGGATCACGCTGAAGCGGAAGACCACCAACGAGATCCGCCAGACTTCCCGTACCGGGGCCGCGCGTACGGTGCATGTGGAAACCCGGAAAAAGCGCACCTTCGTCAAACGCAGCGTCCTGGAAGCCGAGCAGGCCGAGGAACACAGACGGAAAGAGGAGGAGGAAAAGAAGCGCCAGGAGACACTGGAAATGGAACGCAGGCGCAAGGAAGAAGAGGAGCGTGCCCGAGAAGAGGCGGAAAAGGCGGCCCGCGTGGCGGAGGAGGAGACCCGGCGGAAGGAACAGGAAGCCCGGGAACAGGCCGAGCTGGCGGAGAAGGAACGCCTGGAACGGGAGCGCCGGGATTCCGAGGAGTCCGGTGAAAAGACCGATTCGGCAGGGGCGGAAGGCGCGGCGGAACCGAAGCAGGCCGGGGAACCCCAGCCCAGCCAGGACAGAGCCGCCAAACCCGCCAAGCCCGGCAAGACCGCGGCGCCTCCAAAGTCCCGGACCGGGCAGCGCGAAAAGAAAGAGGAAACCGACCACCGCGGCAAGAAGGGCCGCAAGGGAAGGCAACCCCCCGGCGAGCGGGAAGAACTGCATGCATCCAAGCGCCGCAGGGAGCGTCCACGCCGCCCCCTCGGCCGCAAGCCCGGCAATATCTCCTCTTCGGTGGCCGACCAGCACGGCTTCGCCAAGCCCACCGCGCCGGTCGTGCGCGAAGTCAGGGTGCCCGAAACCGTCACTGTGGGGGAGTTGGCCCAGGCCATGTCGGTGAAGGCGGCGGAGGTGATCAAGGTCATGATGAGCATGGGCTCCATGGTGACCATCAATCAGGTGCTGGACCAGGATACGGCGCTGCTGCTGGTGGAGGAAATGGGCCACAAGGGAGTGGCCGCGTCCATGGACGATCCGGAGGCGGTGCTGTCCGTGCCGGAAACCGAGGACGCCGAACTGCTGCCCCGGGCCCCCGTGGTCACCGTGATGGGCCATGTCGATCACGGCAAGACCTCCCTTCTCGACTACCTGCGCAAGTCCAAGATCGCATCCGGCGAGGCCGGGGGCATCACCCAGCACATCGGCGCCTACAAGGTAAACCTGAACGGCAACGAAATCTGTTTCCTGGATACCCCGGGCCACGAGGCGTTCTCCGCCATGCGCGCCCGCGGCGCCAACGCGACGGACCTGGTCATCCTGGTGGTCGCGGCGGATGATGGGGTGAAACCGCAGACCGTGGAGGCGATCCGCCACGCCAAGGCCGCGGAAGTACCCATTATCGTGGCCGTCAACAAGATCGACCGCGAGGAAGCGGATCCCGACCGGGTCAAGCAGGAACTGGCCAACCACGAGATCATTCCGGAGGAGTGGGGCGGCGACACACTGGTGAACAACGTCTCGGCGCTGACCGGGGAGGGTGTTCCCGAATTGCTGGAGTCCGTCCTGCTGCAGTCCGAAGTGGCGGATCTGAAGGCCCGCGCCAATGGGCCCGCAACCGGTCTTGTTGTGGAAGCCCGCCTCGACAAGGGGCGCGGCCCCGTGGCTACAGTGCTCGTGCAGGAAGGCACCCTGAAGAAGGGCGACGTGATCCTGGCGGGACGGGAGTCCGGACGGGTGCGGGTGCTGCTCGACGAGACGGGAAGCCCGGTGGACACGGCCGGTCCTTCTACGCCGGTGGAAATTCACGGGCTCGGAGGTGTGCCGGCAGCCGGCGACGATCTGGTCGTGGTGGCCGACGAGCGCAAGGCGCGGGAAGTGGCGCTGCATCGTCAGGGCAAGTTCAAGGAGGTTCGGCTGGCACAGCAGCAAAAGACCAAGCTGGAGAGCATGTTCAAGGATATGGAGGAGGGCGAGACCCTGACCTTGAACCTTGTCGTGAAGGCTGATGTGCATGGTTCTGTGGAGGCCTTGACGGATGCCCTGGAAAAACTCAGCACCAAATCCGTCAACGTCAAGGTGGTGCATGGCATGGTGGGCGGCATCAATGAATCCGATGTCAATCTCGCCGTTGCCTCCGGCGCCATCATCGTTGCCTTCAACGTCCGCGCCGATGCTGCCGCCCGCAAGCTCATTGAATCCGAAGACGTGGATGTTCGCTACCATAACGTGATCTACGACGTGGTGGATCTGGTGACAAACGCAATGAGCGGTATGCTCTCGCCGGTCCTGCAGGAAGAGCATGTCGGCCTGGCGGAAGTACGGGACGTCTTCCGGGCACCCAAGATCGGCGCCGTCGCGGGATGTTACGTGCTGGAAGGGATCGTCAAACGCAACCTTCCCGTGCGTGTCCTGCGCGAGAATATCGTGATCTTCGAGGGAGCCATCGATTCGTTGCGCCGGTTCAAGGACGACGTGCCGGAGGTCAAGAACGGATTCGAGTGCGGAATCGGCATCCGCAACTACAACGATGTGAAGGTGGGGGACCAGATCGAAGTCTTCCACATGGTGGAAAAGGCGCCGACCCTCTAGCAGTCCGGGAGCATGTTTGAAATCGACCGAACCCGCCGGGTGTCGGAAGTCCTGCGACGTGAATTGGCGACGCTCATCGCGCGGGAGATCAATGACACCCGCATCCGCAGTGTATCCATCAACAGTGTGCGGGTCTCCCGGGATCTGAAACACGCGACAGTCTATTTCTCGAGCCTTGGTCTGGTAACGGAAGGCCCGGAAGGGCAGGCCGGTGATAGGGACGCCGCGGGTTCCGAAAAAATCCTCAACCGGGCATCCGGCTTCCTGCGTCGCAGGCTCAGCCGGCACGCCGAACTTCGGGTCACCCCGACATTGCGATTCAAGTATGACGACAGCATCCGCAAGGGTGTGGAAATGTCCAGCCTCATTGATCGGCTGAACCGGAATTCCGGGGATGGGTAAGTCAAGGCAGGGGCTTCCCGTGGATGGCATCCTGCTGCTGGACAAGCCCGGGGGTCTTTCGTCCAACCAGGCCCTGCAGCAGGCCAAAAGGCTTCTGAATGCCCGCAAGGCGGGGCATACCGGCAGCCTGGATCCAGTGGCAACGGGGTTGCTGCTGCTGTGTTTCGGTGAAACCACCAAGATCTCCAGCCTGTTTCTGGGTGCGGACAAAAGCTATCGGGTCGGCATCCGGCTGGGGACCACGACCGATACCGGGGATTGCACCGGGGCGGTGGTTGCCGAGGCGCCGGTGCAGGTGAGTCCATCCCGTCTGGGGGAAGTTCTGGATTCCTATCGCGGCCGGTCTCTCCAGGTCCCGCCCATGTACTCGGCGCTGAAGAAGGACGGCCGGCCGCTCTACAAGCTTGCCCGCAAGGGCATCACGGTGGAGCGGGAGCCGCGCCCGGTCACGGTGTACAGCCTGGAGCAGGAAGAATTCAGCGGCACGCTGCTGACCCTGGAGGTGCGCTGCTCACGGGGGTTTTATATCCGTACCCTGGCTGAGGATATCGGCAGGGACCTTGGTTGCGGCGGACACGTGGAACATCTGCGCCGCACCGGGGTCGGGGACTTTTCCATCCATCAGGCGGTGACCCTGGAGCATCTGGAAAGCATCCCTACGCCAAGGGACCGCGGGACAGTCCTTCTGCCCACGGACCGTGGCCTTGCCCATTTGCCGGAACTGTCCCTGCCGGAAAGCCTGGCGCGTTACGTGCAGCTGGGGCGCAGTGTCCGCGCAGCGGCCGGACTGGACCCGGGCCTGGTTCGCCTGTACGTTGATTCAGGCTGTTTCCTCGGACTTGGCGAGGTCACACAGGACCAGAGGGTGCAGCCCAAGCGCCTGTTTGGTCGTTTCTGAGGTCATATCCGCTGGTCGGGATCGGGGTACCCGGAGGGCCTGCCCCGATTCAGCGAGGCTTTCGGTTCAATGATCGCGGATTTGTGCCTGGGTGGTGATTGTGATTCGAATCCCTCTGTCGGCGTTATGACCGCCGGGTTCCACGCAAGTCGGCATACTACTTTTCAGCCCCAACAGCTCCAACGGCCTTGACCGTATCAGGGCTGCGGATTAGTATTCGCGTCCTCATTCCCCAGTAGCTCAGTTGGTAGAGCAGTTGACTGTTAATCAATTGGTCCGTGGTTCGAGTCCGCGCTGGGGAGCCAGATAAAAAGTCGGGCCGTTGATGCTTTCAGCGGCCTGGCTCCTGCCCAAATGCCAGATGGTCCTTCCTCCGGGGAGAACAGGAAAACCTCTGATATTTGCGTCTCTCCGTCCGGTATATAGGGGATAGCAAATGCACACAATCACATCACGTGGTCAGGCTAAAGGCCGGCCTCCCGTCTGCTCAACTGGCGTTCCCACTCGTCAGGCTCCTTCCATTCCATTAGCCGGATCGCTGCTCATGGGCGCATGGATCAGCAATTCCGTGGCGGTGAAATGCTCGAACAATCCATGGCAAATCCGGCAGCCTTCTCGAGTACTTTTCAAGTAGATCTGAAGGCTGTCCGCGCGAGGGGGCTGTCGCGGACCGGGTGCGGATTGAGGTGCTGCGTCCCATTAACTGTGCAGAAAATCTGTCTCGGTCGGGTCAAGCAATGCCGTCATCCCGGGTTTCCTCCTCCGCCTCGTCACCTGCATCCCACAGGTCGCCAAGGTCGAAGCTGATTGCATCGAAGGGTGCCAACGAGACTGGCACGTTGTCGGTGACCGTTTCAAGAAGTACCCAGTGACCGTCGGTCAGTTCGAAGGCCTCCAGTGTCCTTGCCTCCGGATCCACCAGCCAGAGCCAGGTGACGCCTTCCCTGGCATAGATATCCCGCTTCGGCCCCAGGTCCAACGCTCTGGTGGAAGGCGACAGAACCTCGCAAACCCAGTCCGGTGCAGTCGGGAAGAACACCGTCTTCGGCAGGGTCGGCATACGTTCGCGGCGCCACCCCGCGATATCCGGCACCAGGATATCTTCGCCAAGATGCAATTCCGTTTCAAAGACAATCCTCCATCCTCCAGGACCTCCGCGTCCGCGGTTGAATGGTGGCCCAATGTTTTCTCCGATACTAATGGTTGCCCAGGCGTGTGATGGCGCTGGCCTGGGATTCATGTGGAGTGTGCCTGAAATAATCTCCGCAACCTTGTGCGGTGGTGCGTCCAGCACATCCTGATAGGTTGCATTTCGCTGTGACTGCGCCTTTCTTGCGGTTGTTGGCATCGAAGAATCCTGATTCATATGGCCGGGACGTTCCCTGGAGTCAATCCTAACCTGCGGGTCCCTCCGATGCCAGTCAGATGATCGCCACACAGACATACACCATACCGGACGGGGTCGATTCTCGCCTTCCAGGAACCCCGGTTGTATAACACCCTGACTATAGTTCGTCAGGATCCATCCAGCAGCTTCAGTTCTCTATTGGATTCCAGTTCCAATTCAGGCGCAGGTTTACCTTCGGCACCTTCCACCCCGAAACAAATCCCATGCTCCCCTCATTTCCCGGAAGTATTACCTTCCACAAGTCCTTATCCTATCTGTTTGAAATTTGCCTCATGGATCCCCAGTGAGGCAAACTCCCTTTGGACCGAATTCCAATCCATGGAATTCTCCGATGCGTATTGCATGAATATGGTCGGATGTGCCAGGAAAATGCTACATGGAAATGGAAGGGCTTCTCTCGCTTTCCCTGTTCACTCCCGGTCTCCTGAACCGCCCCCGGAAGTCCGAAAAGGGGGTAAAAATGCCCTCTGTGGCAATGGGATTGGCCTGCGCGGATTGAAAACACCGCACCGGGTATTACAAAGCGTCCGGCTTCCCGAACCTGTCTTCTGTTTTGGATACCAATGACGATGCTCATGGGACCAAACGCTCGACTTCGAGAGTCCGGAACCGGTCGAAATCCCGGTCTTCGGTCAGCAGCCTCGTCACTCCATTGTCCCGACACAATGCAACGATTTGTGCGTCGAAGATGAGATTCCCTGTTGCGCTGACCCTCGAGATTCGCTTCGACGAGTCTTCCGGGATATTCCGGCCCCGGCCTGATGACGACCACATTGTTCAGAGACAGAAATCGTGCCAAGGCATCGCAAGCTTCCTTCGTGCTGTGTGGCGGGTCGACCAGACGCGGATGTGTGAAGACCCGAAGGAACTCGCCGAGGCAGAACACGGGAATTCCCAATGTATCCGCCGAGGTAACGAGTTCAATCAGACGTTGCCTCGCCGCGTCATGCTTGGGCGATTCTCTGCGATGCGCATGAACCAGGATGTTCGAATCAACCGCGATCAATCGCGTCTGTCCATGCAATCATAAAGAGACACCCGATTGTCGATATCAACCCCAGGTACCGGGCGTCCTCCCTTGGTCAGAGGGTCAAACGAAGTGTTCATGCCGCGTCTGCCCATGACATAGTCCTTAAGGGCGCGCCCGATCAATTCCGCCAGAGGCTCGCCTTCCTGGTTGGCGAATGCTTCCGCTTCGCGAACCAGATGATCATCGAGTTCCACGGTCATCTTCATGTTGCACTCCAGTCGTGAAATATCATTTCCTTTGTCGTCCGTTCTTCTATTGTGTTGGAGGCTCCCACAACACTCCATACTGGGTAGACAACATCCTCTCTACAGTTCGTCAGGATCCTTCCAGTCCACACAGGATCCGCCATCTGTTTGCCACTTTCCTGGCATAGCATCGGAATGATTTCGAAATTCCGGTGAAATCCCGGTAACCCCTGCCTCAATCTAGGTTCGGGCTTCTCAAGCTTAGCGTCCAGCTTGCCGAACTGGTCTTCCGTTTTGGCTTCCAGTTGGCACTGAAGAAAACGGCCCCAGGATGGGGCCGTGAGTTCAGTTCGGGAATGTGAAGATTCGTAGACTTATAAAAATTATCGGGATGAAAATCCCAACAACAGTCACTTGCAGCCTTGTTATCCTGGATTCCATTTTCTCGAATCTGACATCCATTCTGGTATCCATTTTCTCGAATCTGGAATCCATTCTGGATTCCATTTTCTCGAATCTGGCATCCATTTTCTCGAACCTGGCATCCATTTCCTCGAATCTGGATTCCACTTCGGAACCCATTTTCTCAATGGCCTGCAGCAACGGCTGTTGCATTTCTGCGATTGCCTTTACAGTTGCCATACTCTGCTCTCTCTCGATTCCCGCGTCTTCCAGGGTTTTCAAAGCCCTGGTGATTGGTTCGGTCTGCATTATAACCTCCTCAGTACAATATTTCAGTTGGCATGAGGAAACAGACCGACCCCCTTGGGGACATCTCCCCATGAGGGTTGTAGGGCTGAAGCCCAGTTTGCGAATTGGCACCGGATCCCGAAAGACCGTGCACGCGAGGGTGCCAAGGTGCACTTTCTGCAGCTGAGGTGCTGCGGCCCATTGCTCTGGAAAGATTATCCGGCTTCGCCATATCACGCAATTTCATAAACGATAAAATTCAGACATATTCTGACTTCGATATCCTGCCCTTCCCCTTGACTTTTCCAGACCCATCAGGCAGGACCCAAGGTTCATGCGGTTTCGCCGACCGTCACTTTGAGACGCTTTCCCAATCGGCAAAGAGCGCGGTCAATACTGGCCTACCGGGTGATGCCTGGGAACACGTCGGACAAGAAGACCCTGCTGGAATACATGGCGAGTATCGAGGGACAGTACGGCCGTTCCGATCGGGTTTGGATCATGGACTGGGGGTTTCCGACGGAGGAATCGCTGGAGGCGATGTGGCCGGATCCGTCCGGCATCCGCTATCTGGTGATCGGGCGCAGATCCGGCAGGGTCGAAATGTCGTTCAGCTCGATAGAACTCGACTTGTACAACCCTTGACCCTAAACCAGGTTGCCTGTGCCGGAGAGCCACCTTGTCATCGCTATCTATAGACAGGTGGCCCGAGACGGAGCGGAAGCCTGTAACCGATATCAGGTTTCTTCTTCCAGGCCGGCCTCCCGCGTGCGTTGATGACGTTCCGACTCGTCAGGGTCCTTCCATTCCTTTTGCTGGGCCGCCTGTCATCGTGCCCGGTTCACCGTTTCCGGGGCTGTGACATGAAATTCCAATATTTCATCTGTCATTCGGAATTCAACGAACACATCAGGGTGTCCCAGCCCGAATACAACCTGCTCAAGTTCAAGGCCGGGGCCAAATCGACCGGGTTTGAGGCATACGCCGACAGCTACCCTGATTTACCCGTCGCATCGACCACGCTCACAGATCACCCGAAGTTTGTCGAGGTGACCCGGGGTCGGTTGCAGATAATCAATGAAACATGAAATTAAGTTATAAATTGGATTAATAAAGTGATAAATTTTATGTTAGTTGAACTGGTAGTGTTTAAAGACATCCGTAGTCCGATGTGAATCGAACAGCATTAAAACAAAAAACCCTGCGTCCGGGGAGGCAAAACGAATGAGCGATACATCAGCCGATCAGGCTGCGCTGAAAGTCGTCGATCTGCACAAGAGTTTTGGTGACATTGAGGTCATTCGTGGCGTGTCCATGCATGCAGACAAGGGTGATGTGATTTCTATACTCGGTGCTTCCGGATCCGGAAAAAGCACCTTTCTCCGTTGCATAAATCTGCTTGAAATGCCAACTTCAGGCGATGTTTTCGTGGTGGGTGAAAAAATCCGCATGAAGACTGATCGCTATGGAAAGAACCGTCCGGAAGATATCCGGCAGGTTGAACAATTACGGGCAAGGCTGGGCATGGTGTTTCAGGGGTTTAACCTGTGGGCTCACATGACGGTGATCGAAAATGTGATCGAAGCCCCGATTCAAGTGCTGAAGAAGAGCAAGGCCGAGGCGATAGAAGAGGCCGAAGCCCTGCTGCAAAAAGTCGGTGTGCTCGAACGCCGGGATTTTTACCCGGCGCAACTTTCCGGTGGTCAGCAGCAACGAGTTGCCATCGCCCGCGGACTTGCCATGCATCCAGATGTGATGCTGTTCGACGAGCCGACCTCGGCACTCGATCCCGAACTGGTCGGTGAAGTACTGAAAGTGATGCGCGATCTTGCTGAAGAAGGCCGGACCATGCTTGTGGTGACCCACGAAATGAGCTTTGCGCGCGATGTATCCAACAAGGTCGTTTTCCTGCACGAAGGCAAAGTGGAAGAGCAAGGCGACCCCCGGCAAATGTTCAATGAACCCAATTCGGATCGTTTTCGAAAGTTTCTGTCGAGGACGGTGCAATAACCGCCCGAAGGGCAACAGTAGAACCGTTTCTTTGTGAAACACAACCAAAATGAGGATGTAAGATGAAATTCAGAAAATTATTCACAAGCCTGGCAGCTGTTACCCTGGTGCTGGGAATGAATGGCCTGCAGGCTGCGGATTTGCGAGTTGGCGTGGAGGGCGCTTATCCGCCATTCTCCTGGAAAGAACCCGACGGCACCCTGAAGGGCTTTGATATAGATATCGCACATGCAATCTGTGCGGAGATGAACCGCGAGTGTGTGCTGGTCGAGCAGGATTGGGACGGCATGATCCCGGCGTTGCTGGCGAAGAAATTCGACGCAATCATCGCGTCGATGTCGATCACTGAAGAACGCAAGAAACGCGTTGATTTCAGTGACAAATATTACAATACGCCAGCAAAATTCGTCGCCAAGAAAGGCGCTGGCCTTGAAATCACCATGGAAGGCTTGAAAGGCAAGCGTATTGGCCTGCAGCGTGGTACTACCCACCAGTGTTTCATGGAAAAACTGTATCCTGACGCCGAACTGGTGCTTTATGGGACCCAGGAAGAGGTGTTTCAGGATCTGGCGATCGGTCGTATCGATGCACAACTATCCGATTCCATCGCAGCTGATGACGGGTTCCTGAAAACTGACGCAGGCAAGGATTTTGAATTCACCGGAGGCGATCAGCATGATGAGGTCTGTCACGGTCCGGGTGCCGGTGTTGCGGTTCGCAAGCAGGACGGGTCGCTGCGCGAGGAACTCAATCGCGCGATCAAGGAAATCCGCGCGAATGGCGTTTACCAGGAAATCAACGCCAAGTACTTCGAGTTCGATATATTCGGCGGCTAGAAGTTGAAGCCGGCCCGGGAGGTGACCCGGGCCGGATTCCTCCCTGAACACAGGCGTTGACGTGAATCTGCTCATCGAATACCAGGATCAACTGCTTTCGGGCACCTGGGTCACCATCAAGCTTGCCTTGTTTTCGCTTGTGATTGCCGTGCTGCTGGGTCTGATTGGTGCCTGGGCCAAGCTGTCGGCGAATGTTCCCGCGCAGAAGGTTGCCGGCGGATATACCTTGATAGTACGAGGAGTACCGGACCTGGTGTTGATTCTGCTCGTATTCTTTGGCGGACAGCAACTGATCAACCAGATCGGTGACTGGACAGGCCTGTGGGGCTATGTCGAAATCAGCCAGTTTGCTGCCGGGGTCGGTACGATCGGTATCGTCTTCGGAGGCTACATGACGGAAACGTTTCGTGGCGCGATCATGGCGATTCCAAGGGGGCAGATCGAAGCCGCGGTAGCCTGCGGCATGTCTCGACTGACCATTTTCCGCCGCATCATCTGGCCACAAATGGTGGTTTATGCACTGCCCGGGTTTTCCAACAACTGGCTGGTGCAGATCAAATCCACTGCACTCGTTTCGGTTATAGGCCTGCAGGACGTCGTGTATAACGGCTTTGTCGCAGGTCGGTCAACGAGACAGCTGTTTACGTTCATGTTCGCGGTCTTAGTGATTTACCTGATTCTGACCGCGGTTTCCGATGCCGGGTTGCGCTGGCTCGATAAAAGATACAGTCGCGGCATCGTGAGGACTGGAAATGGATGAGTCCATCATCAAGTTTCTGGAGACCTGGTCACCCCTCGATGTAGTGCTGATCGCACAGAATTTTGATCGTTTCCTGTGGGGGGCACTGACGACGCTGGAGTTGACCCTGTTGTCGCTGCTGATCGGTGGCATTTTGTCGATTCCACTGGCCATTGCACGGGCCGGGAAGAACCCGTTACTGAGTGCTCCGGTGTGGGTCTTTACCTATATTTTCAGGGGGACGCCGCTGCTGGTACAGACCTACCTCATATATTATGGCCTCGGGCAATTCGACTGGATTCGCGATTCTTTTCTGTGGGAACCCGTCCTGTCCCAGGCCTGGTATTGCGCACTGATCGCCTTTTCACTGAATACCGCCGCCTATACCACTGAGTTGCTTCGCGGCTCCATCGTCAACACCAGCCGCGGGGAAATCGAGGCTGCTGTAGCTTGTGGTCTGAGTGCTTCGAAACGCATGCGGCGCATTATCCTGCCCAGCGCCTTTCGGCGGGCATTGCCTGCATACTCGAATGAAGTCATATTCATGCTGCACGGTTCGGTTGTTGCCAGCACCATTACCATCCAGGACCTGCTCGGGGTCGGGCGTTGGTTGAATGGTCGATACTACCTCGCTTACGAGGGCTTTATCACTGCGGCGGTTCTGTACCTGGTCATCGTGCAGCTCATTTCCCGCGGCTTTCGCCTGTGGGAGAAACGCTGGCTCAGGCACCTTTATCCACTCGATGCCAAAGAAATCAAACCGAAGAAAGGATTTTCCTCTTTCCGGCTCTGAAACAATACCTGTTGCTTCCGTAACGCAATACGACACCGTCGTCGTTGGCGGCGGGCTGGTTGGCTCGTCGATTGCCTGTGGAATCGCCGCTAGTGGTGCCAGGGTGGTGGTGCTCGACGGTGGTGATCGCGATTTTCGTGCTTCCCGTGGCAATTTCGGGCTGGTCTGGGTGCAAGGCAAGGGTGCTGGTTTTGCGGAGTATGCCCATATTACCCGCCGCTCGGCGCAACAGTGGCCAACGTTTGCCGACGAACTGCTGGAGACCACTGGCGTCGATGTCGAGCTGCAGCAAAGTGGTGGTTACGATTTCTGCCTGAACGAGGACGACTGGCAGGCGCGGGAACGGGAAATGCAACAGGTCGCCGTGCACACCGGTGGCGACTTCGAATATCAAATGCTCAACACCTCCGAGTTGCGCGCGCGTATTCCTGAAGTATCCGCGGAAGTGCTGGGAGCCAGTTACTCGCCCCAGGACGGCCATGTCAATCCGCTCGCCTTGTTGCGTGCGCTGCACCAGCGCATGAGTCGTCTCGGCGTCCACTATCGGGCGGATCACCGCGTTCTTTCCAGCCGACGAGAAGGCAGCGTGTTTGTGATCGACACCACGCAACAGAATTTCCAGTGTGAGCGGGTGGTGTTTTGCGCCGGCTTGTCGAACCAGACGCTGTGCCAGGATCTCGGCATGTCGATACCGGTACAACCCTTGCGCGGGCAGCTGTTGATTACCGATCGCGTTCCCCGGTTTCTGCCCGCCGCGACTTTACAGGTACGCCAGACCGCCCACGGCAGTCTGCAGATTGGCGATTCCCATGAAGATGTCGGTCTGGATGAATCCACGACGCTTGAAGTCATCGCCAACCTGGCACATCGCGCGGTGCGCATCTTTCCACACCTCGCCCGGCTGCGCCTCATTCGTGCCTGGGGTGCGCTGCGCATCATGACGCCGGACGGTGTGCCGATTTACCATCGCTCGGACGAGCATCCCGGTGCTTTCGCAGTTTCCTGCCACAGCGGGATCACTCTGGCAGCCTTTCACGCGTACGAACTCGCCCAATGGATTTGCGATGGTTCCGGCGATTCGCTGTTTGCTCCTTTTGCTGCGGACCGATTCAATGTTTAGATCATTGGACGAATCGGTTGAGCAGGTGGTGGTCACCCTTGACGGCAGGGAAGTGTCGGTGCCGGCGGCTGTGTCGGTAGCTGCTGCACTGCTCTACCTGGATCGGCTGCCAACCCGGCACAGCACGGTCGGTGGGGCTGCGCGAGCGCCATTTTGCATGATGGGTGTTTGTTTCGAATGCCTGCTGGAAATCGACGGTATCCCTGATCAGCGCGCCTGTCAGGTTCAGGTGGCGTCCGACATGCGGTTACAGCGCCAGTTGCGTCCGCAGGCAGATAGCGAATGATCAAGTCGGGCTATCCGTTGGTGGTGATCGGAGCCGGTCCGGCGGGCATGGCAGCCGCGCAAACTGCTGCAGATTACGGGGTCGAAGTGGCGGTCATTGACGAGCAGCCGCATCCGGGCGGCCAAATCTATCGCAATGTCGATGCCAGCCCGCTAGCCGATATCAACCTGCTGGGGAAGGATTACGTCTTTGGCAGTCAGCTGGTGCAGGCCTTTCGTCACGCCCGCATCGATTATTTTCCGGAATCCTCGGTTTGGTATCTGGATGGTGATGGCGAGCTCGGCGTCATTGTTGAGGGTGTCCAGAGACGTGTGCGCGCCGAACAGGTCATCATTGCCTGCGGCGCACAGGAGCGTCCGATGCCGTTTCCGGGTTGGGACAAGGCGGGTGTCATGACCGCCGGTGGCGGGCAAATCCTGATGAAGTCAGCCGCCATGGTGCCGGAGTCTGCCCCCGTGCTGGCGGGCAGCGGGCCGTTGCTGTTGTTGCTTGCATGGCAATACCTGCGCGCCGGGGTGACCATAAAGGCCCTGGTCGATACCACGCAAACCGCTTCTGCCTGGAAAGCGTATCGACATTTGCCACAGGCACTTGGCGCCAGTGACTATCTCTACAAGGGGTTAATGCTGACTCTGGCCATTCGCCGCGCGCGCATCCCCTGGTATCGAGAGGCCAGCGAGTTGCGTGCAGAAGGCGACGAGCGGCTCACTGCAATCCGTTTCACCAGCAAGGGGCGACCTCAGCGCATCGAAACAGGCTTGCTGCTGTTGCATCAAGGCGTGATCCCCTCGATGCATCTTGCCGCTGCAGCCGGTTGTGAAAGTTACTGGAATGACCTTCAGCAAAGTTGGCAGCCATTGCTCGATGATTGGGGTGAAAGCAGCCGGAATGGAATTTTTGTGGCCGGTGATGCCGGTGGTATCGGTGGTGCCAGGGCAGCCTGGCGGAGCGGGCAACTGGCGGCGTTGCAAGTGGCGCACCGCTTGGCTTGTGTTGATGAGGAAATGCGCGATCAACGTGCCAGATCGATACGTGTTGCGAGGAATCGGCACCTGGCGATTCGACCATTTCTGGACACGCGCTACCGTGTAATTGAGAATCTGTTGTTACCAGTCGACGAAACCCTGGCATGCCGCTGCGAGGAAGTAACGGTGGCGGAAATTCGCGCGCTCACTGCCCAGGGCTGCAGCGGACCCAACCAGGCCAAGGCATTTACCCGTTGCGGCATGGGACCCTGCCAGGGACGCTTTTGCGGTGCTACCATGGAGCAGATTTTCGCCGCTCATCACAACATCGACCGGCAGCAGGTGGGGCATTTTACTGCACGTCCACCGGTTAAGCCCGTTACGCTTGGCCAACTGGCAGAAAGCCTTGAATCCTGAATCCGTAAGGAAACAGGCCTATGAGCGATAAACCCTTGGTCAACCACTGGACGGTCATACCGCTGGTCGGGATCAGGGATACCCGGAGGATCTACCCCGTTTCAAGGAGGTTTTCGGTTCCATGACCGCGGATATATGCCCGGTATGGTTTCGTGATCTGATGAGGCCGTCGGGAGCACTACCAGGTTACACCCAAGCCGGTACATGATCATTCAGCCTGAACGACCTTGACCGTATCAGGGCTGCGGATTAGTAGTCGCGTCCTCTTTCCCAGTAGCCCAGTTGGTAGAGCAGTTGACTGTTAATCTGTTAATCCATGCTGGATGCAAGAAACTCGATAGCCTTCAAGACTGGATGCAGCTTTAGGTGCTGCGGCCCATTGCCTGGAAAGATTTTCGGCTTCGCCATATCGCGCAATTTCATAAGCCATGAAATTCAGACAGATTCTGGCTTCGATATCCTGCCCTTCCCCTTGACTTTTCGAGATCCGCCAGGCAGGGCCCAGGGTTCACGCGGCTATGCCGCATGCAAACCTGACATATGCACCCGGCGCCCCGGATCCGGTACGTCCATCGGACAGGAACAGACGAATCTCGTTTATTGCCGTATTTATTGATGCAACTCAAATACGACCGTTGACGTGAGGTTACTCGTCTGGTACCCCGGTGAGCAGACAGCATATCCAACCCTACTAGGAGGTAACTATCATGTCTGATTTCCAAACAACCAACGAACGCCAGGAAGCTGGCGACGATATCGACCGCAGGGACTTCCTCAAGATGTCGACCCTGGTGCCGACCTCGGCGGCATTCGGTGCACTTGCCGCATCCGGAATCCAGCAGGCGGCGGCATACGGCACAGCGGAAGGAGGGCACACCGGTCTCAGCGCATCCATGAGCGAGGAGGAGATTGCGGCACTGCCCCGTGTGAAGCAGGAACTGGTGGCGCCGCCCTTTGCACCCGATCACGAGCAGGTGGCCAGCGGAGGACCCAAGGTCGTTGAGGTGACCATGACCACGCCCGAGGTGAAGATGGACATAGACGGTACCGGGACCGAGGTCTGGGCATTGACCTACAACGGTTCGGTACCGGGTCCGCTGATCATCTGTCATGAGGGCGATTTCGTCGAGCTGACCCTCATCAATCCCAAGGAAAGCCTCATGGAGCACAACATCGACTTCCATGCATCCACCGGCGCCCTGGGGGGCGGAACCCTGACCCATGTCCAGCCGGGAGAGCAGATGAAGCTTCGCTGGAGGGCCACCAAGCCCGGCGTCTTCGTGTACCACTGCGCGCCGGGCGGCGTCATGATTCCCTACCATGTGGTGCATGGCATGAACGGCGCCTGCATGATCCTGCCCCGTGACGGCCTGAAGGACAAGGACGGCAATCCCCTGAGCTATGACCAGGTCTTCTACATCGGCGAGCAGGATTTCTATGTGCCCAGGGACGAGAACGGAAAATACAAGACTTACGAGGTCGCGGGCGCCAACCTGGCGGACGTGCTCCCCCTGATGGCCGGGCTGATCCCGACCCATGTGGTGTTCAACGGCAAGGTGGGCGCGCTTACCGGCGACAATGCCCTCAAGTCGAAGGTCGGGAACACGGCCCTGTTCGTTCATGCCCAGTCGAACCGCGATTCCCGCCCCCACCTGATCGGTGGCCACGGTGACTATGTATGGGAGACCGGGAGCTTCACGGATGATCCGACGACGGGGCTGGAGACATGGTTCATACGGGGCGGCTCAGCCGGCGCTGCACTGTATACGTTCCGGCAGCCCGGAATATACGTTTACCTCAGTCACAACCTGATCGAGGCGGTCCAGCTGGGGGCCGCTTCCCATATCATGGTGGAAGGCGACTGGGACGACGGCCTGATGAAACAGGTGGCGAAGGCGGGCCCCATCCCGGCATAGCGCGCACGGGCTTCCGGCCGGCCCGGCTGAATGCCGCGGCAGGCCGGAGGTTCGCACTTGATCGGGCCGGGTTTGGCCCGACCGGTGCATCACCCCGACCGGGATGCCGGGTGGCAGCACCGGACGGACTTGCCGGATGAAACCGGGTATGTGTTGTTTCTGACCGGCCATGCCCCGGTCTTCCCTGGTGCCTGGCAGCCGCTCCCTGTTCGGCTCCAGGTCCACATCCAGGTGCAGGGATGCGGTGGGTCGTCAGCGAGAGACGGAGAAAGGCTACGCCAGGTAGTTTGTCACTGTATTGCCAGCAATACCGCTTGGGTTCTCGTGCGGACCTTGAGCTTGCGGAATATCGCGGTGACATGGGACTTCACCGTGGCCTCGGATATCCCCATCTCCCAGGCAATCTGCTTGTTGAGCAGGCCCGCGGTCATCTTCCCCAATACCCTGAGCTGGGTGGGCGTCAGCAAGCTGATGTTCTCAATGGCTTCGGGCAGCTTGCGTTCCGCATCGTCCTTCGCCGCGGATACGGTTGCCGGGACCGCGGTTTCTCCACGGATCACCTGTTCGATGGTGCTCCTGATCTGGCCGGAGGATGCGGACTTGACGATGTAGCCGGATGCCCCCGACTGGATAGCGGCCTGTGCCGATTCCGCCCCAACCCTCGCACTCACCACGATGACCGGCACATTCGGGTGGCAGCACTTTATGATCATGAGCCCGGCGAGTCCCCGGTAGTCACTCATACGCAGGTTCAGCACCACTAGGCCCACCTGCCTTTTCTCGAGAACCTCCAGGGTTGCCGCCAGAGTCTCCACTTCCAGGATATCTGCGGTCCTGAACCAGGGTTTGATCTCGGCCAGCATTGACTGGCGAAAACAAGGGTGGCCGCCGGAGATGACAATGCAATGATTCATGGCCGCGATATGCTTGTTACCGGCCAGGGGCAGTGAATGCACATGTCATTCTGGGCCACCGTTTCATTGACGGAATACGAAAAAGACGCTGCCCGGTCAGCGAACAGGGACCAGATGGGTCCCGGGAGTGTCCGCTCCGGAGGGGGTCCGGAAAGACCGCGTGGGCCAGGGCGCCCGGTCAGGCATCCTCGTCGGATTCCGCGGCTGCCTTGATGCTGGCTTCCGTCAGGGTGCGGGCTTCCTCGAGGAATCTGGCATTGAGTTCACCGAAGGCCTTGGCATCAGCGGCCATCTGCTCGGTGAATTCCTTGGCCATGTCCTTCTGCCGTTCGGCGTAGGCCTTGAATTCATCCGGATCACGGACATCCAGACCGGCGTTGAGGTTTTCAAGACTCATCTTGGTGTAGGTCTGCAGGCTGGCGATTTGCATTTTGAACGCCTCCTCGGCGTTCTTGATCACCAGCTTGTTGAACGCCACAACCGGCGCAACTGCATTTTCCAACTGCTTGTTTTCAGGCGTATTGGCCATGGTCAGTCTCCTGTGCAAAGAGTAAATCTAAGGCTGAATCTGAATTGTGCACCGCAGCATATCATGATTTATTGTGCGGCGCAACAATTATATGGACTGGCTACATGCGTGGTGATTTCCTGGTAAATGAAAAAGGAAAAACCCCGCACGAAGCAGGGTTTCAAGGGATGGCCGGGATTGCCATCACGTCACCAAAAATTGGGGTCGGTGACCGCCAGAATCTGCGTCACGGCGCGTCCCGGATGATCAACCGTAAGTACCGCTGTTCTTTTCGGCATGCTCCTGGCGGATGGAGCGCCTGGGCGCGTCATGCGTGCCGTGCGCGTACTGTGCGTCGCTGGCCTTGACCCGGGAGAACTGCGTGTCCGTCGTGAGTTCGTGACGCAATATGCGGAAAAGGGTGTTTGCTCTTCGTCCGCCAATCACCTACAAGTCTCGCGCAGTGTGCCCGCTGAACGCCCGGTCTTCGCCAAGGTGCGGGCTAGACACCTTCCCTTGTCCACAGAACCGGAAGTAGGTCGCAGCGGTAGGGCCCACCCTCGGTCAGGCCGTACTCACGCTCCAGGAAATCTGTCATCTCGCGGGTCCAGGAGCCCCGACGTCGATAGATGGCGTTGTCTGCCGCAAAGCGCATGGTGAGGCGCCGGCTGTTGTGCACCTGCGATTTGGCGTTGGGTGCGCCGTGGACAGTCAGGGCGTCGAACACCACGCAATCGCCTGGTTCCAGGACGTACTCGACCGGGACGCAGTGGCCCGGCTGTTGTGCAAAATCTGGCGTACGCTCGTAGGGTTCCAGCACTTCGGCCTTAGGGCCGGTGCCTGCGAAGTTCTCCGGCATGAAGAGTCTCCCCCACTTGTGGGAGCCTTTCAGAAACACGATGCCTTCGTCGGGGCCAACCGGCTCAAGAGCCATCCACAGCACGCACCATTTCCCATCCAGGTCGAAATAGGGTCCGTCATGATGCCAAGGTGCCTTGTTGACCGCCCCGGCCTCCCGGACCAGCCAGTTGTCCGATACCAGCATGATGCCCTCGACGTGCATGACCTCTCCAGCGATTCCTGCCGCGGGTGATTCGAAAATGAATTCGCGCATCGCCGGCACATGCTGCCAGATCCAGAAATCCGTGCAGTAGGTGCCGGGCTTCGTTTCCGCAGAATAGTCGATGTACATCGGACCGGGATTCGCCCGTCCCTGTTCGATGGCGTCGGCGGCAACCTTCAGCCAGCGCCGATCGAAAGCCTTGCGCAGGCACACGACACCGTCCGTCTCATAGGCGCGGCGCATATCGGTGTCGACAATCGTATGTTCTGGCGTCATGAACATTCTCCGTTGAACTGCCGGGTCCGGAAGAGCGCTGACGGCTTCTGTGCATCGCAGCCGGCATGCCCTGTCATAACACTGCCCGATTGGGTTTCGGGACGTAGCAGCCGGTAGTCTCTATCCAATGTCATGGACTTGGCAAGTCCCCAAGGATCTTTCCAGACTGATTCCGCCTTGATGCTTTCCAATTCCAGGCCCGGCATGAGCCACAGGAGACGGAACCGGTCATCCACCTTGCAGGTCAGCCTGACGGAATCGATCAGGTCGTAAGGTCTCATGGTCAATTTGGCAGGATGTGTCTTGAGCCGGCTGGCGCTGATTCCTTACCCCATGGGTGCACCTTATGCACATTACGGCTGATAAAATCAAACCATGCCAGCGAGCCATTCAGATATTTCCGGGATATCCCCGGTTTATGACCTGCAGAGTGATTTCGCCCCTGCGGGTGACCAGCCCGAGGCCATCGGCTGCCTGGAGGAGGGGCTGAACGACGGCGAGGCCTACCAGACACTGCTGGGCGTCACCGGTTCAGGCAAAACCTTCACCATGGCCAACATCATCGCGCGAACCGGACGCCCCGCGCTGGTCATGGCCCACAACAAGACCCTCGCAGCCCAACTCTACTCGGAGATGCGGGATTTCTTTCCCCGCAATGCAGTGGAGTATTTCGTTTCCTACTACGACTACTACCAGCCTGAAGCCTACGTTCCCAGTTCCGACACCTACATCGAGAAGGACGCCTCGGTGAACGACCATATCGACCAGATGCGGCTGTCCGCCACCAAGGCGCTGCTGGAGCGGCGCGATGTCATCATCGTTGCCACGGTTTCCGCGATTTACGGTCTCGGCGACCCCAAGTCCTACCACGGCATGATCCTGCACCTGAAACGGGGTGATTCGATCAACCAGCGGGCCATACTCAAGAGATTGGCCGAGATGCAGTACATCCGAAATGACCTTGAGTTGCGTCGGGGCACGTTTCGCGTGCGTGGCGACGTGATCGATGTCTATCCCTCCGAATCCGAGCGACTTGCCATTCGCATCGAGCTGTTTGGTGACGAGGTCGATGCCCTGTCGCGCTTCGATCCGTTGACCGGCAGCTCGGAAGGGAGCCTGACCCGTGTCACGGTCTACCCGAAAAGCCATTACGTGACCGGCAGGCAAACCATCCTTGATGTCGTGGACGACATTGTCGAGGAACTCCGCCAGCGCCTTGAGGTGCTTCGCGGCGAGGGCAAGCTGGTGGAGGCGCAGAGGCTGGAGCAACGGGTCCGCTACGACGTGGAGATGATGCGCGAACTCGGGTATTGCACCGGGATCGAGAACTATTCGCGCTACCTGTCCGGACGCAAGCCCGGGGAACCGCCGCCGACGCTGATCGACTACCTGCCGGCGGATGCCATCGTCTTCATTGACGAGAGTCACGCCACCATTCCCCAACTCGGGGCAATGTACAACGGCGACCGCTCACGCAAGGAAACCCTGGTGGAATACGGTTTCAGGCTGCCGTCGGCGCTGGACAACCGCCCGCTGCGCTTCGATGAGTTCGAGCGCATGATCGGTCAGGTGATCTTCGTCTCCGCCACACCGGGCCCCTACGAGGAGCGGCACACGCCGGAGGTGGTGGAGCAGGTGGTGCGCCCTACCGGCCTCCTGGACCCGGAAGTGGAGGTGCGGCCGGTCATCAGCCAGGTGGACGACCTGCTGTCCGAGATCAGGCAGTGCGCAAGCCAGGGCAGCCGGGTACTGGTGACCACGCTGACCAAGCGGATGGCGGAGGACCTGACGGAGTATTTTCACGAGCACCAGGTGCGAGTCCGCTACCTGCACTCCGATATCGACACCGTGGAACGGGTGGAGATCATCCGTGACCTCCGCAAGGGAACGTTCGACGTGCTGGTGGGCATCAATCTCCTCAGGGAGGGGCTGGATATCCCGGAAGTTTCCCTGGTGGCGATTCTCGATGCGGACAAGGAGGGATTCCTCCGATCGGAGCGATCGCTTATCCAGACCATCGGCCGGGCTGCCCGCAACGCGCAGGGCAGGGTGATCCTGTATGCCGATGCCGTCACGCGGTCCATGCGGGTGGCCATGGACGAGACCGCGCGCCGACGCGGCAAGCAGGAGGGGTACAACAGCGAGCACGGCATTATCCCGCGCTCCATCGTCAAGCCGGTGAAGGACATCATCGACGGTGTCACCGCCAACGATGCCGCATGGAACGATCTCCCGGACCGGGATAGCGCGGCCGAGGGCGATGAGGAGTACTTCCGCATGACGCCGAAAGAACTGGGCCGGCTGCTGTCCAGGCTGGAGAAGGAAATGTATGTCCATGCGAAGAACCTCGAGTTCGAGCAGGCGGCCCAGGTGCGCGACCGCATTGCACGCATCCGGGACGGACGCTTCGTGGCCGTGGAAGCCGGTTGAGGCCCGAATGCACCCCGAAACTTTCAGGGCAAGCTGAATCCCTCCTCGCGCAGCATCCCAAGGAGGCGGATCACGGGCAGGCCGGTGACCGCGTTGGGATCGTCGCTGCGAACCCGGCGGAGCAGGGAGATTCCCATCCCCTCGACCTTCAGGCTGCCGCAGCAGTCATAGGGCGCATCCGTCGCCAGGTAGCGTTCGATATCGTCATCGGCCAGTTCCCGGCATTCCACTTCCACGTGCTCCACCGCGGACTGCATGCGGCCGGTGGCGGCGTTCAGCACCGCGATGCCGCAGTGGAGCACGGTCACGGCGCCCGAGGCCGCCCGGAGCTGACCGAGCGCATCGCCATGGTCCGCCGGTTTGCCGATGATGCGGCCGCCGAGGACAGCCACCTGGTCCGAGCCGATCACCAGGCCTTCGGAATACTTCCCGGCAACCGCGGCAGCCTTGGCCTCCGACAGGCGGCGGACCAGGTCATCCGGCGCCTCGCCGGGCAAGGGCGACTCGTCGATATCAGGAGAACGCCATTGGAACCCGAGACCCAACCGTTCCAGAACGGCGCGCCGGTAGGGAGAGGACGAGGCGAGAATGAGTGGTTGCCCGCGGGTCATTTTCTATGTGGAATCGAACCCGGGAATCCGGCACTGTCCCGTCGGGGCGGATCGAGGTGTATGGCTCTTTCCACCCGAACCTAGCCGTACCCGATCATCCGGCTGATCGTACGCCCCGGCATCAGCGCAAAGCCACCCGCGATCACGAGCCCGACCATCGTGCCGACCATGGCATGGGCATGCAGGCGCACGCGCCCGGTCCGGATGCCCCAGAGGGCCAGCGCCAGGCTCGCGAGCGTGAAAACCGTCAACCCGTGGATCCAGCTGAAATTGCCCGGGTCCAGTTCACGGATCCAGAATGATGGCAGGGTCACTGCCAGCATGGCGGCGATCCAGCAGCGGCCCACCATCCTGTGGCGGGGCGTTCCCTTGACGGCAACGAGGTTCCAGAGTCCAAGGGTCGCCGCCGTCAGGGCGGCAACGAGATGTGCATACACAACCACGGACGCAGTCATCGGCAAGTCCCGCTCAGATGCGCTCCAGCCCGTTCTCCGCCATTCGCAGGTACAGGAGATCTCCCCGGCGCTCGAGTTCACCGGTGATTCTCACCGCCTCTCCGGCCAGTTTCGCCGTCAGCGCCGAAGCGGGGGAACCGTCCGGCCGCACCAGGATGTAGCCGTATTTCCGGTCGTCCGAGGCCTTCGCCACCAGCATGGAGGGTATGCCTCCGAGGAGACAGACTTCCGCGCAGGACTTGTGGATTGCGCCGGCCCCGGGTTTCATCACGCCAAGA
>JAJDTE010000050.1:0-2883 GCA_022827325.1 Gammaproteobacteria bacterium | reverse complement strand
CGCCGTCAGGCCACCCCCGCCCGGGCAAGCATCGAGTCCAGCAGGACCTGGCAGCCCGCCGCCAGGTGTTCGGGTTCCGCGTTCTCGCTCTCGTTGTGGCTGATCCCGCCCTCGCAGGGGACGAAAATCATCGCGGTCGGGACCTTTCTTGCCATGTAGACGGCGTCATGCCCAGCACCGCTGATCATGTCCCGGTGGCTGTAGCCTCCCTGCGAGGCGCCCTGCCGCACCAGGTCCACGCAATCGCGGTCGAAGGGGGTAGCGGGAGAGACCCAGAACACGGACAGGTCGTAACGGCAGCCGTGGCGTTCGGCGATGGCATCGAATTCCCGCCGCATGGCGCTCTCCATGTCCACAAGCACGCGATCGTCCGGATGTCTGGTATCGATACTCGTCCAGACATGCCCCGGGATCACGTTGCGGCTGCCGGGAACGACCCGGATGAGACCGCAGGTGGCACAGGCATCGGGCGCATTTTCAAGACCGAGGCGGTTCACCTCCTGGATCATCCCGGCGGTGCACACCAGCGCATCCTTCCGAAGCGGCATCGGCGTGGGGCCCGCATGAGCTTCCTGGCCGTAGACGTCCAGTTCGTACCAGCGCTGTCCCTGGGCGCCGGTGACTACGCCGATGGTCTTCTGCTCGTTTTCGAGGACGGGGCCCTGCTCGATATGGGCCTCGAAGTAGGCGTCCACTTCCCGGTTGCCCAAGCCCTCCCCGATCCACCCGAGACGCTCGAGTTCCTCCCGCACGGTCACTCCGTCGGCGTCCTCGAGGGCATACACCCAATCCAGTTCGAAGACGCCGGCATAGGCGCCAGAACCCATCATGGGCGGCGAAAAGCGGCTGCCCTCCTCGTTGTTCCACACCGCAAGCTCAAGGGGGGCACGGGTGGTCACCCCGTGTTCCACCAGGGTCCGCAGCACCTCAAGCCCGGCGAGTACGCCGTACACCCCGTCGAACCGGCCCCCAGTGGGCTGGCTGTCGAGATGGCTGCCGGTCATGACCGCGGGCAGTCCGTCATCGGCTCCCGCCCGCCGGATGAACAGGTTGCCGGCCAGGTCCAGGGAGTGGCTGCAACCGATCTCCCGGCACCAACGGATGAGAAGGTTGCGGCCCTCCCGGTCGAGGTCGGTCATGGCCAGCCGGCACACGCCGCCCTTGTCGGTGGCGCCGATACGGGCCATCTCCATGAGGGACCGCCACAGGCGGTCTGCATCGATTCGGATGTTTTCCGCGTTGTCGCTGAAAGCGGAGTTTTTCATGGTCACGCGTGACTACTGCGCTGTCGCCCGGAAAATCATTATGGATGCCGTCACACAGCATGACATCCATTCCTTCGTCCAGAGAAGCGGCAGGAACATTTTGGAGGATAAGGACGGGGCGCCCAGGAGACGCCCCGTGTGAACCGGAAAAATCAGGATGCGGCGTCCCGGAACCACCAGCGCTCCAGGCACTTGATGCCGTCCAGATCCCAGGCCGCCGACAGGCGGCGGTGGGCGATCCTCTCGCTGACCGCAAAGACATAGTTGGAAAAGATCGGCGCCACGACCCCCCCGTCATCCCTGCACAACTGTTGCATCTCGTAGTACATCTCCCGCCTGCGCGCGGTATCGAGCTCCGCCCGGGCAAGCTTGAGCAGTTCATTGAAGCGTGGATTCGCCCAATGGGTCTCGTTCCAGGGCGCGCCTTCGGCATAGGTCTGCGAGAACACCCAGTCTTCGGTCACCCGGCCTGCCCAATAGGAGGCGGTCCAGGGCTGCACGTTCCAGACGTTCGACCAGTATCCGTCGTTGGGGCTGCGAACCACGTCGATCGTGATCCCCGCCTTCGCCGCGTGCTGCTGGTACAGCACCGCCCCGTCCGTTGCCCCGGCAAACGCCGTTTCCGCTACGTGGAGCGGTACGGTCAGGTTCGACAGGCCGGCCTTGCCAAGGTGAAACTTCGCCTTGTCCGGATCGTAGGGGCGCTGCGGGAGATCCTCCGCGAAATACCGGTTCGACCGGCCGATGGGATGGTCGTTGCCCAGGTAGCCATGGCCGTTCAGCAGCTTCTGCAGCAATTCCTCCCGGTCGATGGCATACTTGAGGGCAAGACGGACATCCGGATTGTCGAAGGGCGGACGATCGCACATCATCGAGTAGACGTAGTGCAGCGTTCCCTGGGTTTCCACCAGGCGTACATCCGGGTTGCGGTCAAGGAAATGGGCGGTCTTCAGGTCCACCCGGTCGATCACGTCCACCGCCCCGGAAGTCAGGGCGGACATCCGCGCCGCAACGTCGATCGTCGACAGGACTTCCGCCTCGTCGAAGAATGCATGGTCCGCTTTCCAGTAGTTCGGGTTGCGGGTAAGGAACGAACGCACCCCTGGATCGAAGTCTTTCAGCACGTAACCGCCGGTGCCGTCGCCCGAGCGCCAGTCAAGTTCGCCATCCACGACCGGGCAGATCCCGATGTGGTAGTCGCTCAGCAGGAACGGAAAGTCCGCATTGCCCTCGCCCAGCGTAAAGACGACCACATTCTTTCCGTCCGCCTTCATGTCCACGATGGATGCCAGGATTCCCTTGGCCGGAGACGAAGAATCCTCGGCGAGATGGTGCGCCACCGAAGCGATGACATCGCCGGAATCCAGCGTCTTGCCACTGTGGAACTCGACTCCCTTTCTCAGTTCGAACGTCCATGTGGAAGCATCCGGCGATGCCTCCCAGCTCTCGGCCAGTTCCCCCAACAATTCGTCTTCGCTGGACACCTCGGTCAGGCAGTTGCGGAAGCCGAAGCCCACCACCTGCATGTAGGTGTCGTTGAAGGTCGCGGGATCGAGCGAGTCGGTCGTGGACCCCAGGCCCAGTGCAACCCGCACCCGCCCGCCTCTTTTCGGCATGT
>JAJDTE010000152.1:0-9963 GCA_022827325.1 Gammaproteobacteria bacterium | reverse complement strand
GCCGGAATGACCGCGGCCCGCATGGCGAAGTCCCCGACGCACCCCACGCAGCCGCCCACCGTCCCGGAACCGAAGTCCGCCGTCAGCGTCGCCGTGGCCTCCCAGCCGTCCACGACGTAGTGTCGCTCCTCCAGGGTCTCGCCGGGTACGAACAGGTAAATCCCGCCGGCCGGCCCCGCATAGGAGGCGGTCCCGGCAGCGGGCAGGTCCGGCGGCGCCTCCGGGGCGATCTCCGGGCCGTCCAGAATGGCATATTCCTCCAGGTTCCCGTAACTCAGGTCCGGCGGCCGTTCCCCGTCGAAATGCGCCCACCAGCCCGCCATCAGGTAGTCCGCCGGATCATCCCCGTCCCAGCTCACCACGGCGTACACGTACGACGTGCCCTCCTGCTCCTCCTGCACAAACCGCCACCAGCGCGCCTGGTGCCCCGGGAGCGGACTCTGCTCCGCCCCGGTCGAGACCGCGTCGTCTTCCGTGTTGACCGACACTTCCCGTCCGTCCTTGAGGTCCAGGTAAACCCGCAGCCACGGTCCCTGGAACTCCGAACTGCGTTCGAAGTCGATGCCCCCGTCCTCTTCGGCCATCTGCGGTTTCACGCCGCAGGCGCCAAGCATCAGCGCCAGGACGAATATTGCCGGCAACCGCACGGCCGACTGCTTATGGAACATGAAGGACATGATGGAAATATGAAAGATATGGGAACAATGCGCTGCACGGGGCAACCGGGAACACAGGCAAACATCAACAACCCAGTCGGGCAACAGGCCGGACTATATCATTCGGCGGAACTTATCCTGGTGGATATGGGCATTTTTCCATATCCACCAGTATGACGCCGACAAAGAAATGAGGCGGAGGGACCCCGAAGCGCCGGAAAGCAAGGCGATCCTAGATTTCTCCGCCTCATAATTTTCTGCAATCAGAGTTTTTCGAGGAATGCCATCAGCCCCTTGCTCTCTTTCCACGGTTTGGTCGGCCCGGGTTCCGATGCATCGCACAACTCCATCGCTTTCGCCTTCCTCTCAAGGTCGATTTCAGCGTAGATGTTGGTGGTGTCCAGATGCGCATGGCCGAGCCAGGCCCGGATCGTGTTCAGATCGACCCCCGACTGAAGCAGGTGACAGGCTGTCGAATGTCTCACCGAATGCGGCGTTATCTTTCTGCCGGACAGTGCCGGAACCTTCGCGGCACAGCGCTCGACCAGGCGGGAGACCCCGGATCGGGTATACGGCCTGTTCTGCCGGCTGAGGAAGACGGCATCGTCCGGAAACCGCCCCCGCAACAGTTCGGCAAGGGCCTGCCCGGTCCGCGGCCAGAGCGGGCACTGCCGGTGCTTTCCGCCCTTGCCGCAAATGGAAACGAGCGCATTCCCCCCGTCACGGCGTTCGATCTGCAGGTCCTTCACCAGCAGCCCCGCGGCTTCCGAGACGCGGGCGCCGGAGTTGTACAGGAACAGGAGCAGCGCATACTCCACCCTGCCTCTCGGCGTACGCCGGTCGGGCACCTCCAGCAGCGCCGCCATTTCTTCCCTGTCCAGCCAGACAATCGGTTTGGGCGTTGCCTTCTTCAGGGTGATCGCGCGGATATGGCCGCTCCATTCCACCCGGGCCGGATCGCGGCTGGCGACGAACCTGGCGAAGGCGCGTATGGCCGTCAGGCGCTGGTTGCGGGTCTGGGGGGTGCAGCTGCGTTCTTCCTCGAGATGGTCGAGGAACTGCAGCACGCGCTTGCCGGTGAGGTCGTCCAGCAGGAGACGGTCGATGACTTTCCGGGCCTTCATGGCGATGAAGGGCAGCAGAAGGGCAAAGGTGTCCCGGTAGCTCAGTTGCGTGTTGCGGGCGAGGCTGCGTTCGGTGACGATATGCTCGGACAGGAAACACCTGAGCCAGTGGCCGAGTGTGGTGAACCTATTCATCGGAGCCTCCGTTGACATGATGGTCAAAGCGGACCGAAGCCTTGTGCAGCAGGTCCGGCGTCATCGACAGGTAGACCTGGGTATGCCTGAGATGGGTATGACCGAGCCAGGTGGACAATGCCGGCAGCAGCCGCTGCACGTCGGCCCCCTGGCGATACCAGGATATCAGACGGTGGACGGCCGCGGTGTGCCGCAACGCATGCATGCGCGGCGTCTGCCACACTCCGTCCCTGTCATGATGGATGCCGGCCTCCCGGAGCACTTTGGTGAACGCGAGTCTGGTGCCGGCCCCGCGTAACGGAGTGCCATCGAGGTAGGCAAGGAAGGTCGAGGCCCTGCCATCCGGCAGGGGACGTTCCGCCCGCCTGACGGCATAGGTTCCCAGGGCATCGACGAGCTGCGGGCCGATGGGGACGAGGCGGGATTTGTAGAACTTGGAATCCCGAATGGTCAGTACCGCGTCGGGCAGGTCGACATCGTCAAGCGTCAGTTTCTGCGCCTCGCGGAATCGCAATCCCGCGCCATAGAGCACCAGGAGCAGGGCCCGCATGGTGTGGGCGTCGAGCTTGCGCGCGTGTTCGCAGACACGACCGATGGCGCCGAACAGGCGCACCAGTTCGTCGCGTGAATAGACGTATGGCAATGCCGGTTTCGGTGGCCTCGGTTCGCTGTCCCGTGGGGGCAGTGGTGACCTTGTGGCATGGCCGCGGCTGATGGCGTACCGGTAGAATCCGAACAAGGTGCTGTACTTTCCGTCCCGGGTCAGGGTGAGCGGGCCCGGGCTTGCAAGAAAGCGGAGCACATCGGCGCTGTCGACAGCGTCACAATGGATGTCCTTGCCCACATGCCCGCTGAAGCGGTTCAGATTTCCTGCCTGGGTATGGAACTTTGCGCCATGATGCCGGCGCCAGGCGACATACTCGTCGATTGCATTCTGGAGAGTCATGCCAGGCCCTCCAGGTCGATGTCGGCGACTTCGCGCAGGGCGCCGAGCTGTACCTTGGCGTAGCCCGCCGTGGCCGAAATACTGCGATGGCCGAGATAGTCGCCGACCTCCTTCAACGACAGTCCGTGATCCAGCATGTGCTGTGCCGCACCATGACGCAATGCATGCGGGCCGCAGGATTTGCCGGTGATGCCAAGCCGGCGGAGTCGCCTGCCCACCAGGCCGGTTACCGCTAAGGCGCTCAGCGGGCGGATCGGCGCTTGCAATGCAAAGAATATCGTTCGCTCGGGGCGCGGGGGCCGAAGTTCACGAAGGTAGCGCAGGATGACCTGTCCGACACCGCGGGACAGCGGATAGCGGTGTGTCCGTCCCACCTTGGGACAGCGGACATCGAGCGTCTCGTTCATCCAGTCGAAATCTTCGAGCCGCAGGCCGGCGACCTCGCCGGCACGCAGGCCATAGGCCACCAGCAGCATCAGTATGGCGCGATCCCGAACATCTACCGGCCGGTCTCCTTCGGTGGTGGCCAGCAGCCGCACAACTTCCTCCCGCTCCAGCCCCTTCGGGATCGGCTCGTCGGGACGAAAGCCCGGCGGCATGATCGAACCGGACAGCCCCTGTGCGCACCAGTTCCGGTTTTCCGCGAACCGGAAGAATGCACGAAGTGCATTGGCGTATGAACGAACAGTGATCCGACGACAGCCCCGTGCATGCCAGCAGGCGACTTGCCGGTCGATGTCTTCGAATCCGACCGAAGCCAGGCTGACTCCGCGCTCATCCAGCCTGTCGAAAAACCGGTTGGCCGTAAAGAGGTAATCCCCGATCGTGTTTTCGGACCACCCGCGCTCATCGCGCATCCACGCCTCGTAGATTCCGACCTCCTCCATGTGCGCATGCCTGGGCGCCTCCTCCACCATCACCTCCTCCTCCAGCATGCCCGCGAAACGCAGCCATCGTACCGAGCAGCCAAGCAGATTCCGGCGTTTGGCCGGCCCACGCCCTGATTGGCCAACCGCATCCTTGACCTGGGCCGCGGTCACCCGATCGCCTTGACGAAGGTCCAGAAGGCCAATCAGTGTGATCTGGTCACCGGCGACACCGCGCAATGTGCTGGGCCGGGCTCCCGCTTCCGCATGGTGCCGGAGGTAAGCCAGCCGTTCCTCAGGAAGGGGCGCAGAGCGGTGGCGCTCTATGGTCTTGGGGGCAGTGTATAGGTTTTCCAACATGGTCGTATCTCCAGATTAAGTGGAAACACGACTATCCCAAACCATGACAGTGAATAATATTGTGAAGCGGAGAAATCCAGGATCGCCTTGCTTTCCGGCGCCTCAGGATCCCTCCGCCTCATTTCTTTGTCGGCGTCATACTGGTGGAGGACGCGATCCCCGAATCGCCTTGACCGATCCGACCATGCCTTCACACCATCGACCATGCGCCATGCTGATTTCCGCTCGGGCATCATCCAATCGTATTCCCACAGGAACCGGCTGCGATCAAGTCCAGGGTAACCCCGGCGTACCACCGGCAGCCACCATTCCCGCAAGGCTCCGGCAACTCGGACCGGCAGGCAAAGTTCGAAATTTACAGCGTCAAAACAGCCCTCTTCGACCGGGCAGAACAGACGTCACAACCGCTCAGGTCAGCAGCAGCCCTTCGGGCGGCGGCGACCCATCCGTCGGACTTCCCTGAACAGAACACGGCATCATCAAGTTCGCGGTCGCGGTGGGAACGTCGAAAAGACTACGACGTTTTCCGGTCCAGAGCCATCAGCAGGGGCGGCAACAGCAGGAAATCGGTGATGAGTGCGCATACGATCGCAATCGTCACCATAAGTCCGAGCGTTGCGCTTCCGTCGTACCCCGAGAATGCGAACACCAGGAATCCCGCCGACAACACTATCGATGTCGTCAACAGCGCGCGGCCGCAGGTACGGAACGCCGTGTGCACCGCCTCTTCCGTAGTGGTGCCTTTCCGGCGTGCCCTCAAATAATTGCTCATGAAGTGGACGGTGTCGTCCACGACGATCCCGAATGCAATGACCGTCATTACCGTCCCGGCGAGGCCGACCTGGCCAACGAGATGGCCCCAGAGACCGAAGGCGACAGCTGCAGGGACAAAATTGGGCACGAGGCTGACAAGGCCGAGGCGCAGGCTGCGGAAGACCCCGATCAGGATCAGCGAAATAAGGACCATGCCGATCATCGTGCCCTTCAGCATGCTTTCCAGATTCCGCTGGGTCAGATAGGCGAAAATCATGGTCATGCCCGATGCCCCAGCCGCAAACTCGGGTATGTTTGCACGAAGCCATGACTCGGCGCGCTCATCCAGTTCCTTCAACTCCCGGGCCGAAATTCCCTCGACGGTCGCTGTCATCCGGGTAGCGGATTTGGCCACATCAATCCGGTCGTTGAGGTCCGCCCCGAATGGTACCGAGAGCTCGTAAAGAAGCAGATATTGCGATGCGAGTTCCTGGCTTTCCGGCAACCGATGGAATGCCGTGTCGTCTCCGTGCATGTTCCGGTTCAGGCGCTTCATTACATCGGAGAAAGCGCGGACATGGTCGGTTTCCGGCTGTTCCCGGAACCATTCCGCGAACATTTCCACCTTGCGGAGATATTCCGGTTCGGTAATGCCTCCTTCCCGCCCCGAATCGAGCGAATAGTCCATCGAGTTCAGGCCCGTCAGATTGTTTGCGATGAAATCCGTGTCGCGCCGGATCTGATACCGCTCGTCGAATTGTGTCGTCCAGTTGTCGCTCAATTCGAGGCGCGGTATGCCGGAAAGGGACAGCAGTGTAGCGACAAGGACAAGCCACATAATCGGTCTGCGGCGCGCAACGACGAAATTCCCCAACCGTTCGGAAAACGAAGCGCCGCCACTGCGGACGGCTCGCCCCCGCAGCGGCAGGACGCAAAGCAGTGCCGGCAGAAGCGTCATGGAATAGAAAAATATGCACAGAACGCCCAAGGCGACGAGGTTTCCGAGCTCCCGGAATGGGGGCGAATCCGAGGTGTTCAGGCTCAGGAACCCGATCATGGTCGTAACCGACGTCAGAAATACCGGCCAGGCGTTGGCCCGTAGCGAGTCCGTAACGGCGGTCCTCCGGTCCTTGCCGCTGCCGATGCCCGTCAGCGTCGCGGACGCAATGTGGACCGAATTCGCGATCGCGATCGCCATGACGATAATCGGCAGACCGCTCGTCGTCGGCCCGAGAACGACCCGGAACCAACCGCCGATTCCCATCGTCGAGATGACGGCGAACAGAACAACGGCAACGGTTGCAACAATAGCAAACGCGGAGCGCAAAAGAATTCCTGTGCCGACAATTATAATCAGGAATGCAATCGGTAGAAGCGTCTCGAGAAAGTATTTTGCGGCATCCGTAATGGCGTGATTCAGGATCACATTGCCGGTCATGTAGTATCCGATATCCGGGTGGCGAGCGCGCGCCTCGGTCAGCATTTCTTCGAGATAGACGGCGATCTCTTCGACCGCTCTTCCCTCTTCTTCCGGCGTGGCGAAGCTGATGACCATGCCGGCCGCGCGCCCGTCGAGCGACACCAAGCGGCCCGCAAGATCGCGCGAACCCAGCGCGACTTCCTCGACCCGCGCCAGATCGGTGCTGCCCAGCGAGCGCGCATCGTCCACCAGCGGCTCGACAATGAGTTCGTCTTCCTCCGCCCGGCTGTGAGAAAAATTGACCAGCGAGTCAACGCGGCTGGCATGGGGCGTCCGCCATGCCGCTTCGGTAAGTTCCTCTAACGCGATCAACGCGTCGCGGGAAAAAATCGACCCCTCCCTGGGGGCGACGGCGACAAGCACCGTATTCGAGGCCGAATACGTGTCCTGCAGCGAATCGTAAGCGATCAATTGCGGATTGCCCTCGCCGATGATGTCTCGGAAATTCTCCGATACCGAGATGTAACGGCCGCCAGCGCCCGCCGCGAGCATGACCAGAACCGTAAGCGGGAGGACAAGCCAACGCCATCTCACCACCAGGTCGATGTATCGTTCCAGCACCTGCATTCCCTTCAAACCTAACCCTGCGGTGAAGAAAGCGCGGAGCGGCGGCCCGAAAAATCAGTCCGCACCCGCCGTCATCCGCCGGAGGAAGGACAGGCTGTCGCCCGCGGCGTCGATGCCGCTTTCCAGCGCGCCGTTGGATATCGGCATCCGTGTATAGTCGCCGGCCAGGAACAGTCCCCGTACGCCACCCAGGCCATTCGCCCGTATCCTTTGGACATCCCGCAACATGCCGCCCGAGGCAATGCACAACGCCTCCTCCCATCTGTACACGCGGGCGAAGCATGGGGTTTTCTGCATGGCGGGAAAATATTTCCGGACTTCCCCGATCACCTTCGCTTCGATCTCGTCGTCGCTCAGGGGCAAAAGGGCTCGCGCATTGTCCCCGACCGTGACGGCATGCAACAGGTTCTTTCCCTCTGGCGCAACGCCCGGCGCAACGCATTTGAAGTTAGCGATCACGAGGAGGAACGAACCGGAGTGCCTCGGAAAAGCGGCAGCGAGCGTGCCCGGCGGGAACAATTCGAAATCCAGGCCCATGACTACCTTCACGACGGTGGAATAGGAGATCCGGCTCAATACTTCCCGGACATGCCGCGGCAGGTCGGGAACGATCCGGTTCGCGATCGTGGCCGGCGTTGCGCAGATGACCGCATCCGCCGCGATGGTTTCTCCCGCTTCGGTAACGACACCCCTCACGACTCCATCCTGACTGACGATCCGCTGCACCGGCGTCGAAAGCCTGATGACTTCGTCCGTTGCGCGCACGAGCGCCGTAGCGAATGACCCGACGCCCCTTTCCGGCAAGCAAACGCTTTCCGCCGGGTTCAGCGAAAAATTCCACAGCACCGTCATGCCGTAGGCCGCGCCGACTTCTTCCGGATATGCGGCGGTGTAGGCGGCAATGTCCACATGGCTCGCCTCGTTCACATAATCGCCCAGGGAATTGTTGCCCATAAAATCCGCGAAACTTTCTTCAGTATCGAATGCCGCCAACTTCACCGGGTCTTCGATATTGAGCTCTTTGCCGCGTTTCTTCATCATCCTGAAGAACCGCAACATCTGTAACGTCGCTTTCAATGAAAAAACCCGAAAGAGAAGCAGGGTCTTCAGCGTTTCAATTCGCTGCTTCCAGGTTCCTCCCATATAAATTCCATGAAAGCGCCCTTTGTTGTAAATCAGACCCCCCTTTACAGAAGGTGGGCGTCTCAATGGAACACCGAGACTCTCCGCCAGCTTCCGGACCGCGCCATAGGACTCGATGAATATCTCGGCTCCGGTATCGATAAAGAACCCGTCCACCTCGTCGCCCGCGATACGACCCCCGGCCCGATCGGCCGCCTCAAGAACGGTAACCTCGACGTCTTCCTTCGAACAGAGCAGCGAATACGCGGCAGCCAGTCCCGACGTGCCTCCTCCGACGATGACAACCTTCTTCCTGTCCGTCATTTCAGAAAGCACCGTAGTCTGGAGCGCCTTGCACTGCTACACGAATCACCATGGGCTCTGCTGCGCCGCCCGCACATGGTCCGGCATCCTGTAGCTGATGCCTTCCTTGTCGTACTGGGCCGAGTCGAAAATCTGGGAGAAGCTGTCCTGCGCGAACATGAGCTTTCCGCTCAAACGCCGCCTCAAGAGTTCCTTTGTGCGGTAATAGGGCAGGGTACCGAAGGTCATGATTTTCGGAAACTGCAAGGTGTCGGCAAGCCGGTGTCCAATCAGGGCGCGGGAAAGCCTGTAAGCGTAGCGCGCAAGTTTCTGTCTTTCGGCGTCTCTCTCCAGGCCTGCCATGATCGGGATCGCCTTGAACACCGCGTTGGCGAGCGAGACCGAGGCATCGTCCGGCGACGGTTCGCACAGATGGGCGACACGGTACAGCCGCCTTGCCCTGTCCTCGTCCGTGAAGAGCAGGGCTTCCGGGACGCCCAGGATGTGACCTACATAGCGCCAGATGGCGGTGATGCTTTCGCGCTCTTCAGCAGTGATCTTCGATCCCATGGACATGGCGTGTTCGAACTGGCGGATCGAGAACGTAAATAGCGAAATGCCGCCGATATGCGCCGCGCTGAGCGGCGTGCCCCAAGCCTCATGGTCCCATGCATCGGATTCCGCCAGCAATTTCCTAGTGCGCGCATGAATGAACCGGATGCGCATGCTGACCTTCCATCCGTCGCCGTCCCGCAGCAGGCCGCCCGGAAAATAGGTCTCGATCATGTGGCGGTTGTTCTGCCTGAGGCGCCGCACGGCTCCCGGCCCCAGATTGGGCACCCGCCCCGTGATCGAAAAGGATTTGGCGACCAGCGTCCCGAAGCCTTCCACCGCGCTGCCGACGGCGTAGGCGATCAGCATGTTGGTCATATTGCGGTAGAAGGCGCACTGTCCCGCCTTGAAATCCTCGAAATCGACCCAGTCCGGCACCTGTAGATTGTCGAAGAAATCACGGAGCGACTGCGGCGCCCGACGAAGCGTGTCTTCATCGTCCTGCTCCACGCCGGCCCGGATAAAGCGGTGCATCTCCGGCGGCGGCAGCGAAGCCAGCTCGTCCATGACCGGATCGAGTTCGGGATCACCGACAATGGTATGCCGGATATAGTTGTCGGCAGCTTCCCGGTCGACTGTCCGCGCTACGGCGTAACCGTCGAGATAGGCAGACGGGACATTCAGCATATCGGCCTCCTCGGCCGAACGCCCCCAGCTCCCGTATGGCTATACGGTATCCCCTTGCGCTCGTAGTGTTCCTTGAGTTGTTGATTCAAGGCATCTTGCAGTATCCACCATGCCCTGTAGCTCTCCGGGAATGTCCAGATACACACAGCGACATCCCTGAGCAGCCGCAAATGAGCGAAGAGAAGAAGCAGGATACGGGTGGCGGCTCTCTCCGGAGTCGTAAACGCCGAAGACGGGAATTCAGGTGGGGAGGGTCGTGCGGATGGAGGATCGGAAGAACGAAAAACCAGGCAGAAGCCGTGCCGCGCACCCCACCGGGATGCAGACGGAATCATCCCAGCGGCCAGCGGCCAGCGGCCAGCGGCCAGCGGCCAGCGGCCAGCGGCCAGCGGCCAGCGGCCAGCGGCCAGCG
>JAJDTE010000190.1:0-10526 GCA_022827325.1 Gammaproteobacteria bacterium | reverse complement strand
CGCCGGCGCCGGCACTTCCAGCACCACCTTGTCGGTCTCTACCTCCACCAGTACATCATCGCGGCTGACAGCCTCGCCGGGCTGCCTGTTCCAGTCAAGCAGCAGTCCGTCGGCCACGGATTCGGGCAGTACCGGTACCTTGATTTCTACGGTCATGGGTTCGGATTCGGGGGATGAAATCTAAGTGAATGAATCGGCGCCTATCGATTGATCATCAGTGCTTCGGCCACGAGCTTGCGCTGCTGTTCGACATGCAGCTTGTAGTAGCCCACCGCAGGTGCCGGGGAGCCTTCACGCCCGACATAACTCAGCGTCTGGCCGATGCTCCTGTTGCGCAGCCCGTTCAGGTAATAGAAGATCTGGTACCAGATTCCCTGGTTCTTGGGCTCTTCCTGGCACCAGATCAGTTCCTTCGCATTGCCGTAGCGAAGAATGGCCTTCTCGAGGTGCTCCCTGGGAAACGGGTGGACCTGTTCCAGCCGCACGATGGCCACGTCGGTGATGCCCTTGAGACGGCGTTCCTCGAGGATGTCGTAGTACACCTTGCCGCTGCAAAGCACCACGCGCTTCACGCCCTCCGGGTCGAGGTCGTCGATCTCGTCGATGACCGGCTGGAACCTGCCGTTCACCAGTTCCTCCACCGAGGAGACCGACAGCTTGTGCCTGAGCAGGCTCTTCGGGGTCATCACGATCAGCGGGCGGCGCAGGGGCCGGTGCATCTGCCGGCGCAGCATGTGAAACATCTGCGCCGGCGTCGTCGGGATACAGACCTGCATGTTGTTTTCCGCGCACAGCTGCAGGAAGCGCTCCAGCCGCGCCGAGGAGTGTTCCGGACCCTGGCCCTCAAGACCGTGGGGCAGGAACAGGGTCAGGCCGCACACCCTGGTCCACTTGGCCTCGCTGCTGGATATGAACTGGTCGATCACCACCTGGGCGCCGTTGACGAAGTCGCCGAACTGGGCCTCCCAGATCACCAGGGTCTTGGGGGTCGTGGTGGCGTATCCGTACTCGAAACCCAGCACCGCCTCCTCGGAGAGCAGTGAATTGATGACCAGGTAGTCGCTGGGATTGTCCGTGATGTACTGCAGCGGCACGTAGGTGCGGGGCTGGGACTGGTCGTGCAGTGTCGCGTGCCGGTGGCTGAAGGTGCCGCGGCCGGCATCCTGACCCGACAGCCGCACCTTGTAACCGTCCTCCAGCAGGGAGCCGTAGGCCAGCAGTTCGGCGCATCCCCAGTCCATGGGCTTTTCCCCCCGGGCCATCTCCACCCGCTCGGCAAGCACCTTGGACACCCGGGGATGCACCTTGAAGTCCTCCGGCCACCGGTTCATCTTCTCCGCCAGGGACACCAGCCGCTCGGCGCTGACGCCGGTCGGGGTGTCGGTATCCCATTCGTCGGTGAGAAAGGGCTCCCAGTTCTCCATCTTGAGCTTCTTGTTGGGATCGATGACCTGGCCGGCGACCATCTTGCCGCTGTCGAGTTGGCTGCGGTAATCCTCCACCATGTCCTGCACTTCCTGCGCCGTCATCACGCCGAGGGAAACCAGTCGGTCGGCGTAGATCTCCCTTGGCGTCTGGTGATTCCGGATCTTGCCGTACATGATCGGCTGGGTGATGGCCGGCTCGTCCGCCTCGTTGTGACCGTGGCGCCGGTAACAGACCATGTCGATGACCACGTCGTTGGCGAACCGGTTACGGTAGTCCATGGCAAGCCGCGCCGTGGTGATCACCGCCTCCGGGTCGTCGCCGTTGACGTGGAAGATCGGCGCCTGGATCATCTTCGCCACCTCCGTGCAGTACAGCGTGGAACGGGCGTCCAGGGTATTGGTGGTGAAGCCGATCTGGTTGTTCACGATGATATGGATCGTGCCGCCGGTGGAATAGCCCCGGGTCCGGGACATGTTCAGGGTCTCCATCACGACGCCCTGGCCGGCGAAGGCGGCATCGCCGTGAATCAGGATCGGCACCACGATGCGCCGGTCGACGTCGTGGCGGCGCTCCTGCCGCGCCCTGGCGGAACCCTCCACCACCGGGTTGATGATTTCCAGGTGGGAGGGATTGAAGGACAGCGCCACGTGCACGTTTCCGCCGTCGGTCTGGATGTCCGAGGAGAATCCCTGGTGGTATTTCACGTCCCCGGTCTGGGTGTCCTCGTCCTCGGTGTGGTAGTCGCCCTCGAACTCGCTGAACAGCTCCGCCGGCGACTTGCCGAGGATGTTGACCAGCACGTTGAGCCGGCCGCGGTGCGCCATGCCGATGATCACCTCCTTCACGTCCTTGCGCCCGAAACGCTGGATCAGCTCCGACAGCATGGGAATCAGGCTGTCGCCACCCTCCAGGGAAAACCGCTTCTGGCCCACGTAGCGGGTGTGCAGGTAGCGCTCCAGGCCCTCGGCGGCCGTGAGTTTGGTCATGACCCGGAGTCGGTCCTCGCGGGTGAGATTCGGCCGCACGGGATCCGTCTCGATCTGGGCCATGAGCCACTGGCGCTGCTCCATGGAATTCAGGTAGCGGATCTCGTACCCGATGGGGCCGCAATAGGCCTCCTTCAGGTAATCCAGGATTGCCCGCAGGGTCTTGCGGCCCCCGCCGGCGAGATCCCCGGTATCGAACTCGCTGTCGAGATCGGCCTCGGTCAGGTCATACTGGGTCAGTTCCAGTTCCCCGGCGTCCCCGCGGGGCATGGTGTTGATGGGATCGATGTCGGCCAGCAGGTGTCCGAGGGAGCGGTAGCCCATGATCAGCTTGGAGACCTGGCCCTGCTTGTGGGCAGCGGTCTCCATCCATTCCCGGGAACCGCCGATGCTGACCCCGGTGGGGGCCAGCGGCTGGACATCAGGCAGCAGCGCAGAGATCTGTTGCCAGGCCGGATCGGCGCCATTGTGGAGCGAATCCTGGTACAGCGACTCGAGATAGCTCAGGTTGCCGCCGTTCAGAAACGCGAGATCGGATATGCCGGATTTCATGAATCCCCCTGCCCGGGCGCCTGGCGCCCACTGGTTCTGGACCCGTACATGCCGCACCGCCTGGTGCCCCGGTCAGCCAGGGTCATGCCTGGGCGGCTGGTCAAGGTCATGGATTGTATTGAATGCCTTTGTGAACCGTAACCATACCAATTGGGGAGTCAGACCACAACGTCGGCAAACCGCCTGAAGAAGCGCGCCATGTATCGGTCCGCGGCGGTCGTGAGCAGGCCGTCACCGAGCATCGCGAACCAGCCGGACACGGTGATATCCGCCCGGTAGGCCAGCAGGGTTTCGGTATCCCGGCATTCCAGCAGAACCCGGGCCCTGCCCGTCGCATGGCCAAGGGCCCGCAGGGTGGTTTCGGCGTGGAGCAGGTATTCCACCGGTGGATCGGTCTCCTCCACCAGCAATCGCGCGTCCAGCCGTTTTTTCACCGGCCCCACGCCGAATCGGAATACCGCCCGGTATTCGCCGTCCGCATCCCGCACCACCATCTCGCAGCCGCGGATACAGTATTTCAGGACCCCGGGATCGTTCAGCCTGCGCCAGACGACCGGTCTCGGTGCGGGCAGCAGGTATTCGCCACCCACGCGCACGGCACCCGTTCGGCGTTTCGAATTCATCCGGATGATGATGCAGGCCCCAGGAATTTCCAGTATGTACCCTCGGGCAGCCAAACATGCAAGGTTCGTCCAGGCTGCGCTCCAGCCCGGACAGATCCCGTACGCTCCCATGGCACCGGGGGTGCATTGACGGAGATACCGGGAATTGTGGGAAGATCGGGCGTCAGGCCGACACCGGGACACGAACCATGCAAGATGATGCCTTTACCGACCGCTACAGCCGCCAGATCCGACTGCCGTTGGTGGAAGAGAAGGGGCAGCGCGCGATTCGTGATGCGGCGGTGCTGATCGTGGGCATGGGCGGACTGGGATCGCCGGTTGCCATGTACCTGGCCGCCGCGGGCGTAGGCCGTCTTACCATTGCGGATTTCGACGTCGTGGACCTGTCCAACCTCCAGCGCCAGATCGTCCATGCACATCATGATATCGGCCTGCTGAAAACTGAGTCCGCCGCCAGGCGCCTGCAAGCCATCAACCCGGACATTGCCATGACCTGCCTGGACTACACCCTGGAGGCGGAGGAGTTCGTCGATCTGGCCGCGGACCACCACCTGCTCATGGATTGCACCGACAATTTTCCCACCCGGTTCCAACTCAACGACGCCTCGCTCGCCACCGGCACCCCGCTGGTCTCCGGTGCCGCCATCCGCTGGGAGGGCCAGGTCACCGCGTTCGACCCCCGCATGCCCGACAGCCCCTGCTACCAATGCCTTTATCCCGACCGGAGCGTGGAAGCCGCCACCTGTGCGGCGGAGGGTGTGATCTCGCCGCTGGTCGGCGTGATCGGCACCATGCAGGCCCTGGAGGCGGTGAACATCCTGCTGGGTCGCGGCCAGCTCCACGGCGCAGTATGGCTGTTCGACGCCCAGTTCATGGACTGGCAGAAAATGGTGCTGCCGAAGAATCCGGACTGCCCCGCCTGCGGTGCCGGGCGATGAATTTCACGGACAGGACCGTCATCGTCACCGGCGGCGGATCCGGCATGGGCGCGGCAACCGCGGAGCTGTTTGCCCAAGCGGGCGCCCGGGTCGCCATCGTGGACCAGGATGAAGCGGCGGCCGCCGGGACGGCGAAGAAGTGCAATGCCCCGGACTGCCTGATCGGTGATGTCAGCGACTCGGGATTCTGCGATCACGTGATCGCCGACGTCGCCGCGCGCACCGGCCGCATCGATGTCCTCGTCAACGCCGCCGGCGTCATCGCCCGCAGGGATACCCTGTCCACCGGCGACGAGGACTGGCAGCGGGTGATGCGGGTCAACGTGGACGGCGTGTTCTACATGAGCCGGGCGGCGCTGCGGGTGATGAAAGAGCAGCACTCGGGCGCCATCGTCAATTTCGGTTCCATCTGGGGCGGTTCCGGGGCCCCGGGCGTCATCGCCTATTGCGCCTCCAAGGGCGCGGTACACCAGATTACCAGGGCCATGGCCCTGGAATGCGTCCGGGACGGCGTCCGCGTCAATGCCGTTTGTCCCGGGGAAGTCGACACCCCCATGCTGCGATCCGAACGGACCGGCCCGGTGACCGCGGAAATGCTCGAGAGCATCGCCGGTACCGTTCCCCTTGGCCGACTGGCCGAACCCGAGGAAATCGCACGGGTAGTGCTGTTCCTCGCGTCCGAAGACACGAGCTACATGACCGGCGCACTGGTAAACGTGGACGCGGGATACAGCGCACGCTAGATATTATGGCCTGCCCGATTCATTGAGGCAGGCCATACCTGACCCTGATATGCGGCGCTTGCGGCGAACGTTGGCAGGAAGCGCAGTAAGCATGCGAGAGGAAGGCTTTTTCAATATGTCCTGTCTGTTTCTGATGAGGATAAATCTTAGAAGATGTTGTGCTTCCCGGGGAATCATCCTTGCTTAATTGAACTACCAGTTCAACAATGCAAGATAAAGATCGCGATCAATGAACATGCGTTCCGATCTCCGATGTCGATGGACAGGCCAACGTCGCCCGTTTCCATGCCGGGTCGATTCAACGCCGTGCTGGTCCGCTCAAGTCTTTTTCCCGCAACCCCTTCCTGTCGTCTGAAAAGGACGTTCCTTTTGCAGGGATCAGTCGTCTTTGCGCCCCGGCATTGAAATGAGACTGCGATGCGCGAGAAATTCCATCACCTCCTGGACGCATTCCTCCACGCCCCGCTCTCCGGTACGCACGATCAGGTCCGCATTCTGCGGCGTCTCGTAGGGGGAGGATATCCCGGTAAACTCCTCGATCTCGCCCTTGCGCGCGCGCTGGTACAGGCCCTTGATATCGCGCTGTTCGCAGATTTCCAGCGGGCAGTCGCAGTACACCTCGACGAAGTCGTTCTCCCGTTCCACCATCATGCGCACCCGCTGGCGGTCGATCCGGATGGGCGAGATGAACGCGGTGAGCACGATCATCCCGGCATCCACAAACAGCCTCGCCACCTGCCCGATCCGGCGGATGTTTTCCGTACGGTCCTGCTCGCTGAAGCCAAGGTCGCCGCACAGTGCATGGCGGACGTTGTCGCCATCAAGCACCGTGGTGCGGCATCCCATCTCGTGGAGCTCCAGTTCCACGGCGTGGGCAAGGGTGGATTTGCCGCTGCCGGACAGCCCGGTGAACCAGACGATGGCACCGGCATGTCCGTTCTGTTTTTCCCTGTCATCGCGGCTGATGATGGCCTGGTGCCAGAATGTATTGGGTGATCTGTTCATCGCGTGATTATATCCGTATGCCCCTGACTGCAGTATTCATCAATACGGCCATCCCGGGCGTTCATATCAGCTCATCCTTGCGGTCGTCGGTTTCCCCGTAACGGCTGAGCGCGGGCGGCCGCAGCCCGGCGTACAGTTCTTCCAGGTTCCGGTTCACCAGTTCGGCCTGCTGCTCGAACAGGCTGTTTCCCTGAAGATCGCTGTCAACGATAAACGGGCCGAAGTTCTCCACCTCGAACACCCACAGTGCCTGGGCGTTGCCGAGTTCCCCGAGCCAGTGCACTTCGCGCACACGCCGGATACCGCGGCCGAGCAGGGCGCCGGTGCCGTACCCCACGGTGGTCAGGTACACGGCCCCGGCCGGCAGGAAAAGATCACGGTAATCCTGTCCCGTCATGCCGCCCTTGCCGATGATGACACGGGCACCGGAAATCCTGAACCAGTCGGCCATCCACTTCGCGAAACGGAAGCTGGCGGTGGCGGTGACGCCGCCTACCTTGTAACGCCCGTCCGGCTCCACCGCCGCGGCGGGGGAACAGTGAAAGTTGACGTTGCTGACCGCGGGCAGATCCAGGGGCAGGGGATGCCCTTCCCCGAGGACGCGCTGGTAGACGCCCTCGCGGCCGGTGTAGATCACGCCGTCGAGGTAGACGATGGTGCCGATGGCGAGGTCCGCGAGGTCCTCGCCGCTGACCGGCACCTTCAGCCGGACTGTCTTGAAGCCGGGTGCGGGGTCTGCCATTCCACTGTCTCCCGTCGCATGTAGGGGGTGAACCACTTGGGGTCGGTACGGTATTCCGTCGAACCGTCCGCCCGTATCCGCACCGTGGCCCGGCGCGAAGACAGGCAGAACGTGTGCATGCTCATCGGCATGCCGCCGGTGTGGGTATAACCCACCTCGATGTGGCAGTCGGCCACCATGGATTTCCCCACGAAACCCATGGCGCCCATGCCGATCGAGTTGCCCAGTTCCTGCAATTCCTCTTCCAGCGCGGCGATTTCCGGATCCGGATTGCGGTCGCCGACCACCCGCAGGCAGGCCGCCTGCTTGCCGAGGACCATGCAGGTATCCTTGGAGCCGCCGAGGCCGACGCCGACGATGGCGGGCTGGCAGGCCAGGCCCCGCTTGCCGAAGGCCACCAGGGTGTCCAGGAAGAACCGCTTGATGCCGTCAATGCCGTCGCCGGGAAACAGCATGCGGTAATCGGTACCGAACAGCCCGCCCTTGTGCACCGTGGTGATTTCGATCCAGTCCACGTCCGGCTCGAAGCTCCACTCGATTTCCGGGGCGTTGATGCCGACGTTGTTGTTGTGGTCGGTCCGCCACAGGGGGTGCACCCGGTTGGGCCTCAGCGGGATGTCATGGGTCGCCCTGGCCGTGGCGCTTCTAAGAGCCCGCTCGAACCCGGTGAATCCGCCGGCGAACCGGGCATGGTCCCCGAGCTTGACATAGAACCTCGGCAGCCCGGTGTCCGCGCACATGGGCCGTCGGTCGGCGGTGGCGGTTTCCCAGTTCTCCAGCATGGTCCGCAGTACGAAACAGGAAAGATCCCCCGACTCGCCGTCGGCCATGCGCTGGATACTATTGCGGTAGTCCGCGGGAATGTCGATGGCGGCATTGGCCATGATGCGGCAGGCGGCCTCTTCGATGTTGTCAGGTGCAATCATGCGGTGGCTCCGGGCAGGCTCGGCTGCTCCTCCAGCAGACTTTCCCCGGGGCGCACGATGGTGAACGCCACCGGGGACTGGGTTACGGACAAACGGTCATCGGCCCTTTGTACCACGGTAAACGTGGAGGATGCCAGATCGCCGGTCCCGGTGAAATCCTCGCGGTAGTGTGCGCCGCGGGAATTTTCCCGCGAAAGCGCCGCCCGGCAAATGCCCTCCGAAACATCCAGCAGGTTTTCCAGATTGAGCCAGTCATGCCATGACAGGTTGAAGCGCAGGTCCCGGGTGCCGATGCCGGCGGCATCGAGTTCGGACCTGAGCCCGTCAATCCCCGCGATTCCCTGCTCCAGGCCCGCCCTGGAACGGATGATGCCGGCGTCCGTCCACATCAGGTCCATCAGGCGCTCCCGGATCCCATGGATGTTGCCGCCGGGACGGCCGAGGGGACGCGTCGCCCTGGCCAGTTCCCGGTCCACGGCATCCCGGTCGGGTTCGGGCAGCGCCCTTCCCCGCACTTCCGCGCCAAGGTCCGCCGCCATCACTTCCCCGGCGATCCCGCCGAACACCGTGGAATTGGCCACGCCGTTGCCGCCGAGCCGGTTGGCGCCGTGCATCCCGGCAGCATCCTCTCCCGCCACATGGAGTCCCCTGATCCCGGTCCTGGTTTCGGTATCGCATACCAGCCCGCCCATGAAGTAGTGCGCCGTCGGCACCACCTCCACCCGACCGGCGGCCAGGTCGAATCCGCAGTCGGCACAGCGGCGCACCATGCCCGGAAACCTCGCCGCCACCGTGTCGGGTCCGAGATGGGACATGGCGATGTAGACACCGCCCAACGGACTGGTCCGGCCCCGGCGCATCTCGTCGTAGATCGCCCGGCTGACGATATCCCGGGTGGCCCGTTCACCGGCCGGGTCGTGGTGGAGCATGAACCGGTCCCCGGCGCCGTTCAGCAAATACCCGCCGGCGCCGCGGAGCCCCTCTTCCAGGACCGTCCCGGTCATGCGGGTATCCCGGCCCGCCAGCAGCCCGGTAGGGTGAAACTGCACCATCTCCATGTCACGCAGCGGCAGGCCGAGCCTGAGCGCCATGGCAAGGCCATCCATGGACTTGTCCCCGGAAGGCGTGTGATACCGGTACATGGTGGGTCCTCCGCCGGTGGCCAGGAGTACCGCCCGGGCCTGGACCAGGCGGAACTCGCCGCTGCGCATGTCCACCATCAGCGCGCCGGCGATCCGTTCGCCGGCGCGGTCGGGAATCAAGCCAAGGACCCGGTGCTCCTCCAGCCCGGCCAGCGGCAGCGCCCTGACCCGTTCCATCAGGCGGTTGATGATCTCGATGCCCGTCAGGTCGCCCTTGTGCACCGTGCGGTCGAATGTCTGTCCCGCAAAGGCCTTGTGATGCAGGCTGCCGTCGGGGTTGCGGTCGAAAAAACAGCCCAGTTCATTCTCCAGCTCCCTGACCCGGACGACGGCGGTTTCCACCAGCTTCCAGGCCAGGCCCTGGTGCGGCAGCCACTTGCCGCCGATGATGGTGTCCATGAAGTGCCGCTCCACCGAGTCTCCCGGGCCCAACGCGACGTTGTAGCCCCCCTGGACCATCCGGGTACAGCCGCACTTGCCGAGCAGTCCCTTCACGGCAACGGCGATCCTGAGGTCCGGGTCCGCCTGGTGGGCATGCAGCGCGGCGAACAACCCGGCGCCGCCGGCGCCGATGACCAGGATATCGGTTTCCAGCCTGGAGACTTCCGTCATGTCTCAGGCCGTCCGGGCCCCTGACAGCAGGAACCAGAGTGCCATGAAGACCGCGCCGGCGGTCGCCAGGGCCGCCATGTTCTTCTGCCGCGCGCTCCAGGGCAGCCATTCCAGGGCCATGAGCCGCAACCCGCCGAAAAGATGCACCGACAGCAGGAAGACAAGACCCATTTCCGCGATCCGCACCAAGGGCCGGTGGGTCCACTGCAGGAACCCGTCGAGCGTCGCCGGATCCGTCAGGGCCAGCGACAGCACCCAGAAATGCGCCGGCAGGAAAAGGGCCAGGGCGATGCCCGACAGCCGGTGCACGATAAACGCCAGCCAGAGTCCATGGCGTCTGTGTGGCGCGATCATGCCAGGGTCACCGCGAACACCGCCCGAAACCCGAGCACCAGCAGGCCGAGTCCCAGGGCCCAGGTCACCGCCGCAAGCAGCGGCCCCTTGAGCTGCAGCCACTCATGCAGCACGGTGCGAAGACCAATGGCGGCGTGGATGGAGACCGCGAGGACGAAACTGCCGTAGACCAGCCCCCAGGCCAGACTGCCGCGGGTGCGTCCCAGCAGTGCCTCGGCGTCGAGTCCGCTTCGGACGGCGTAAATGATGACACCGAGATGAACCAGCACCAGCGGCGCCATGACCAGGGCGCTCAGCCTTTGCAGAATATACAGTCCGAGCGGCATCAGAGCTCTCCCTTCAGCAGGGATCCCATGACCGTCCGTTTCAGCCCGGCGATGGACCCTGCCGGGTCCAGCAGGTTGGGGCAGTATTGCGTACAGTTCTGCTGGGAATGGCAATTGTGGCAGCCGGCGTCTCCCGCCACCGCCCGCAG